>JAJZRQ010000059.1:4167-13698 GCA_021802585.1 Chloroflexota bacterium
CCGTCCTCGACGTCGTCGGGGAGACGGTCCAGCTGAAGAAGGCCGGGACCACGTACAAGGGCCTCTGCCCGTTCCACGCGGAGAAGACGCCGAGCTTCATCATCACGCCCGCGCGCGAGAGCTGGCACTGCTTCGGCTGCGGCGAGGGGGGCGACGTCTTCAGCTTCGTCATGCGCCGCGACGGCCTCGCCTTCCCGGAGGCGCTCCGCCTCCTCGCCGCCCGCGCCGGCGTCGAGATCGACGAGCGAACCAGCCGCGAGGACGCCCACCGGAAGCGCCTCCACGACGTCATCGAGAGCGCGATCGCCTTCTACCACGCCGTCCTCACGAAGTCGGCCGAGGGCGAGCGGGCGCTGGAGTACCTCCGCGACCGCGGGTTCTCCGACGAGACGATCGAATGGGCCGGGCTCGGCTGGGCGCCCGGCGACTGGGATGCCCTCGGACGGACGCTCGAGAAGCGGCGCCAGATCGGGGCGCCGGAGCTCGTCGAGGCCGGCCTGGCGTCGCTGCGGAAGGGCGGGAACGGCGCGTACGACCGCTTCCGGTCCCGCGTCATCTTCCCGATCCGGGACGCGACGGGGAACGCGACGGGGCTCGGCGGGCGGGTCCTGAAGGGCGCCGACGGCGCCGACCCGGAGGGCCCGAAGTATTTGAACTCCCCGGCGACGCCGCTCTTCGACAAGAGCCGCACGCTCTACCTCCTCGACCGGGCGAAGGCCTCGATCCGGAAGGGCGGGACCGCCGTCATCGTCGAGGGCTACACCGACGCCCTCATGGCCCACCAGGCGGGGTACACGAACGTCGTGGCGAGCCTCGGGACGGCGCTGACCCCCGGCCAGGTCGCCCTCCTCATCCGGTACGCGGCGAAGAAGATCGTCCTCGCGTACGACGTCGACCCCGCCGGCGAGAAGGCCGGCACGCTCGGCGTCACCGCGCTCGAGGCGCTCACGCGGCAGCTCGCCGCGGCCGAGACGGACGTCGAGCTCGACGAGGTGCGGGTCGCCCGGCTCCCCGACGGGAAGGATCCCGACGAGGTCATCCGCGAGAATCCCGACGCGTGGCGCGAGGCGATCCGGACCGCGCTCCCGATCGTCGAGTACCTCATCGACCACCACGCCCGGGGCGCGGACCTGCGAACGACCGGCGGCCGGGCCCGCTTCGTCGACGCGCTCCTCCCGACGCTCCGGACCGTCCGCAACCCGGTCCTCCGTGACGGGTACCTCCAGGCACTCCGCCAGGCGTCGGGGGTCGAGGAGCGGGTCCTCCTCGAGGCCCTCCACCGCGCGCCCGACGGCGGGCGCGGCGGCCCGGGCGGGCGCGGCGGGGCGGCGAGCGGGGTCGCCGGTGGCGCGACGGACGGGCGGATCACCGCCGACGCCGTCATGGCCTCGCCCGACGCCTTCGATCCGCGCGCCGTCCTCCGCGCGGTCGACCCCGTCGAGCGCGAGCTCCTCCGCTTCCTCCTCCTCGCCCCGGAGCTGCAGGTCGAGACCGCGGAGCGCCTCGCCCCGGCGGACCTGCCCTCGACGCCGGCCCGCGAGCTGTGGGCCGCGATCCTCGCCGTCCGCGAGGCGGGGCTGTACACGACCGAGGCCGTCTACGCCCGGCTCGACGACGAGACGCGGGCCCTCATGGCCGCGCTCCTCGGCGGGACCGCGGTCGCCGCCGCCGGCGGGCCGGCCGGGCGGCCCGATCCCGCGCTCGCGGAGCAGGGGATCGAGCAGTGCCTCCTCCGCCTCGACCTCGACCACCTCGAGGAGCGTGACCGCTTCTCCCGCGCCGAGCTGGCCGAGGCCGAGCGGGCCGGCGATCGCGCCGCGATCGACCGCTTCATGACCGAGATCTCCCACCACAACGAGAACCGCCGCGCGCTCCACCGGCGGCTCGAGCAGGCGAGCCTGCTCGCGAAGCCGACGGCGCGCCCAGCTGGAGGACGACGATGACCCAGGATCCTGCCGACGCCGCGCTCGTGGAGGCGGTGCTCGCCGCGACCCCGCGCCGCCGCAAGGCCGCCGCGGGCACGGCCCCGAACGCGCACCCGCGCGGCGCCGCGCGCGCCACGGCCGTCATCGAGGACGAGCCGCTCGCCGGGCAGGCCGACGAGGAGGGCGCCCTCGACGCGCCGCTCGAGGCGGACGAGGACGAGATCGACCTCGGCGCCGAGCCGGCCGCGGCCGAGCTCGCCGGCGTCGACGTCGACCTCGCGGTGGACGTCAACGGCGACATGGCGACGGTCATCGTGCCGGGCCTCGTGCCCGACGCGGCCGACGCCGTCGGGGCGGCGGACGCCCCGGCGAAGCTCGACGAGAAGGCGCTCGAGGAGCCGACGCCGGAGGAGCTCGAGGCTCTCTCGGCGGACATGATCGGGATCGACGACCCGGTCCGGATGTACCTCAAGGAGATCGGCAAGGTCGCCCTCCTCACGGCGGAAGAGGAGGTGGTCCTCGCGAAGGCGATCGAGCTCGGCGAGTGGATGGTCGAGTTCCCGTGGAAGGCGATGATCAGCCTCCACGAGTGGACGCTCCACGACACCGAGCGGAAGACGCGCACCGCGAAGCCGCAGCACCGCCTCCCGCACGGGGAGGACGCCCACCGGATCGTCCGCGAGGCGATCGCCGACGAGGGCGCCCTGGACCTCCTCGTCCCGCACCCCGACTTCCACCTCGTGAAGGCGGCCCGCGACGCGCAGTCGAACGGGACGAAGGATCTCCTCCGGGAAGCGAAGAAGCTCCTCGCCGCCTACGCCGAGGCGCTCTCGCCGGAGGCGTTCGTCACGCTCCTCGACTGGGCGTACCTCGCGGTCCACAACGGCGACCTCGACTCGCGGGACAACCCGGGGCTCCGCGCGATCTACGAGTGGACCCGCGAGGAGGTCGCGTTCCCGGCGCTCGAGCGCTGGATCCTCGCCGGCCACGACGCCGACCTCCTCAAGCGGATGGGCTACGACCCGGAGGTGCCGCTGTCGACGAAGCTCGCCCACCGCAAGGGCGACATCGTGAAGATCGGACGGGATGCGCGCGAGCAGCTCACGTCCGCGAACCTGCGTCTCGTCGTGTCGATCGCCAAGAAGTACATCGGGCGCGGGATGTCGTTCCTCGACCTCATCCAGGAGGGCAACATCGGCCTCATCCGGGCGGTCGAGAAGTTCGATTTCGAGAAGGGCTTCAAGTTCTCGACGTACGCCACGTGGTGGATCCGGCAGGCGATCACCCGCGCGATCGCCGACCAGGCCCGCACGATCCGGATCCCGGTCCACATGGTGGAGACGATCAACCGCCTCATCCGGGTGAGCCGGCAGCTCCTCCAGGAGCTCGGCCGCGAGCCCTCGGTCGAGGAGATCGCCGAGGCGATGTCGAAGGGCCAGGAGGTGGTCGTCACCCCCGAGAAGGTCCGCGAGATCATGAAGGTCAGCCAGGAGCCGGTGAGCCTCGAGACGCCGATCGGCGAAGAAGAGGACTCCCACCTCGGCGACTTCATCGAGGACCGCGGGGCGCTGGCGCCGGCCGAGGCGGCCTCGCACCAGCTCCTGAAGGAGCAGGTCGAGGCGGTGCTCGACTCGCTCACGGGCCGCGAGCGGCGAGTCCTCCAGCTCCGGTTCGGCCTCGAGGATGGGCGCGCGCGCACGCTCGAGGAGGTGGGTCGCGAGTTCAACGTGACCCGCGAGCGGATCCGCCAGATCGAGGCGAAGGCCCTCCGCAAGCTTCGCCACCCGAGCCGGAGCCGCAAGCTGAAGGACTACCTGGAGTAGCGCGAACCGCGCACGATGGCAGCGGAAGTGGCATCATGTACGGACACCGCCGGACTGACGGTGGGGACGGCCCCCGGTAGACGCCGGAGGCCGCCCGGATCGCACGCCTATGTAGGAGGCACGCGACGTGGCCGAGTCTAGCAGCCGTCAACGTGGGCGCCACGGGGACGGCACGATCTACACGACGGCGGACGGGCGACTCCGCGCCGCCGTCACCGTCCCGCACGCCCTCACCGGCGAGCCCGTGCGCCGCTACCTCTCGGCGAAGACTGACGCGGAGATCAAGCGCAAGCTGAAGGACGCCCGAGCGGAGCGCGCGACCGGTCGGACGCCCACCGTGGCGACCTGGGCGGAACGCTGGCTCGGGCTCGTCGCCCACCGCGTTCGGCCGGCGACCCTGGCGGTCTACCGGATCGCCCTCCACCGGCACGTGATCCCCACCCTCGGCCGGGTCGAGCTCGCCCGCCTCCGGCCCTCCGACGTCGAAGGCATGACGTCGGGCATGATCGGCGCCGGTTCGGCCGCGTCGACCGCGGCCCTCGCCCGCCGCGTGCTCGTTGTCTGTCTCACTGACGCCGCCCGGGACGGGCTGATCGTCCGCAACGTCGCCCAACTGGCCCGGGCGCCACGCACGGCCGAGCCGTTCCGCCGGGCGCTCTCCGCCGACGAGGCGCGCGCGTTCCTCGCCGCCGTGGCGAGCGATCCCCTCGGCTCGTTCGTCGCCCTCGGACTCGCCACCGGGCTCCGGCGTGGCGAGCTGCTGGCGCTGCGATGGTCGGACGTTGACGAGGCAGCCGGGACGCTCACCGTGTCTCGGGCACTGGCCCGTTCCGCGGCCGGCGGTTACGCGGTCGCCGAGCCGAAGTCCCGCCGGGCACGGCGGACAATCGCGCTGCCGGCCCTCGCCCGGGACGCCCTCCGCCGGCAGGCCGAGGCCCAGGCCCGGGAGCGGGAGGCCGCCGGGACGGCCTGGCAGGACCGGGACGGGCTGATCTTCACGGACCCGGTGGGCCGACTCTGGCACCCCGAGTCGGTTACGAGCGCATGGGCCGCGCTGGTCAAGAGGACGGGCATCGGCCGGCTCCGGCTTCACGACCTCCGGCACACCGCCGCGACCCTGAGCCTGTCGGGCGGCGTGCCGGTCCAGGACGTGAGCGACATGCTCGGCCACTCCTCCCCGTCGATCACGATGGACATCTACTCCCACTCCGTCGACGAGGGTCCGCGCCGGGTCGCTGACGCGATGGATCGGGCGCTGGGTGGTGCGTCGTGAGCGACTGGCCGACAGTCCTGCGCGACGACGCACCACCGGCCGGGCTGGTCAGTGCGACGTCGACGCGTCCGATCCAACCTTGGTTCGACCTCGCCCGTGGCGTGGCCACTTCGGCCGTGTTCGACGCGCTCGACGCGATCATTCACGATCGCGGGTGCCTCGCCCCTCTTCGGGACCCCGCGCCGGTCGAGTGGGTGGTCATCCGCGGTGGAGGCATCGCGGCTCGGTGCCCTGACTGTGCCGCCTTCGTTGTGGTGGGCTCGTCGGCGCCAGTATCGCGACAAGGGCATCGTCGAGGCCCGAAGCCGATGACCACCCAGGATGCCGTTGCCGCCGCCCGTAAGGCCCTCGAGGCCCAGGAGGCAAAGTCTGCTGCGGCCGACGGTCGTGCGATGAGACCGATCGGCGAGCGGCAGATCGCAGACAAGCTCGGGGTCAGCCGCGGCGCGGTCCGCTACGCGCTCGGGAAGGATCGCCGCCGGCTGTAGTCCGTCACTACGACCACCGCCACCTTCCCCGCCACCGGTCGGGCGGGACTAAATGTGGCGGTGGTCACCCGACGCATCACGGTCCCGCTGCCTGAGCCCGTAGCCGAGGCGCTCTTCGCCCTCGCGGAGCGGGAAATGCGCGGCGGGCGCGAACAGGCGGCCGTGCTGATCCGCGAGGCCATCGAGGCCCGCGAGCGCCGCGCCAGGCGCGCTCGCGCTGCCGCTGCATATGCAGCACCTGACGAGCCGGCACGATGACCGATCGTCTGGCGGCCGCTCTCGTCGAGCTCGTCGAGGCCCTGCGAGCTGAGATCGTGGCCGAGGCCCGACCCGATCCCGGAGCACCTCAGCGGCTGCTGAGCGTTGACGAGGCGGCCGCGGCGTGTGGCGTCGGCCGGACGGCGCTCTACTCGGAGCTCGCTTCGGGACGGCTGCGATCGATGCGGGTCGGGCGCCGGCGCCTGATCCCGGCCGGCGCGATCGCCGACTACATCGCGGCCGGCGCCGTTCTCCCATCGGCCGGTCAGTCCTCCGACGGCGGCGGCCGGGATCGCTCGGGCACCACCTCGGGCGGGGGCCGTCGCCGGCACGGCACGGAGGCCGCGTGAGCGGCCGGGATCGTGCCCGCGAACGAGCGAGGCTCGTGGCCCTGTCGGCGCGGATCGGCCGTCGGCGCCAGTGGTGGGCCGCCCAGCGGGACACCGCGAGCGTTCGTCTGGACGCACTGACGATGGAGGCCGCGGCCGTTGACGCTCGCCTCGCCGCGCTGGACGCGGGCGGGGAGCGGGAGCCGAGCGCGTGAGCGCCGAGCCCGCTCCCTGGGGCGACATGGCGCCGCACGAGCTCGAGCGGCAGCTGGCCGACCTCGAGGCCGAGGAAGCTGACCTCGAGCTCGGCGAGGTGGTCGACCTCTACCCCGCGACGGCACCCGACGACCTGGTCGAGCCCCGTGACGACGGTCTTCGTCGGGATGACGGGGCCGTGCCCAAGACGCTCCGAACGATCGCCCTGGCCGTCTGGGATGAGGCCGAGCGCAACGGTGACGACGACTGGCGCCGAATGGAGACAGCCGAGCGCGCCGCCTACGTCGCGGGCCGCGTCATGTGGGCAGCCGGCGCCCCCGAGTCCCTGGCCCGGGCCGGCTTCACAGGTCCGGGCGCCGTCGCGCGCTACCTGGACGCGGTAGAGGTCCTCAGAGACCCCGCGGCCGCGGCCGCGGCGCGAGCCTCGATCGGGTGGCGGACGGCGCTCGATCTCGACTACGGTCCGGCGCCGCCCCAGCTGGCCGAGCCGTTCATCGCCGCGCGGGGCGTGACGATCATCTACGGCAAGGGTGGGACCGGGAAGGGCATCACGACGGCGCACCTCGTGTGCCGTCTCGTGCGCTCCGGGCACGTCGTGATGATCCTCGACTACGAAGGTCATCCCGAAGAGTGGGGCTCCCGCCTCCGTGGCCTCGGCCTGACGGATGACGAGCTGCGGCGCGGCATCTACCGCGAACCCTATGGCCCCGACTGGACCGCGGGCAAAGGGCCGCTGCGTGACGTGGCCCACCTGGTGCGCGAGGACGCCGCCGCCTTCGGCGTGACGGTGGTCGTCGTCGACAGCTACACGACCGCGACGTCGACCGGCGACACGATGGGCGGCGCCGCGGCAGCGCAGGAGTTCTTCGCCGGCTGCGCGATGATCGGCCTGCCGACCCTCGTCCTGGCTCACGTCCGCGGCGAGGCGGGGCGCTTCCCCGAGAAGCCGTTCGGGAGCGTGTTTGTCCACAACCTTGCCCGCGAGACGTGGGCCATCGAGGCCCTCGACCCCGACGACGCGGACCCCGAGAACCAGTTCGCCCCGGAGATCGTGCGCCTCGAGCTGCGCAACATGAAGCGCAACCGCGGCGGCAAGCGGCCGCCCGTACTTCTCACGTTCGCGTTCCACGCCGACGCCAGCATCATCGTCACCGACGAGACGGCCGGACGGTGCAGCCTGGCGGACACGCTCGAGACGATCCTCGACGAGCCCATGACGGTGGCCCAGATCGGCGCCGCGATCCTCGATGACACCGGCGAGAAGCACCCGCGGGGGGCGATCCGCTCGGCCCTCCTGCGCAACCCGACGAGGTTCATGGCGGACGCTTCGAAGCGGCCCCACCGATGGAATCGGAGGCCCTGATGCGTGCAAGCGTGCAACCTAGGGTTGGAGCCTTGCACGCATCGGGAGATGCGTGCGTGCGGGCGTGCTCATGCGTGCAGCGATGCGTGCAAGCTCTGAGCACGAAGCGTGCAGCCTTGCGTGCAAGCCCGATGCGTGCAAGCTCTGAGCACGGATGCGTGCAAGCGAGGCGGCCATGACCCGCCTCCCGTCGACCATCCACGCCCTCCCGGTCGACGCCCGCGGCGACCATCGCCCGTCCGCGTCCTGCTCCTGCCGGCCCATCCTGGCGACCGACATGCTCGAGGGTCCGCAGGGGCGGGTGATCTACGTCCACCGGGACGCGCCCGACGTCGCGGGTCCCGAGCTGGGGCCGAAGGGCCGGACGTCGTGAACGGCCGCTTCCGCTGGGTCGCCGGCGAGCATTCGCGCTGCCCGCGCTGCCTGGCGATCCTCGGACTGGCGCCCTGGCCGGCCGCATGAGCGCCGGCGACTGGACGCCGGAGAACCTGTCTCGGGCCTTCCTGGCCATCGCCGACGACCACGGGCACGGACTCCCGCGGACGATGGTCGAGGCGCTCCGGCTCGGCGCCGGTCGCATGCTCGACCTCGCCGAGCTCGAGGCCCGGGCCGTCGCCGATGCGCCGTTCGACGAGCCGGGGCGTTGTCGCGGCTGCGGGGCGCCGCTCGAGGTTCGGCATCGAGGTCGTCGCCGCCTGTGGTGCGGCGATGGCCGTTGCGCGAGAAAGCGCGAGAAACACAGGATCGCCGCAACCGAAGGAGATCACGCAGCATGAGCAAGCAGGAGTCGACCGGACTTGGCGCCGAACTCGGCGTGGATGCCCGCCCCAACGAAGACCAATTCGCCCGCCAGCGCCGCCAGGATGCGGAGCTCGTCGAGTCGACCGACCGGGCCATCGAGCGGGCCCGCCAGGCGGATGCCCGGAAGGCCGACTTCGCCGCGTTCCGACCGCGCTACGAAGCGCTCCGGCGGATGGCTCACGAGGCGGTCGCCCACCGGTCCAACGAGAGCGCCGCCACTCGCCGGGCCGCGCTCCATCGCCACCCTGTGTACCTGTCCTTGGCGGAGAACGAGCGCCGGGCGTGGGACATCCTCGTCGACGAGTGGACCGAGACGATCCACACCGGCGACCTCGGCACCGTGTGGCGCGCTGTCGGCGCGCTGGCCGACCGTCAGGCGTCGGGCCCGGCCCTCGCCGAATGGTCACCGCCGCCGGCGGCCGAGACGGAGAGCCCCGCCGACCTGGCCGCGCTCATCCCGCGGGGCTGACGTGGCCTTCCACGATCGGCCGCGCGAGGTCTTGACGCCGATGCCCGGCCTGCCCGGCGACGGCTCCGCTGCCGTCGCGGAGGCGACGCGCCAGGCCCGCCGGCGCGAGCGGCTCGAGGCGTCCCGCGACCGCCTGGCCGCCGACGTGCGGAGCCGGCCGGAGGACTCGTCGCCGGCGATCCGGCGGCTGCTCGGCAACGATCAGCCGGCACGTCCACCGCAGCGCTGGGAGAACCAGACCCGCTGGGGCCTCGACGGGCTCCGGTTGCGCAGCGTGCACGTCGGGCCGGTAGATCCGGCGGCGAGCCCGGCAGCGGCGAGCGGACGCGGAAGGCCCGGCATCGTGAAACTGGACGTCAAGGACGCATGCACTGTCGGAAAAGGGCAGGCCGGTCTCCTAGGGGGTGGGGCCGAGGGGGTACCCCCCCAGGTCGACCACGCCGCTGATCGTGAGCACGGGGCTGACCGATGACGGCGCGCCGCTCGCCACCGGCCGACCTGGTGCCCGACGGCCGAGGTGCCCGGCTGTGGCGTGCGCTGCTCAGGCAGTTCGACTTCAGCGCTGTCGAGCTGACGATGCTGCACG
>JAJZRQ010000060.1 GCA_021802585.1 Chloroflexota bacterium
GGAGCCGGCCCTGTCCGAAGCTGCTGCGCTCCACATGGGTGAACCCGGCGTCGAGGAGGGCGCGCTGCATGGTCTCGAAGTCGTACATACACCGGTGCCCATAGAAGAAGAAGGGCTCACCGAGCGCGAGTGCCCGGGTGGGACGCCCGGGTCGAACGCGCTCGATGATGTCGTCGCGGCCGAGATACGAGGCGATGTATCGATCGAGGTCCGGTACGCCGATGCGCGCAATCCCGCCCGGCCGCAGGACACGCCGGCATTCCCGCAGAAGTCCGACCCCCGCCGGGAACGGCAGGTGCTCGAGCAGGTGCTCGGCAAAGATCGTGTCAACGGACGCGTCCGGGAAGGGGAGCGGACGCCGCAGATCCCAGTAGAGATCCAGCGCCCGGCCGGGCCGAAGGAGATCCACGTTCACCCAGCCGGGCAGGCGGTTGTTCGCCGATCCGAGGTGCAGCCGAAGCGGAGTCATGGACTGCAGGCGATGCGCGCGCCGCCGCTGGACTGGCATGACGCCCAACGTGAGCAGGTACTTGGCGTATTCGGCGGCCTCGGTCCGCAGGTTCACCGCTGCACTCCGTCGTGCCCAGCACCAACGACGCGCTCCGGGTCGATCCCCGCCTCGCGGAGATCGTGCTCCAGCATGATCCCGATGAGCTCCGCGAAACGGACGTGGGCCTGCCAGCCGAGCACCCGCTTCGCCTTCGACGCATCGCCGCAGAGCTCTTCGACTTCGGTCGGCCGCAGGTACTTGGCGTCCACCCGGACGTAGCGCTCCCAGTCGAGGCCGACGAGGCCGAAGGCGACCTCGCAGAGCTCGCGGACGGAGTGCATCTCGCCGGTGGCGATGACGTAGTCGTCGGGCTCGGGCTGCTGGAGCATCAGCCACATCGCCTCCGCGTACTCCTTCGCATAACCCCAGTCGCGCTTCGCCTCCAGGTTGCCGAGGAAGAGGTGCTCCTGCTCACCCTTGAGGATGGCCGCCACCCCGCGCGTCACCTTGCGGGTCACGAACGTGCCGCCGCGCCGGGGCGACTCGTGGTTGAACAGGAGGCCGTTGCTGGCGTGGAGGCCGTAGGCCTCTCGGTAGTCCACGACCATGAAATGGGCGAACACCTTGGCGATCGCGTACGGACTGCGCGGGTTGAACGGCGTGCGCTCGCTCTGGGGGCTCTCGAGGACCTTCCCGTACATCTCCGAGCTGCCGGCCTGGTAGAAGCGGATCGGCCAGTCCGCGGTGCGGACGGCTTCCAGCATCCGGAGCGTGCCCATCCCCGCAGTCTCCGCGGTGAACTCGGGCATCTCGAAGCTCACCTTGACGTGGCTCTGGGCGCCCAGGTTGTAGACCTCGGCTGGCTTGATCCGGTGGAGGTGCCCGATGAGGCTCGAGCTGTCGGTGAGGTCCGCGTAGTGGAGGAACAGCCGCGTCTCGGCCTCGTGCGGATCGCGATAGAGGTGGTCGATCCGGCCGGTGTTGAACGAGCTGGAGCGGCGAATGAGCCCGTGGACCTCGTAGCCCTTCTCGAGGAGGAGCTCGGCGAGGTACGACCCGTCCTGGCCGGTGATGCCGGTGATGAGGGCCTTCCGCGGATCGCTCATGCCGCTGCTCTCACTGCCGCGGGCGCCGGCGCCCCGAGTCCGGCGATCGCGTCGACGAGGGCCGCGGCCCGCGCCAGGCACGCGGCAGCACCCAGGTTGGCCTCGGCGAACGGCGGGCCCGCCGCCGCCAGGCGCGCCGCGGTCGGCGCGTCCGCCCGCAGGTGCGCGAGGGCGTCCAGGATCGCGCCGGGATCCCCGGCCGGGACGGTGACACCGGCGCCGGCGCGCTCGACCTCCCGGGCGGATGGCCCAGCCGGGGGGATGGCCGCCACGATCGGCCGTCCGGCGGCGAAGTAGCTGGTGAGCTTGGAGGGCAGCGACATGTCCAGCTGCGTCGCTCGCTCGGAGAGCAGCAGGACGTCGGCCGCCGCGAGCAGGCTGGCGTGGAGGCCGTCCGGCTGGACAGGGAGGAAGTCGAGCGTCGGGAGGCCGGCGCCCATCGCCCGCAGCGCCCCGGCCTGGCTCCCGCCCCCGGCAAGGACGAACCGGACGGGCTCCCCCCGCTCGGCGGCCAGGCGGGCGGCCTCCACGACCTGCTCCAGGCCCTGCTTGAGGCCCATGTTTCCGGCGTGCAGGACCACCTGGCGGTCGTCGGTCCAGCCGAAGCGATGGCGGGTCTCTTCCGCGCTCAGCGCCGGTGGGACGAGCCGGGCCCAGTTGGGCACGTGGCGGATCCGGCCGGGCTCCACGCCCACGGAGACCAGGTACGGCGCGAACGTCTCGGCAACGACGCCGATCACCCGGGCGCCGGCCACCGCCCACGCCTCCGCGGCGCCCGTGGCCCGCGCCACGGCCCCCCCACCGGCGATCCCGGACTGGCGGGCTGCCGGTCCCATCAGGTCCTGGAACAAGAGCCCGTACGAGGCCCGCAGGCGCTCTCCGGTGAGCCGTGCCAGGATCCCCCCCGAGAGGCTCGGCACGATGCCGAGGATCGCGTCGAGTCGGCCCAGTCGGAGGCTGGCGAGAAGTCCCGTAAGCCCGAACGTCCCTTCGTACAGTGCGCGCCGGGCCGCGGACTGGGTCGCCGGGATGTAGTGCGCCGCCCGTACGACGGTGACCCCTGCCCGCTGCTCGGTTGCGAGCAGGCGTCGGGGCGTGCCCCGCATGAGCCGCCAACCGGGGTAGCTGGGCAACCCGGTGATGACGGTGACGTCGTCGCCGCGCGCCGCCAGGTGCTCCGCGAGCCCTGCCGTGTAGGGGCCCACCGCGGTGCGCTCCGGACGGTAGTTGATCCCGACGATGAGGACGCGCATGGGTCTCGCTCTCTCGCGCGCGTCAGCCGCGCGGCCCCGCCAGCCCGCCGGACGTGCTTGCGGCGGACGGGCGTGCGGCAACGCCGGAATCCTTCCCGTGGGCGCCGTAGTAGTCGTAGTAGACGTAGTTGCTGCCGGCCCGCGTGGAGATCCGGTTGAGGGCAACGCCCAGGACGCGGGCGTCGGCCTTGGCCAGCGCCTCGCGTCCATGCCCCGCCGCGCCCCGGCGGGTGCGTTCCGCGTCGATCACCAGGAGCGTCCCGTCGGTGATGGCCGAGAGGATGGCCGCGTCGGTCACGGCCTGGAGCGGCGGGCTGTCGACGATCACGAGGTCGGCGGCCGCGACGAGGCGTTCCAGGATCGTCTTCATCCGGTTGGACCCCAGGAGCTCGGCCGGGTTGGGCGGCAGCAGTCCGGTTGTGATGACCTGAAGGCGCTCCTCCTCCGTGGCCTGGACGACGTCGTCGATGGCCACGTCGTCGGTTCGCAGGAGCGACGTCAGCCCGGCCACGTTCGGCAGGTCGAACACCTTGTGGACACCCGGCTTGCGGAGGTCCGCGTCGAGGAGGATCACCCTGCGGCCGGCCTGGGCGAAGGCGACGGCGAGGTTGCTGGCCGTGGTGGTCTTCCCCTCGCCCGGGATGGAGCTCGTCACCAGGAGCGTCCGCACGGGCTCGTCCACGGCGGCGAACTCCAGGTTCGTGCGCAGCGTCCGGTAGGCCTCCGCCGCCGGCCCGCGCGGGTAGAGCAGCGTGGCGAGGCGGTAGATCTCGCTGCGACCTCCGTCGCCCTTCATCTTGATGACGGTGCCCAGGGTGGCCAGCCCGGTCGCAGCCTCCACGTCCTCCGACGACTTCACGGTGTCGTCGAGGTACTCCAGGGTGTAGGCGATCCCGAGCGCGATGAGGAGGCCCACGAGGGCCGCCAGGAGCGTGCTCAGGAGCACCCGCGGGGACGATGGCTCCCGGGGCGGCGTGGCCGGGTCCACCACCGTGAGCGCGTTGGCGGACGACCCGGAGAGCTGCACCAGCGCGGCGTAGGACTGGCGGAGGGTGGCCACCTGGACGTTGAGGGCCGCCAGCTGCTGGTCCTGGGCGGACGTGCGCAACGGCAGGGCCGTCAGCCGGTCGATCTCCGCCTGGGTCTCCTCGATCTGGAGCTGGGTTGCCTCCGTCTGGCTGCTGATGAACCCTTCCACCTGGCTGTTCTTGCCATAGACGGTGCCCGAAGCGGCGATCATCTGGGCCGCGATCGCGTTGGCCAGGTCCGCCGCACGCTGCGGATCGCCGTCCTGCACGGTGACGGTCACGAGGGTGGAGTCGCGCGCCGCCTCGGCGGTCACGGCGTCGCGGAACTCGTCCGGCGTGACCTGCAGGCCGGCATCGGCGATCACCTGGGCCAGGATCGGGCCGGTGGTGGCCAGGTTCGCGTAGGTCTGGGAGATCCGCTGGCTGGCCAGCAAGTCGTTGTAGTCGACGCTGGAGGAGGATCTCGATTGGCCCACGAGGAGCGTCACCTGCGCCTTGTAGACCTTGGGCAGGGCGGACGAGACGACGTACGCGGTGCCGCCGGCGAGGAGGACGCCGACCGCGAAGAGCCAGAGCCAGGATCGGATGACGTGGCCCTGGCGGCGGAGGTCCATCAGCGCGTGACTCCCCCTCTGCGGGTGATCGAGGCGGCGTGGGGTTGCGATGGGTCGTGCCGGCCGGGGGTCCAGCGAGCCGGATCGGCCTCCGAGTATACAGGCGGCCGTCGGTCGGTCATGGAGCGGCGAAGGGGGTGTATCGGAGCTCTACCGTGAGGTCCCGGTCGAACGTGGTCTCCAGCGTTGCCGTGTCCCCGCGGATGGTCAGCTCGGGGCTCGCGCCCTCGATCCGGAAGCCCTCGGGGACCCTGATCATCACCGCCAGCGGCCCCGGCAGGAGGCCGGGCTGCTTCTGGATCGTCAGCCGGTACGTGCCGCCGGTCTCGTCGACGTTCGCTGCGTACGGGCTGGTCCACCGGTACGTGAGACTGGTTTCGCCCGGCGGGACCTGGAGGTACGCCCCGATGACCGTCCGGCCGGCCGCCTCCTGGACGACGGCCGGATCGCTGAGGGGCACGAGGCTCCCCCCGGAGACTTCCTCCACCCGGCTCCGCTCCGGGACGAGGAGCCGGAAGTACATCCCCAGGTTGCGAGCCTTCCCGACGATGGGCAGATCCCGGTACGGGGCGCCCTCGTCGCTCTCGATCCGGTTGCGCCACTCCACGGTGAGCCGGTCGAGCGCATTCCCGTACTCGTCGATCTGCACCGCGAGGTCGAGCGACCGGGTGGTCACCGCGTTCAGCTTGGAGGTCGGCGCGACGTTCGAGTCGACCGGGTAGACGTAGTCGCCGGGCTCCTGCCGGACGGCACCGTCGAGGCCGTTCTCGGTGACGAGCTGCTGCGCGGCAGGGTCGGCAAACCAGGCCAGCAGGAGCCGGTCCCGGCGGTACGTCTCGGCGTCGTCCAGGAGTCGGCTCCACTGCTGGGGCGGCAGCCCCAGGAGGGCGGTGAACAGCTGCTCGGCGAACGGTCCCAACACCGCCTTGCGGTTCGCCGACCCGCCGGCGGCTGCGGCCCAGATCGCCTGCATCAGCTTGAGCGTCGTCTGGCCCGGGGCGATCGTCTGGTCGTACTCCGGCAGCGTGATCGGCCCGGTGACGGTGAGCAGCTGGTCGATGGTGTAGGTCGTGATGGCCAGAACGCCGTCGATCCGCGTGTCGCCGGACTCGTTCTCGTAGAGGCGGATGGCATCGCGTGCGCTCGTCGGGAAGTCCGGCGACCAGTTCGCGTCGGCCAGCTGCCACGGCTGCTTCTCGCCGAGGAGGTGCCGGTGGAGCTCCTCGGGACCCCTGACGAACGGGTAGTCCCACGGCAGGTCGAGCAGGTAGATGTCATGGAACGCGCGCTCCGTCATCCGGCCCCGGTCGAACCCGATGATGCCGTAACTCCCGATGTAGCCGCCGGTCGGCCGCAGCTCCGCCGGGTTCTGGGTGAGGACCAGGTAGCGCCGAGGGGCGTCCCAGCCGAAGATCCCCGACAGGGGGCCGCTCACCTTCGCGAGCGCGTCCACCAGCGGCGCGTACTCGTCGATGCGGGCGATCATCGCGTCCCGCGCCTCCTCCACCACGTCGACGAGCCCGTCCGGGACGTCCCCGAGGGCCTGACGGGCGCGGGCGAGGGAGACCGAGATCGCCGTCGTGCGGTCGCGCGAGGTGGCCATCAGCTCGATCAGCTGGGAGAACGCCGACGCGGTCTCGGGGTCCGCTGCCTGGGCCTCCTTGATCTCGACGAACCGCCGCCCGATCGCCAGGCCGTCGGCGGCGGCGGCGAGGAGATCGTCGGCCGCGTCCACGATGGCGTCGACCCCCCGGACGTCTGCGGCCGTCGGGGGGAGGGCCCGGGCGACGGCCACGAGCGGGTCGTTCGCCACGAGGTCGGCGAGGGCGTCGAAGCGCGCGTGGGTCGCCGCCAGGTCGGCAGCGAGGGTATCCACCGTGGCGCGATCGATGTCCAGGCCGGCTTCGCGCACCCGGCCAACCATGTGCTCGAGGTCGCCCCGCAGGGAGCGCGCCGTGTCAAGCGCGGGCGCGTATCGGAAGACGACCAGCCCAGCGCCGGCGGCAAGGACCACGACAACACCCAGGCCCAGCCCGAGGAGCACCCGCCGGCGGGTGCGGTGGCTGCGGCGGCGCCGACGACGGCGCTCGAGCGGGGGGGCAGGCGCGCCCGAGGCGGCCAGTTCGTCGCTCACGATCGAGGAACGGCGATGACGATGAACCGCGGCGCCGTGGGGTAGTAGGAGGTGGAGGTCTGGATCGTCAGCTGCTCCGGGGCGGTGGGGTCCAGGTACTCGATGGCATCCCAGGGAACCTTGGGGAGGATCTGCGTCACGACATACGTCCGCGACGTCCCGTCCACCAGGTCGAGGACCACCGTGTCTCCCTTGCGGGCATCCCACAGGGCGATGAACATCCCCTCGCGGGCGTGGCCGTAGATGTAGATGTTCGTACCGCCGTCCGGCCACCCGGACGACGGGAAGTGCGCGGCCTTGCCGATGGGAGCGTCGATGCCGTCACCTTCGATGATCGGCAGGTCGATGCCCAGCCGCTCGATGCGGATCTGCTGGGCCCGGATCCCGACCTTCTGGCCAGCGTCCGGCGTGAAGGAGGCGCCCGCGGACGGGGTGGCCGTGGGGGACGGCGACCCGGTGAAGCCAGGGGTCGGCTCGGTGGTGGCCGCCAGCGTGGCGACGCCGCCGACGGGAACCGACGGGGCCGGCAGGGCCGTCCCGCGCAGGCCGCCCCCCAGCACGAAGGCGAGCCCGGTGGCCATCAGCACGATGGCCAGGACGCCGCCGGCGATCGCGAGCGCCCGGCCCCGGCCGGAGACCCAACGCGAGCCCTCGAAGGCAGACCGGCGGCGGGGATCGATCACGCGAACAGGCTGGCCGCTCCACGCCGCGTCGAGGCCATCGCGGCGTGGATGGCAGAGCGCCGCCGAGAGTCAGCGGCGGGCGAGGCCGATCCGGCGGACGACCAGTGCGCCTCCGGCTGCGAGGGCCAGTGCCGCGAGCAGCGTGCCGAAGGCCGCGAGATCCTGCGGCGCGGGCGCCCGGCCCGGCAGCGTCGACGTGTTGGGCAGGCCCGCGGCGGTCACGTTCAGGACGGCGGAGCCGCTGACTTCGTCGGCCTGGGCGCGGATGGAGCGACTCCCGGGAACGCAGGCGAGGACGACGGTCGTCCGGGCAGTGCCAGAGGAGTTGGTGACCGTGTCGGTCGTCTTGATCTTGTCCGCGGACGACGGCGTGGAGGTGAACGACCAGGCCACGGGCTGCTCGGAGATCGGCTTTCCGGCGGCGTCGAAGATGCTGGCGCTCACCGTCAGGTCGACGCCGCACTTGAGGGTGCCGCTCGGCCTGGTCACGGTCACGCTGGCAGCCACCTCACCCGCGTAGCCCAGGGCCGTCCCGGCCGCGACGACCAGCATGAGGATGGCCGCGAGCCCGGCCAACCACCGATGACGAGTGCTCATTGCCCGATCCCCTCCCTGCGGGTGCATCCGGTAGCAACCGGCGACCGAACGCTCGGCGGCTTGATGGAGACGGGCTGGAGCGGTTCAGCAGAACCTGGGCAGACACCGTTCCCGGCCAACAGTACACCGTGCCCGCAAGGTCACCCCCTCGTCGCTTTCCGCCTACGGACGTGGAATGACGAGCCGCTCGCCGACGCGGATGAGGCTCGGGTCGGCGATCCCGTTGGCCTGCTGGATCGCCGCCAGGGTCACGCCGTAGCGGTCGGCGATGCCGCCGAGCGTCTCGCCCCGAACCACGACGTGGACCAGGGGCGAGGCGGCCGGCGTGGGCGTGCGAATGGGCGTCGCCGTGGCGACGGGCGTCGCGGTTGGCACCCACGTCGGCGTCGGCCGGGGGGTGGGCGTCGGCGCGGGGGTGGGCGCGGGAGTCGCCGGCGGGGCGGCGGACGGCGACGGGCTGCCCGCCCCGGTACCGACACCCACCTGCCGGATCCAGGCGGCGATCGCCGGGCTGCTGAGGTAGGCCGCGCCGGCGAGCACGACCCCGGCCAGGACGACGGTCGCGGCACGCCGTCGTCGGCTCGGTCGCCGGGGAGGCCGACGGCCTGGCTCGCCGGGGGCGCCGGGGGCGCCGGGGGCGCTCGTCTCGGTCCTCGCTCGCTCCAGGGCGATCGCGGGCGCCTCGGGCGTCGCGGCGCCCGGCCGTCGCGCGGCCGCGGCCGCTCGATACCGGGCACACTCCGGGTACGTCTCCGCGAGGCAGAACGCGCCCTGGTGGGCCAGGTCGACGGGACGCGGGCGCCGGTCCGCCCAGCAGCGGTGGTCGGCGCTCGCGAAGCTGAACCGGCTTCGCGGATCGTCGGGCAGGCCGAGGAGCGGGCAGCCGACCGGCTCGGGCGATCTGCGATCGGCGACGGGCGTCATCGGGCAGGGTGGCCGACGGGAGCAGTCGGGTCGTGTGGGGCTGCCATCTCCGCCATTCTACGGGCCGGGCGGGCCGGCCCGGCTCACATCATCGCGAGGCCGCCGTCGACCCCCAGGACCTGGCCCGTGATGTACGCGGCCTCGTCCGAGGCGAGGAACGTGACCGCGGCGGCGATCTCGTCGACCGTGGCGAAGCGGCCGAGCGGCGTCGCGGCGCGGATCGCGTCCTTCACCGTGTCCGGCAGGCTCTCGGTGAGCTCGGTGACGACGAACCCCGGCGCGACGGCGTTCACCGTGATCCCGCGCGACGCGACCTCGCGGGCCAGCGCCTTCGTGAGGCCGATGAGCCCCGCCTTCGAGGCCGAGTAGTTCGCCTGCCCCGCGTTCCCCATCTGCCCGGAGACGCTCGACATGTTGACGATCCGCCCGGAGCGCTGCCTCAGCATCGGCCGGAGGACGGCGCGGGCCATGTAGAAGGCCCCGGTGAGGTTCACGTTGATGACGTCGGCCCAGGCCTCGTCCGACATCCGCATCGCGAGGTCGTCGCGCGTGATCCCGGCGTTGTTCACGAGGATGTCGACGCGCCCGAACTCCGTCACCGTGGCCGCCACGAGCTCGGCACAGGACGCCGGGTCGGTGACGTCGCCGCCGATGCAGATCGAGCGCCGGCCCATCGCCTCGACGTCCTTCTGCGTGTGGTCGTCGACGAGGCAGGCCGCCCGGTCGAGGAACGCGACGTTCGCGCCCTGCCGGCCGAGCATGAGCGCGACGGCACGGCCGATGCCGCGCGAGCCGCCCGTGACGATGGCGACCTTGCCGGTGAGATCGATCACGACGGGACCTCCGAGGGCGCTGCTGGGGCGGGCGACGCGGACGCGGGCACGGGCACGGACGCTGCGGGCACGGACGCGTGGGCGGGCTCACCGGGGACGACGTCGTCGAGCGGCACGTCCACGGGGCCCCGCGCGGCGAGGACCGCCGCGAGCGCCGGGGGGATCGGGTCGACGGAGTTCCAGTCGACCGGCAGCCGGACCCGGATCGCGTCCGGGTCGACCGAGGCGGCCCGGGCGCCGTTCGCGGGATCGACCGACCACTCCATCGCCACCGCTCCCGAAGTGAACCCGGCGCCGAACGCGACGAAGACGATCCGGTCGCCGACCTTGACCCGGCCCGAGTCCACGGCCTCGGCGAGGGCGAGCGGCACCGACGCCGCGGACGTGTTCCCGTAGCGGTCGAGGTTGACGAAGATCCGCTCCATCGGGAAGTCGAGGCCCTTCGCCACCGCCTCGATGATCCGGACGTTCGCCTGGTGGGGCACGACGAGGTCGATGTCGCCGGGCTCGAGCCCGGCCCGCCGGATCGCCGCGAGCGCCGACGAGGCGAGCGTCTTCGTCGCGAAGCGGTACGTCTCGCGCCCCTCCATCCGGATGAAGTGCTCGCCGCGGGCGACCGTCTCGGCCGAGGACGGGCTCTTCGAGCCGCCCGCCGGGAGCCAGATCATGTACGCGCCCTGGGGTTCCGTCGTGAGCTCGATCCCGTGCGGCCCGCTCGGCTCGTCGGAGGCGGACACGACGACCGCCCCGGCGCCGTCCCCGAAGAGGATGCACGTGCTCCGGTCGGTGTAGTCGAGGAACCGGGTGAGGAGCTCGGCTCCCACGACGAGGACGTGGCGGGCGAGGCCGGCGGTCACGTACGCGTGCGCGGTCGCGTACGCGTAGACGAACCCCGAGCAGGCGGCCGCGACGTCCATCGCGGCGGCCCGCGTGTTCCCGATCGCCTCCTTCACGAGGGCCGCGGTCGAGGGCATCCAGTAGTCCGGGGTGAGCGTGGCGACGAGGATGAGGTCGACGTCGTCGGGCTCGAGCCCCGCGACGGCGATCGCCCGCGCGCCTGCGACGGCGGCCATCGACGCCGTCGTCTCGTGGGCGGCCGCGACGCGCCGCTCCCGGATCCCCGTCCGGGTGACGATCCATTCGTCGGAGGTGTCAACCATCCGCTCCAGGTCGGCGTTCGTGATGATCGCCTTCGGGGCGTAGCTGCCCCAGCCGCTGATCCGGGCCCAGCGGCCGGCGGGCGACGCGGCGGGAAGAGTCACAGCGGCTCCACCTCGATGAGCGGGTGCTTCGCCTTCACGAGCGTCCCGTCGTCGGGGATCACCCGGACGACGCGGCCGGCCCGGTCGGACTTGATCTCGTTGAAGAGCTTCATCGCCTCGATGAGGCCGATGACCTGGCCGACGACGACCTCGCGGCCGACCTCGACGAACGGCGGCGATCCGGGGCTCGGCGCCGCGTAGAAGATGCCGGTGAGGGGCGCGAGGACGGCCGACCGGCTCGGCGCCGGCGCACCGCCCGTGGGGCCGCCGCCCGGGACCGGGGCCGCCGCGTCGCCGCTGCGGGGCCCGGCCGGGGCGTCGGGCATCGATGGGGCCGCGGCAGTGGCGAGGGCACCGGCCTTCCGGAGGAGGATCGCCGTCCCGCCGGCCTCGACCTCGAGCTCGGTGAGGTCGCTCCGCTCGAGGAGGACGGCGAGGCGGTCGACGAGGGCGAGGAGCGACACGTCGCCGGCGGGGAGGCCGTCAGGCGGCGCGGCAACGGACGGCGACACCCCGGCGGGCGGCGCGGCAACGGACGGCGCCCCGGCGGGCGACGCCCCGTGGGGCGCCGTGACGCCCGGCGCGGACACGGGATCGAGCGGGCGTTCGTCGGTCATCCGTCCCACCGCGTGAAGACGAGCGCGCTGTTCTGGCCCCCGAAGCCGAACGAGTTGCTCACCGCGACCCGCAGCGGCCGGCGCCGGGCGACGCCCGGCGTGAGGTCGAGGCCGGCCGCCGCCTCGTCGGGATCCTCGAGGTTGATCGTCGGCGGGACGACACCGTCGCGAAGGCTGAGGATCGTCGCCGCCGCCTCGATCGAGCCGGCCGCCCCGAGCGTGTGCCCGAGCATGCTCTTGTTCGCGGTCACGCTCACCGCCCCGGCCCGCTCGCCGAAGAGCCCGCGGAGCATCTCGAGCTCCGTCCGGTCGCCCTCCGGCGTCGACGTCGCGTGGGCGTTCACGTGGTCCACGTCATCGAGCCCGAGGCCCGCCTTCTCGAGGGCTCGCCGGACGGCCCGGATCGCCCCGATCCCGCCGGGCGCCGGCAGGGTGATGTGGCTCGCGTCGGCCGAGGCGCCGTACCCGGCGAGCTCGGCGAGGGGCACGGCCCCGCGCGCCCGCGCGTGGGCGAGCTCCTCGAGGACGAGGATGCCGGCCCCCTCCGCGGCGACGAAGCCGTCGCGGCCGCGGTCGAAGGGGCGGGAGGCACCCGTCGGGTCGTCGTTCCGGGTCGAGAGGGCCCGCATCGCCGAGAAGCCGCCGACGAGCGCCTCGTGGATGCCGGCCTCCGTCGACCCCGCGATCATGACGTCGGCGTCCCCGCGCCGGATCGTCTCCGCCGCCTCGCCGATCGCGTGGCCGCCCGTCGCGCACGCCGACGAGATCGAGAAGTTCGGCCCGAGGGCCCCGAAGACGATCGCCGCCTGGCCGGCCGCGAGGTTCGGGATCGCCATCGGGATGAAGAACGGGCTCATCCGGTCGGGGCCCTTCTCGATCGCGACGGCGACCTGCTCGGAGAACGTGATCCCGCCGCCGAGGCCCGTGCCGAGGAGGATCCCGGTCCGGAGCGCGAGGTCGCCCTCGAGCCGCTCCGGGAGCCCCGCCTGGGCGAGCGCCTCGCGCGTCGCGACGAGCGCGAGCTGCGTGTAGCGGTCGGTGCGGCGCTGCTCCTTGCGGTCGAGGACCGCCGACGGATCGAAGTCGGGAACCTGGCCCGCGATCCGCGAGGCAACCCGCGACGGGTCGAACGCCGTGATCGGGCGGATTCCGGAGCGCCCCGCGACGAGGCCGTCCCACGTCGTCGCGACGTCGACGCCGAGCGCCGTCACGAGCCCGATCCCCGTCACGACCACCCGGCGGCCGCCCCCCTCCCCGCCGCTGATCATCGCACGAGCTTCCCCGTGCGGATCGTCGCCGCCCGGTAGACGTCGCCCGGCAGGCCCCGCTCGGCGACGGCGTCGGCCGCGGCGAGCGCGTCGAAGGCGACCCGCTTGACCTCGGCCGTGACGACGCCGTCCACGACGTCGACGAGGGCCCACGAAGCGGTCGGGTCGCCGTCGAAGACGTAGCCGGCGCTCCCGCCGTTCACGACGACCTTCCAGCCGAAGTCGCGGACCTCGGGCACGTGGGTGTGGCCGCAGCAGATGACCCGCGCGTCGGTCCGCCCGAGGCGGTCGATGACGACGCTCTCGTCGAGGCCGCGGTCGAAGCCGGCCGTCTGCGACCCCGGCGAGGCGTGGGTCACGAGGACGAGCGTCCCGTCGTCGGCGCGGAGGCGCCGCTCCGCCGGGAGGCGGCGGAGCCAGTCCACCCGCTCCGCGCCGAGAGCCTCGTGGGCCCATGCGGCGGCGGCCTTGTACGACTCCGGCACGCCGTCGCCGAGCCACGGGAACGCCGCCCCGTAGTCGAAGTCGGCGACGGCGATGTCGGTGTTGCCCTGGACGACGAGCGCCCCCGCCGCCTCGAGCTCGCGGACGCCGTCGACGGTCGCGGCCGGGTCGCCGCCGTTGAAGGTGAGGTCGCCGGCGATCGCGACGACGTCCGGGGCCGCGGCGCGGACGGCCTCCCGCACGGCGTCGAGCGCCTGGACGACGCCGTGGATGTCGGAGAAGAGGGCGATCCGGGTCA
>JAJZRQ010000061.1 GCA_021802585.1 Chloroflexota bacterium
AGCCGCCATCCGCCGTTTTCGGCGCGTTGCTTGTCGAAATCGGCGCTGCGCCGTACGATCGCCCGACGACCTCGTCACCTCGTCACGTCCCAAGGAGGGCGCGCGTCCCGATGATCGACAACGGTCCCGTCGTCCTGAGCCTCACCGACGCGGCCGCGGGCAAGCTCCGCGAGATCACGGCGGAGGAGCCGAGCCCAAACGTCGGCCTTCGCGTCTACGTCTACTCCGGCGGCTGCTCTGGGTTCCGCTACGGGATGATGATCGAGGACGCCCCGACAGGCGACGACCACGTCCTCGAGTCGTCCGGCATCAAGGTCTACGTCGACGCGAAGAGCATCGACCTCCTACGGGGGAGCCAGATCGACTACGTCGACACGCTCATGGGCGCCGGCTTCACGGTGAACAACCCGAACGCCGTCGCGGCCTGCGGCTGCGGGTCGTCGTTCCGGACGGCCGAGTCGGCCGGCAGCCCCGGCGCCTGCCACCACTGATCGCCCGGGCCTCGGCCCGCGGCCTCCCGCCGCTCCCTCGACGCCGCCGGTCCCCGGCGGCGTCGTCGCGTCCGCCCGCGGCGGCCACCAGGCCCGGCCGCCGACGAGCGCCGCCGTCGCCATCGATCCGAACGTGCCGGCGAGGATGAGGCCGGCCGAGGTGATGACGGCGCCCGGGAGAAGCGCCACGGCCGTCCGCCCGCCGCCCCCCGCGGGGAGTCCCCACGGCCGCCGCCCGCCGCAGGGCCCGCGCCGCGCACCCTGCCGGAAGGCCCTGTCGGCCGGCGCAGCGTGGCTCGACGATGGGCGGGCCGCACGGGGCAGGGAGGTGGACGGCACGCTGCGAGAGGTCCTCGCCGGGTTGCAGGTGCTGCCGCCCGCCGTCGCCGTCCTCGGCGGCGCGTGGGCGCTCCGCCGCGTGCGCCGCGCGCCCGTCGTCGACCGGCCCGACCGCGGCGTGGCGATCGCGTCGGCGGTCGTCGTCGCGGTCATGGCGGCGCTCGGCACGCTCGCCGTCGCTCCCTCGTCGAACCCCGTCGGCGGCCCGATCGTCCTCTTCCTCATCGTCGGGATCGCGTTCGTGGTCGCCGTGCTCGCCTTCCTGGCGGCGCTCCTCGGCTACGTCCTGCTCGCACGACCGCGGATCGGGGCGATCGCCCTCGCAGGGGTCCTTGCCGGGCCGCTCATCCTCGGCGGGACGACGGCGCTCGCCACCGCCGTGAGGCAGGAGCTGGAATACGCTCCGAACCGGGCCCCCGCGGCCACGGTCGTGGCGGAGGACGGGAGCCCCGGGGCGATCACTCGCTGAAGCGCTCCTCCCTCCACGGGTCGGCGTCGTTGTGGTAGCCGTACCGCTCCCAGAAGCCGCGGACGTCGTGGTCGAGCAGCTCGAGGCCGCGGATCCACTTCGCGCTCTTCCAGAAGTAGCGCTTCGGGACGAGGAGGCGGAGCGGGTAGCCGTGCTCGGGCTCGAGCGGCGCGCCGTCGTACGTGTCGGCGAGGAGGACGTCCTCGTCGTCGAGCACCGCGAGGGGCAGATTCGTCGTGTAGCCCTGCTCGCAATGGGCGACCGCGTGGGTCGCCTCCGGGCGGACGCCGGCGAGGTCGAGGATCGCCCGGATCGGGACGCCCTCCCAGGCGGTGTCGAGCTTCGACCAGCGGGTCACGCAGTGGATGTCGACGACCTCGCGCTTCCGGGGGAGCGCCTGGAGCTGCTCCCATGTGAGGCTGACGGGGGCATCGACGAGCCCGAAGACGCGGAACGTCCACGTCGCGAGGTCGACCGGCGGCACCGTGCCGTAGTGGAGGACGGGGAACTTCCCGGTGAGGTACTGGCCGGGCGGCGTGCGCCCGGCGGCGGCGGGATCGGCGGACCGGTTGCCGAAGAGGCGGTCGAACATCGTGCGGCTCCCCCACTGTGTCCCGCGCATTCTCCGCGATCGCCGCGGCACGGTCCACGGGGCACGACGGCGGTCGGCGCGGCCCCACGGCCTCCGACGTCACGGTGATCCAGAAGGAGCGCCGGGGGGCCGGCCCGTGGCGCCACGCCCGGGAGCGCCGCGACCCCCGCGCCGCGCGTCAGGCGCGCTCGAGCTCGCGGTCGATCGCGCGGAGGATGAACCGGGCGGCCTCGGCCGACTTGCCGCCGAGCCGCTCGCCCGGGGCGGCACCCGCGTCGAGTGCCGTGGCGAGGTCGCGGAGCATCTCCTCGAGCGCGGGCGTCCGCTCCAGCGCTCCGGCCGCGAACGCCACCTCGA
Source organism: Chloroflexota bacterium (assembly GCA_021802585.1). GTDB lineage: Bacteria > Chloroflexota > Limnocylindria > Limnocylindrales > CSP1-4 > CTSoil-043. The sequence goes on from JAJZRQ010000061.1 coordinate 2,249, forward strand.
GGTCGGCGGCGGCCGCGCGGGCGTTCTCCACGACGTGCCCCTTCGCCTCGAGGTGCCCCCGGAACGCGGCGCGCGCCGCGCCGGCCGCGGCCCCCGAGCTCGTCATCGAGCCCGCTCGTCGCCGAGGGGCGCCCCGGCGTCACCCACGGGCGTCGGGAGGCCGGGAGAGTGCCCGTCGCCGCTCGCCCGCACCAGCTCGAGGCCGAGCACCCGGGCGCGGATCGCCCGCCACTCGCCCTCGAGGATGCTCATCTGGATCTCGTCACCGAAGCGGCCGTCGCGCCAGATCGCCTCGCGGGCGCGGCCCTCGACGACGAACCCGACCTTGCGGTACGAGCGGATCGCGCGCTCATTGAAGGCGAACACGGCGAGCGCGACGCGGTGGAGGCCGAGCGTGCCGAAGGCGTGCTCGAGCATGAGGGCGGTCGCCTCGGTGCCGTAGCCGCGGCCCCAGCAGTCGCGCTCCCCGATCGTGATGTGGAAGAGGGCCGAGCCGTTGTCGCCGTCGAGCTGGCTGAAGGCGCACGTCCCGATGAGCCGGTCGGTCCCCCGGAGGTGGATCGCCATCGCGAGGGACCCGGAGCCCGCGACGCGCGCCTCGAAGAAGCGACGGACCTCGTCGGGGCGCATCGGGCCAGCCTGGTAGCGCGTGAGGCGGGTGACCTCCGGGTCGGCGTACCAGCGGCTGAACGCGGCGACGTTCCGGGGATGGTGGCGGCGCAGGATGACGCTCCGTCCCTCGATCCGCTCGGGAAACCACGGGCCAGCCCTCATCCGACCGAGCGTATACCATACGCGGCCATGCGCCGGTGGAGCGAGGTCGCCGAGCGGATCTCTGCCACGACGCGGACCTCCGAGAAGACGCGGCTGCTCGCCGCGTACCTCGGGTCCGTGGAGCCCGCCGCGCTCGCGCCGGCGACCGTCTTCTTCACGGCCCGGGCGTTCGCCGAGGCCGACGCACGCCCCCTGGGGGTCGGATGGGCGATGCTCGCCGACTCGGTTTCGCGCGTCGCCCGCGTCACCCGGGCGGAGCTCGGCGCGGCCTACGATCGCCATTCCGATCTCGGGCGGGCCGTCGGCGACGTCCTCGCGGCGCGCGAGGACGTCGCCCCGGGCGGCCCCGCGCCGCGCGACGCCGCTTCCGCGCCGGGCCCCGTGCCCGGCAGCCCGCCGACCGTGCCCGGCAGCCCGCCGACCGTGCCGGAGGTCGCGGCCGCGTTCGCCGCAATCGAGAGCGCCCGCGGCCCGGCCGCGAAAGCGGCCGTCTTCGAGGCGCTCCTCGCCCGGTGCGACCCGCTGAGCGCCACGTACGTCGTGAAGATCCTCGGCGGGGAGCTGCGGATCGGGCTCCGGGAGGGCCTCGTCGAGGCGGCGATCGCGGCGGCGTTCGGCCGCCCGGCCCCGGACGTCGCCCGGGCCGTCATGCTCACCGGCGACGTCGGGGAGGCCGCGATCCTCGCCCGCGACGACCGCCTCGGGAGCGCCCGCCTCGGGCTCTTCCACCCCCTCCGCTTCATGCTCGCCTCGCCGGCCGAGGATGCGGCCGAGATCGTGGCCCGCCTCGGGCCCGTCGTCTGGACGGAGGACAAGTACGACGGGATCCGGGCCCAGCTCCACCGCCGCGGCGACGAGGCGCGGCTCTTCTCGCGGGACCTCCACGACGTCTCGGCCCAGTTCCCGGAGGTCGTCGCGGCGGCTCGCGACCTCGCCTGGGACGGGATCCTCGACGGGGAGCTCCTCGCGCTCCGCGACGGGGGCGTCCTCCCGTTCCTCGCCCTCCAGAAGCGCCTCGGGAGGAAGGCGCCGCCGCCGGCGCTCCTCGCCGAGGTGCCGGTCGCCTTCGTCGCCTTCGACGTCCTCGCGGTCGGCCCGCGGGGCGGCGACGTCGTCCCGCTCCTCGACCTGCCGCTTCGCGAGCGGCGGGCCCGCCTCGAGGCGCTCAGGATCACGGCCACGGCGCCCGGGCGGTTCGCCCTCAGCCGCCTGGCGACGGCAGGCTCGGCGGCCGACCTCGAGCGGATCTTCGCCGAGGCCCGGGCCCGCCGGAACGAAGGGCTCATGGTGAAGGACCCGGGGAGCGCGTACTCCCCCGGGCGCCGCGGGTTCGGCTGGCTGAAGATGAAGAAGGCCCTCGCGACCCTCGACTGCGTCGTCGTCGGGGTGGAGGTGGGCCACGGCAAGCGCCACGGCGTCCTCTCCGACTACACGTTCGCCGTGCGCGACGAGGCGACGGGGACGCTCGTGACGATCGGCAAAGCCTATTCCGGCCTCACCGACGCCGAGATCGCCGAGAGGACCCGCTGGTTCGAGGCCCATACGATCTCCCGCCACGGCCGCTACCGGGTCGTGGAGCCGGCGGTCGTCGTCGAGGTCGCCTTCGATGTCATCATGCGGTCGGCGCGCCACGCGTCGGGGTTCGCCCTCCGGTTCCCGCGGATCGCCCGGCTCCGGGACGACAAGGCGGCCACGGAGGTCGACACGCTCGAGACCGTCGCCCGCCTGTGGCGCGAGCTCCAGCACGGGGCGGAGCACCTCGTCACCCAGGAGGCGGCCCGGAGTCTCCCGGCCGGCTGAGCACGGCACGCCGCGGGCGCCGTTGCCGCGTCCGGGTGCCGCCGCTTGGTGCGCCACCGCGACGCGATCGCGCGACGCGGATTGGCCTCCGCGGTCCGGTCCGTCTAGACTGCCGCCATGTCGCTGTTCTTCGCCGACCCGGCGAGCCTGCGCGCCGTACCGCTCACCCTCTACACCGAGCAGATCATCGTGCGCGGCAGCATCCAGACGCTCCAGCACCGGGTCACCGACATCCTCAACCAGGCGGTGGAGCCGCACCTCGTCCTCGAGGACGTCACGCTCGAGGAGTACGGCACGGCGGACCCGCCGATCCACGCCGAGTTCGCCCAGGTGAACCTCGCTGCGGTCCTCTTCGCGGTGTCGCTGGCGTCCGTCGAGCCGATGCGCGAGCTGCGGACGCCGAAGGTGAGCGAGCGGGCCCTCCTCTCCGTGCCGCCGTTCCGGATCGTCGGCCAGATCCACCTCCTGCCCGAGCGCAGCCTCCGGGACAGCCTGACCGAGCTCCACGGCGCCTTCGTCCCGGTGACCGACGCCACGTTCTGGTCGGACCGCGTCAAGGAGGGGCGCCAGAGCGTCGCGTTCGTCGCCGTGAACCGGACCCACGCCCAGGTCTTCGCGCCGTTCCGGGAGGTCGACCCGTGGGCCGGCGTCGCCCGCCCGGCGGGCTCGGCGGCGGAAGCCGAGGCGGGCGCGGGGCCCGAGGTCCCGCCGGCCGGCTGACCCGCGACCGCGGCGGCGATCCCTCACGGCGGCGGCGATCCCGCACCGCCGCCTCCGGGATGGCCTCGACCGCGGCGGTCAGGGGCTCGCCCTCCCCGCCGCGACGAGCGGCCAGCGGACCCCCGCGGGGCCCTCCTGCCCACCTCCCGTGAGGAACGGCGACGTCACGGGGAGGACGGGCTCCGCATGGCACCGGGCGCAGTAGACCGGCTGGTGGCAGTACGCGCAGGACGCGTTGCCCTGCTCGCGGATCACCTGGGCGTGGTTCGTCATCATCTGGTCGTGCTGGACGTTCACCGCGCCCGTCTTGTGGCAGTTGAGGCAGTAGTCGCGGGCGTGGCACTCGCCGCAGGACTGGCCGCCCGGGTCCACGGACGTCGCCACGTTCCGGTGGGTGAACACGTAGAGCGAGTCCCTGTGGGTGGACGGGGGCTCCCCGAGCGGGAGGCTCGCGACGGCGGTCCCGATCTGGGGGAACGTGTGGCAGGTGTCGCACGTGGAGGGGATGACCTTCTTCGTGACGGCGCCGTCCTCGACGAGGTAGTGCCCGCCGTCGTGGCAGCGGAAGCAGCCGGCGAAGTCGAAGTGGCCGAGGAAGTCCGGGTACGAGGCGGCCGTGACCTTCATGTCGGGCGTGGCCGTCAGGCGGTAGAGGACCTTGAGGCGTGACTCGGCCTCGTCGATCGCGGTGGCGTCGTTCGCCGCCACGTCCGGGTAGTTCAGCCGGTAGAAGCCGTCGAGCTTGTCGATCTCGGCGAACGCCGCCGCCTCGTTGGGGTAGCTCGACCAGAGGATCCGCAGCGCTTCGCGCTTGATCCAGGGAAGCGCCGGGTCGATGCGGCCGGTCGCCAGCTCCGCGTCCATCGCCTTCCGCGGGTTCGGGATCGGGTGGCCGACCCGGTTGTGGCACTGGATGCAGTCCATCGTCGCGCCCCGCTCGGTCGCCTGCACCTTCTCGACGTCGGGCTGGACGTCCTCGGCGACCTCGATCCGGTTCTGGGCGATGAACGCGCGCTGCGTCCCGTCGTCGCCCTTGACGACGACGAGGTCGATCTTCGAGGCGTTGCCCTCGGCCGACCAGTAGTCGATCTCCTGGAGGACGTGCCAGTGGACGCTCCGCTTCACGTCGAAGACGTCGCCCGAGCCCGGCCGGATCATGAGGCCGACGAACTGGCGGGTGTTCTTCTCGTCCTCGGTGAACGCCGTCCGCGTGATGAGGTTGGCCGTCGCGAGGCGCTCGAGCGAATGGCAGCGGAGGCAGGTGTCCTTCACCGAGGGGAGCGCGGCGTGGTCGGGGGGCGGCACCGGCTTCGGGTAGAGCCCGGTGATCACCTGGATGAGCTGCTTCGTGCCGTTGAGCTTCGCCTTGATCCAGCCGCCGACGCCGGGCTCGACGTGGCACTCGCCGCACGTCACGTCGCGGTGGGCGCCGGCCTCGTACGCGACGAGCTCCGGCCCCATCTCGTGGCAGCGCCCGCAGAAGTCCGCGGTCTCCGTCCAGTGGATGACGCTCACGCTCGTCCAGATCGCGGCGAAGCCGAGGGCGCCGACGACGAGGAGGAGCGCGAAGATCCCGCGCCGCGAGCGGGGCACGCCGAAGCGGAACGCACGCAGGCGGCCGCGAGTGCCGCGGGGCCGGGGAGCCGTCGCGCTCCCGCCGGCAGCCGCGCCGGGCGCGGAAGGCTCCGTGCGGGGGACGGCCGGCTCCGCGCCGGGTGCGGACGGCTCCGCGGCGGGGATGCCGGGTCGGGGCTCGGTCACCGGATCGGCTCCTCAGCCGTCGAGGATCGTCCGGACGAGCTGCTCCATGTCGGCCGGGGTGAGCCGACCGATCCGGACGTCCCGGATGAGCCCGTCGCGGCCGATGAAGAAGTGGATCGGGATCCCGTACGTCCGGTAGAGGTCCGCGATCTTCCCCTGGGGATCGGAGAGGAGCGGGAACGTGAAGCCGACGCGCCTCGCGTAGTCCGCGGCGGCGGCCTCGGGCTCGTCGATGAAGACGCCGAGTACGGCGAGCCCCTCGGGGGCGTACCTGGCGTACGTCGCCTGGAGGTCGGTCGCCTCGGCGCGGCAGTCCGGGCACCAGCTGGCCCCGAACGTCAGCCAGGTCGGCCGGCCCTTGAGCGCGGCGAGCGAGACGGCGGTCCCGTCGACCGCGGTCCCCGAGAAGTCGGGCGGGACATCGCCGGCCCGGGGCTGGCCGCCCGCCGGCGCCTCGCCCGTCCGCACGTTCGAGCCGCCCGATCCCTGGTCGAGGTACCACGCCGCGGCGATGACGACGGCCGCGGCCGCCACGAGGACGAGGACCGTCCGAAGCCGCCCCGCGCCGAGGCCGGACGGTCGCGACGCGGGGACGTGGAGCGCATCCATGGTCGCCTCCTGCCCTCGGGACCCGGGCTCAGCCGAGGCCGGAGTAGCTGTGGAGGCCGCCGAAGAAGAGGTTCCCGAAGTACGTGAGGAGCGTGGCCGCGAACCCGATGATGAGGAGGATCGCCGCCTTCCGGCCGCGCCAGCCGCGCATGACCCGGGCATGGAGGTAGGCGCCGTAGATGAACCACGTCACGAGCGACGCGGTCTCCTTGGGGTCCCAGCCCCAGTAGCGGCCCCAGGCGACGTCCGCCCACAGGGCGCCGAGGATGATGACGAGGGTGAGGAACGGGAACCCGACGACGATCGCGCGGTAGCCGATCTCGTCGAGGACCTCCGGCTTGGGGAGGCCCCAGCGGCCGGTCTCTGGCTGGGCGAGGTAGAGGAGGGCGGCAGCGAAGGCGACGGTGAACGACCCGTAGGCGACGATCGCCGTCGCGACGTGGACCGTGAGGAGCAGGTTGTTCTGGAGGGCCGGGACGAGCGGCTCGATCTCGGCCGGGACCGTCGCGGCGTAGGCGAGGAGCGCGAGCGCCACGGGGAGGGCGAGGAGTCCGAGGACGCGCTGGTGGTACCGCTGCTCGAACCAGTAGTACGCGCCGAGGATCCCGAAGGCGAAGGCGATCGAGAACTCGTACATGTTCGAGAACGGACCGTGGCCGGTCGCGATCGCCCGGAAGACGAGGCTCGCCCCGAGGAGGGCGAAGCCGAGCCAGCCGAGGAGCGTGGCGTAGTGCCCGATCGACGTCGTGCGCGGCCCGACGACGAACCCGACGCGCCCGGTCGTCACCGGGACCCCGGCCGCCGCGAGGCGCGCGGCCCGCACGCCGGAGAGGGCGTAGAAGACGTACCCGACGAGGGCGAGGAACGTGCTCAGCGTCCCCGCCACGAAGGCGTACTCGGCCATCTTTCCCATGGTTCCGCGCTCCCTAGCTGCGCGCCGCGGCCGTCACGGCCTGGCGGATGTCGGTGACGAGGGTGGTGAATTCGGCGTCGAATCCGCTGTCGCGACGGCCGACGGCCGCGATCGCGAGCGAACTGCCGCCGTCGGGGCGGGCCGCGAGGCGGCCCCAGATGCGCCGGTGGGGGACGTACATGCGGACGGCGAAGCCGACGACGAGGAGGATGCAGCCGAGCCAGACGATCGGCGTCCCGGGGTCGTTCGCGACGCTCAGGCCGGTGAACTTCGCCTCCCGCTCGAACGTGTACGTCAGGCCCTCGATCGTCGTCGCGACACCCTGGTCGATCGACTTCTGGACCACGGGGTCGCCGGTGTCGGCCCGGTACAGCTCGATCGCCACCTGGCCGGGCTTGATCGCGGGATCGTCAGTCCCGGTCGTCGCGACGACCCAGGCGGTGAGGCCCTGGGTCGGCAGGGCGAACGTGCCGACCTTGTTCCCGCCGGTCGCCTCCCACGCGAGGGGCACGCCGCCCGCGTAGACGATCGCGCCCTTGGCGTCCTTGACGGTGACGACCGCGGCGGGCCCGAAGAACGACTGGTAGAACGACACGCCCTGGTAGCGGAGCGGCTCGTTCACCCGGACGTCCTGGGTGGCGATGGGCGCGCCGTTCTGCGCGACCGTCACGTTGCTCACGTAGTCGAGCGGCTGGCCGTTCGTCGGGCTGTACGTGTCCTTGAACGAGTTGAGGGTGATCGTCGCCCCGGCGACCTTCGGGATCGCCGAGGTCGACCCTTCGGCGAGCATGAAGTTGCCGTCGCGGAAGCCCCACAGGGACCCGACCATCGCGCCGGCAAGGATGACGACGATCGCCGCGTGGGCGACGAGGCCGGACCACGGGGCCCAGCGGTTGCGGTCGAAGTAGAGGTGGATCGTGCCGTCGTCGAGGGAGAGGGTCCGGTAGCCGTGACGCCGGAAGACCCGGCGGGTCGTCTCGAGGACGTCGTCGGAGGGCCGGTGGAACGTCATCGCCTCGTGCTGCGGGGCGTGCTCGAAGAACGCCGGGCCGACGTCGATCCGGGGCCTCGCCACCGTCCGCCACGTCCCGGGGATCCGGTGGACCGTGCAGGCGACGAGCGACGCCGCGAGGAGAGCCCCGATCGCGCGGAGCCAGAACGAGGTGAAGATCGTGAAGACCTGGAGGCGGTCGAGGATGTCCGTCCAGCCGCCGTACCGGGGCCGGATGCCGGCGAGCCACTGCGACTTCGCCTGGGGGTCCTCCATGACGCCGGCCGGGGCCTGGATGACGAGCGTCCCGACGAGCGTGAGCGCGGCGAAGGCGAGCATGAGGACGAGCGCCAGCTTCATCGAGGTGAGGACGTGCCAGAGCTGCTCCAGCGCCGAGTCGACGCCGGCGACTCCGTCGGCCTCGCCGGGGGCGGGGACCGCCCCGGCGGCGAGCTTCTGGGTCCGGGTGTTCTGGGTCATGCGTGCGCCTCCGTCAGCCGCCGAGCGGCGCGGAGAGCGCCGCGAGACGCGCGAGCAGGTTCGTGGCCATGAGGAAGCCGAGGACGACGAGGAGCGCCCCGCTCACGAGGGAGACGGCGCGGTGGTGCCGCCCGACCCAGCCGAGCCGGCGGGCGACCCACGTCGCGCCCATCGCGACGGCGAGGAACGGCACGGCGAGGCCGGCCGCGTAGGCGAGGAGGAGGAGCGTCCCCTGGGCGACGCTCTCCGTCGCGGAGGCGAGGCCGATGATCCCGCCGAGGATCGGGCCGATGCAGGGGCTCCAGCCGGCGGCGAAGACGACGCCGAAGAGGAGCGAGCGGCCGAGGCCGGGCACGGCGATGCCGCGGGACCCGCCGGGGCCACCGAGGGCGACGGTCCCGCCACCCGCGACGGCACCGCCGAAGGCCGGCAGCGGGCGCGTGTCGCGCCACAGGGCCCGGAGGTTGATGACCCCCGCGACCTGGAGCCCGAAGACGATGAGGATCGCCCCGCCCGCGACGCGGAGGTAGCGGGCGTTGTCGGCGAGGGCATAGCCGAGGAGGCCGATCGAGGCCCAGAAGCCGACGAAGACGAGGGTGAACCCGGCGACGAAGGCGAGCCCGTGGAGGAGGCTCCGGCGACGGTCGGCGGCGTCCGTCGCCCCGACCATGTAGCCGACGTACGCCGGCACAAGCGGCAGGCAGCAGGGCGAGGCGAACGAGACGACGCCGGCGAGGAAGGCGACGAGAAGGCCGAGGCCGGCGCCGAGGGTCACGGCCGGGGACTCGCGGAGGGGGCCGGGGAGGCGCCCGGGTCCGCGGACGGCGCCGCGCTCGGGGCGGGCGACGCGGCCGGGGACGCCGCCGGGGCGCCGCTCGGCGCCGGGGAGCCCGGGGCGAAGCTGGCGAGCGCGTCGAGGTGGGCTTTGACGGTCTTCGCGATCTCGCTGTCGGGGGAGAGCTCGACGACGCGGCCCCACTCGCGCTGGACCCCGGCCATGTCGGCGGGCTGCCGGTTGAGGTAGAGGAAGCCGAGGTCGTAGTGCGCTTCCACGTTCGTCGCGTCGATCGCGACTGCCTGCTTCCAGGCGGCCTCGGCGGCGGCCATGTCGCCCTGGTTGAAGGCGGACGCGCCGAGAGCGAGGAAGCCGCGGACGGCAGTCGGCTCAACCTTCGTCACCTTCGTGAACCACTCGCTCGCGGTGGCGTAGTCGCCCACCTTGTAGTACTCATCGCCGAGGCCCATGAGCGCGTCGGCGTCCTTCGGGTTCGCCTGGATCTTCCCCATGAGGGCGGCCACCGCGGCCTCGTCGAGGACGGCGGCGCTCGCGGCCGGTGACGCGGTCGCCCCGGCGTTGGCGCCGATCGCGGTGCCGGCGCCCCCGGCGTTGAACCCGACGACCGCGACGACGGCGATCGCCGCCACCGTCGCGCCGACGAGGGCGAGGTTACGGAACGCCGGCGAGCCGAGGATCCCGACGAGCCGGCTGCCCCGCGGGGCGCGCTCCGGGGCCGCGTCCTCGAGCCGTCCGGCGGCCCGCGCGCGCTCGGCGGCCGTGCCGACGACCTCGCGATGGGCGCCCGGATCCACCTCGGCGAGGAGCGCGTCGAGCTCGTCGTCGCTGACGATCCGCCGGCCGTCCTCGTCGACGCGCGGCTTCGGGCGGGCAGCCGGCCGGGCCGCCGCGGCGGAGACCGCCGCGGCGGCCGGCACGGGGGTGTCCCCGGGGGCCGGAGGTGTCGCCGATCCACCGGGGACGACGGTCGGTCGCGCGCTCGCGCCGACGAGGGCGACGGCGCGAGCGAGTGCGGCCGGGTCCGTGAGCAATGCGTACGCCTCGTCCGCGCCGGCGGCCTGGTGGCGGGCCCAGGCTCGCAGCTGGTGCGGCGCGGCCGCGAGGTACGCCGCGACCGCCTCGTGGGCAATCGCGAGGTCCTCGGGCGAGGCGGACGGGTCGAGCCCGAGGCGGGCGAGGAGCTCCCGCTCCAGCTTCTCCGGGCTCAGCGGCTTCCCGGCGGCCGGCGCGTTCATCGCGTCGCTCCCGCCGGTCGCGCGCCGGTCGCGCGCGGTCGTACTGCACTCATCGGGTTGCCCTCGTTCCTGGCCGGGTCCATGACCGGCGCCTGACACCTGCGCCCAGTGTTGCCAGGGCGGCCCGGCGCTCCCATCCGCCGGGCGGCACAAATGCGCCGCGGCGCATCCGTTCGGGAGATACGGCGCTGCCGTGCGGGGTGTACCGATCGATAGAGGGCTCGGCCGGGACGCCGCGACCCGCGACCTCAGTACGTTTCGTTCGTGTGCGCCTGGCCGTGGCAGGTGAGCGTGCAGCTCCCGCTCCCGCCGCCGACGGGCTTCGGGACGAAGCTGACCGTGCCGTTCGCCGTCGTCACGTTCGGGGCGAAGTTCACGAGGCGCGGCGCGGCGGCCTGGGCCCCTGTCCGGAGCGCCGTCGAGTGGATCCGGAAGTGGCACTCGGCGCAGGTCGCGCGCCCCTGGCCGGCGCCGGGCGTGTCGATGTTCGTGCTCGGGTTCGTCCCCTTGTTCGCGATGCCGGACACGTGCAGCCGGTGGTACTGGAACCTCGTCCGCATCGACCCACTGTTGGTGAACGGCTCCTCCGCGTGGCAGACGTAGCAGAGGGCGAAGTCGGCGGCGGCGTAGGCCTCGGTCGCCGACTTCAGGACCCGGTCGCGGTACGGCTGGAAGAGGAGCCCGCGGTTCGGGCTCGTGTGCGGGGCGAGGTCGGACCCGGCGGCCGGCGGCGTCGCGGCGTTGTACTTCCGCGGGTCGCCGTGGCAGCTGACGCAGCGGATCGTGCTCGTCGACGTGAAGGTCCACTGCTTGTACGGCGAGGTACCGCCGAGGCTGGCGTTCACGATCGTGGTGTTGGGGTTCGTCCCCGCCGCCTCGACCGGGTGGTACGAGACGTTCGCCGGGTTCAGCTCGAGGCCCTTGTCGAGGGTCATCCGCGAGGGTGGCTGCACGACCGGCGTCGTGTTCGACGGGAGAACCGTGAACCCGGAGTGGCACTTGAGGCAGATCTCGTACTCCCGGGTCGGCTGGAAGCCGGCCGTCCCGTCGAGGAACGTGTACGTCGGAGCCGCGCCGGCCGCCCCGTTCGTCACCCGGACTCCCGCGACGGCCGCCTGCTGCCCCGC
>JAJZRQ010000009.1 GCA_021802585.1 Chloroflexota bacterium
TCGCCTTCCACCTCGGGCGGCGCCTCGGCCTCCCGGACGTGGAGCTCGAGCGGCTGCGGATCGCCGCGCTCCTCCACGACGTCGGCAAGCTCGCCCTCCCCGAGGACATCCTGGAGAAGCCGGCGGCCCTCACCTCCCACGAATGGCAGGCGATCGTCCAGCACCCCCGGATCGGCCAGGTGATCCTGGAGCAGGCGGCGGCGATCAAGGACGCGGTCCCGATCGTCCTCCACCACCACGAGCGGTACGGCGGCGGCGGCTATCCGCACGGCCTCCGCGGCCAGGAGATCCCGCTCGGGGCCCGGATCGTCGCCCTCGCCGACGCCTACGACGCGATGATCCAGGACCGCCCCTACAAGCTCGCGATGTCGCACCCGGAGGCGATCCGCGAGATCTGCCGCCACGCCGGCTCGCAGTTCGACCCGGATCTCGTGGAGGCCTTCGTCGAGCTCTTCGCCGACGGGATCCCGGCGCTCGACCCCCGGCTCGCGGCCCTCGTCGCGGGCGGCCCGACGCCGCTCCGGGAGTCCGCCGGCGGCCGCCCCCGGACGTCGCGCCGGGGCACGGCGGCGGGCTGACGGGCTGCGTCCCGGCCCGGCGGCCGGCGACGCGTCGGGCGCCAGGTGAGCGCGGGGTGAGCCGCCGATGAGCTCCCGATGAGCGCTCCCCGCTAGGGTTCGCCTCCGGCGGGTCCGCCCCGGTCGTTCACGGCGGGCCCGCCGCCACCCCGCCGAGACCCAGCCCGCCGCCCAGCACGAGAGGCCGCCCCCGGCGCCGCCGGGCCGGCCAGGAGGGAACGGACCGTGAACAGGGTCCTCTTGACCGGGCGCCTGACCCGGGATCCGGAGATGCGCGCGCTCGCCTCCGGGAAGCACGTCACGACCTTCTCCGTGGCGACGAACGAGTACGTCGGCAACGGGCGCGAGAAGGCCGAGTACCACGCGGTCATCGCCTGGGACCGCCTCGCGGACATCGCCGCCCAGTACCTCGGCAAGGGGGCCATGGTCGCCGTGGAGGGCCGCCTCCAGACGCGCCAGTGGGACGACGACGCGGGCAAGCGCCACTGGAAGACCGAGGTCGTCGCGGCCTCGATCGAGATGCTCTCCGGGCGCCGCAAGAAGGACTACGCGGCCGACGCGCTCGCGGCCCAGGCCGATGCCTTCGGGCTCGTGGCGGCGGCGGGCGACGAGGACGGCACGACGATCGCGGCCGCTGATCCGGAGGCGGACGAGATCGAGGTCGCGGCCGTCGCCTGAGGCCGGCGCTTCTCCCGCGGCGGGCGCCGTCCTCCCCGGCGCCCGCCGCCTTCGCGCGCCCTCGCGGGCGGGCCTGCGGACCCGCGTCAGCGGAGCTCGAAGAACGAGACGGCGAGGATGACGTAGACGATCATGAGGAGCGCGCCCTCGAGCCAGTTCGACTCGCCGTCGAGGGCGATGAGCGCGCTGATCCCCACCGCCGCCCCGACTGCCGCGACTTCGAGCGGGTGGAACACGAGGTCCATCGGCTGCCCGGCGAGGGCCCCCAGGACGACGAGGACGGGGCCCACGAAGAGCGCGACCTGGAGGCTCGAGCCGTAGGCCACGGCCATCGAGAACTCCATCCGGTTCTTCCACGCGAGCTGGACGGCGACGACGTGCTCGGCGAGGTTGCCGATCGTCGGGATGAGGACGACCCCGACGAAGAACTCGGACAGGCCGAACGTCGCGATGAACGGCTCGATCGAGCTGACGAGGATCTCCGAGAGGACGGCGAGGAGCGCGGCCGCGCCGAGGAGGACCCCCACCGCGGTCGCGCGGCTCCACGGGGGGCCGCCGTGCTCGCCGGCCGGCTCGTGGCCGCCGAGCGTCCGGTTCGCGTTCCGGAACGAGTACACGAGCGAGAGGACGTACCCGACGATGAGGAGGAGGGCGACGAGGACGGACTCCTCCGTGATCGTGCCCTGCCCCTCGGTCGCCGCGCTGGCGGCGAAGATCGCGGGCACGAAGAAGCCGATCGCCGCAACGACGAGGAGCGCCGCGTTCGATCCGGCGACCCGCGGGTCGAAGCGCTGGATCCCGTTGCGGATCCCGCCGCAGAGGACGCTCGCCCCGAGGACGAGGAGGAGGTTCCCGATGATCGACCCGGTGAGCGAGGCCTTGACGACCGCCGTGAGGCCGGCCTGGAGGGCGAAGAAGGCGATGATGAGCTCGGCGATGTTCCCGAACGTCGCGTTGAGGACCCCGCCGACCTGCGGCCCGGTGAGCGCCCCGAGGCGCTCCGTCGCGAGGCCGATGAGCCAGGCGAGGCCGAGGATCGCGGCCGCCGCGACGACGAAGAGGAGGGTCGGGTCGGCGCCGACGAGCCAGGCGAGCCCGATCGTGACGACCGAGATCGCGACGGTGGCGACGAGGAACGCCCGGGCGAACGGGCGGAGGACGCCGACGACGGGGACGCGCGCGAGACCGTCCACGCCCCGATCCTAGTCGCCCGGCCCGGCGCCGTAGAGGCGGCGGCGCGGGATCCCGGTCGCGGCGGCGACCCGCCGGGCGGCCTCCCCGCGGGCGATCCCGGTCGTCGCGAGGCGCTCCACCTCGCCGCGCGCCCGGGCCAGGGCAGCGTCGTCCGCCGGGCCCCCGTCGACCGCGCCGGGTCGCCCCGTCGCCGCGTCGCCGACGACGACGACGATCTCACCCCGGGCCGCGAGCGCGCCGTCCGCGACGGCCGCCGAGAGCTCGCCGAGGGAGCCCCGCCGGACCTCCTCGTGGAGCTTCGTGAGCTCGCGGCAGACGGCCGCCGGGCGGTCCGGTCCGCAGGCGGCCGCGAGGTCGGCGAGCGTCGCGGCGAGCCGTCCCGGCGCCTCGAAGAGGACGGCCGTCCGGGGATCGGCCGCGAGCCGCTCGAGCCGTGCGCGCCGTTCGCGGCCGGCGCGCGGCAGGAAGCCCTCGAACGACCAGCGGGGACCGGCAACCGCCGCCGCCACGAGCGCCGCGAGGACGGCGGAGGGGCCCGGCAGCGGCACGACGGACCCGCCCTCCCCGGCCCACGCCGCGACGAGCTCGGCGCCGGGATCCGAGACGAGCGGCGTCCCGGCGTCCGTCACGAGGGCGAGGTCCGCCCCGCCGCGGAGATGGGCGAGGAGCTCCGGGCCGCGGGCCGCGGCGTTCCGGGCGTGGTAGCTCACGAGCCGCGCCGGGACCGCATGGCGGGCGAGGAGGCGCCGGGTCATCCGGGTGTCCTCCGCCGCCACGAGTGGCACCGCCGCGAGGACCTCGAGGGCGCGGAGCGTGACGTCACCGAGGTTCCCGATCGGCGTCGCGACGACGAACAGCGTCCCCCGCGGCGGCGGGCCGTCGCCGGGGGCGGTCTCCTCCGGGCGGGGCCGCCCGTCCGGCAGCGGTCGCGCCGCCTCCGGGCGCCGCCGCGTCACGTCCGGGCGCCGCCGCGTCACGTCCGGGCGCTGCCGGGCCGCCGACGCGGGTAGAGGTAGTCGACGCCGGCCGTCCGCGGCCCGAGCTTCGCGATCGGCGGGACCTGGCGCTTGAACTCCGAGGCCGCGACCATCCGGTCGACGCGGGCGATCGTCGACGCGTCGAACCCCATCGCGACGAGCTCCACGTCGCTCCGCCGCCGGTCGATCATCCAGTAGAGGAGCCGGTCGAGCTCGTGGTACGTGAACCCGGCCTCGGCCTCGTCCGTCTGGCCCGGCCAGAGGTCGGCCGACGGCGCCTTGCGGACGATCGCGTCGGGCACGCCCATCTCCATCGCGAGCTGGCGGACCTGCGTCTTGTAGAGGTCGCCGATCGGGTTGAAGGCGCACGCGCTGTCCCCGAAGAGGGTCGTGTACCCGATGAGCGTCTCCGTCTTGTTGGCGGTTCCCACGACGAGCCCGCCCCACGTCACCGACGCGTCATACAGGACGATCATCCGCGCGCGGGCCATGAAGTTGCCGCGCCGGAGCGGGGCGGCCGCGAGCGCCTCCGTCCCGCCGGCGCCCGGCACCGCCGGCGCGCCCGCCGTGCCCGCCGCGCCGAAGTAGCCGTCGACGACCGGGCTGATGTCGACGACCCGGCTCGCGCAGCCGAGGCGTCGGACGACGTCCTCCGCGTCGGCGCGCGACGCCGGCGACGACGTCCGGTACGGCAGGAGGACCGCGAGGAGCCGCTCCGCCCCGATCGCCTCGGCGACGAGGTACGCGACGAGCGCGGAGTCGATCCCGCCGGAGAGCCCGACGAGGGCCCGCTCGAAGCCCGCCTGCCGGAGCTGGCCCCGGACGAAGCCGCCGATGACCCGGCGGGCGACGGCCGCGTCGATCCGCAGCTCGGCGGGGAGCTCGAAGGGCGGCGCCGCCGCCTCGCTCATCGCGCCGCCTCGCCGTCGCCGGTCGCGTCGGCCGCGAGGCCGGCGCGCTCCCCGACGATCCGTTCGAGCTCGCGGACGAGGAGCTCGGGGCGCTCGTCGCGGAGGAGGGGCAGCGCGATCCGCTCGCGTCGGACGTCCGCCGGTGCCACGTCCGCGTAGACGAGCGCCTCCTCGTAGAGCGGCGCCCGGACGAGGGTCTCGCCCCCCGGCCCGATGACCTCGCTCCCGCCCCAGAAGCTGATCGACTCGTCGACGCCGACGCGGTTGCAGAAGACGACGACGCTCGTCGTCAGCTGGGCGTACGTCCGCAGGAGCGCGCGCCAGGAGGCGGCCGTGCCGAGGCCCTCGGCGTGGGTCGCGGCGAGGTCGCGGCCCGGGGACGACGACACGTTCACGAGGAGCTGCGCCCCGTCGAGGGCGAGGACCTGGGCCGTCCCCAGGTGCCAGAAGTCCTCGCAGATCCCGATCCCGACGCCGAGCCCGAGGCTCGACGGGACGGCCCGGAGGGCGTCGCCGGCGGCGAAGAAGCGGCGCTCGTCGAAGAGGCCGTACGTCGGGAGGTGGACCTTCCGGTGGACGTGGCGGACGCGGCCGCCCTCGAGGAGGGCCGCGGCGATGAAGAGGCGGTGATCGCCGGATTCCTCGACGAAGCTCACGACGGCCGACCCGTCGCCGGCCTCCGCCGCGAGCGCGACGAGCCGCGGGTCGTCCGCCCGGATCGCGACCTCCGCGGCGAGGTCCTGGAGGAGGTAGCCGGTGAGGCCGAGCTCGGGGAAGACGACGAGGCCGGCACCCCCGCGGCGCGCCTCGCGGATGAGCTCCGCGTGGCGGACGAGGTTCGCCTCGAGGTCACCGAGGTGGGGGGCCGTCTGGGCAAGGGCGACGCGGATCGGCTGCACGACCGGAGTCTATCCCGCGGGGCGCCGCCCCGGACCCGCCGGGGCCCGATCGAACCCGCGCCCCGCCCGGGGCGTATGTTCGGAAGGCGTGACGCGCCGGTCCGGCCGGTGCTAGGCTGGCGCGCACCCGGGCGGCCCGAAGGAGAGCGGGTCGTCGCCCGTGCGTGACCGCCCCCCGCGGGGGGGGCGAGAGAGGAGGAGCACAGAGCATGCCCGGACGTCCGTGGCGCGCCCGACTGGCTGCCCTCGGCGCTGGCACCGCGATCCTCATCGCGGCATGCGGCGGCGCGGCGAGCCCGTCCCCCACCCAGGCACCGACGCAGGCCCCGACGCAGGCCCCCAGCGCGACTCCGTTCGAGGCCATGTCGTACCCGACGGCCGGCGAGGTCGACTGCGCGGCGGGGACCTACAACGGCAAGCCGTACACCGGCATGATCAAGTCGATCAAGGCCCTCGACGCGAAGACGGTCGAGTTCACCCTCTGTGGGTCGGACCCGGCCTTCCTCTCGAAGGTGGCGTTCAGCCCCTTCGCGATCAACGACACCGCCTACCTCGAGAAGGCGGCGGCGGACGGCTCGATCGTCCGCAACCCGAACGGCACCGGCCCGTACAAGCTCAAGGAGTGGGTCCAGGGCGACCACATCACCCTGGAGGCGAACCCGACGTACTGGGGCACCGCGCCGCTCGTCCCCGAAGTCGTCTTCAAGTGGAGCACGGAGGCCGCCCAGCGGCTCGTCGAGCTCCAGTCCGGCAACGCCGACGGGATCGACAACCCCGGCCCGACCGACTTCGCGACGATCGCGAACGACCCGAACCTGAAGCTCTACCCGCGCGAAGGCCTCAACGTCTTCTACGTCGGGATGAACAACACGTACCCGCCGTTCGACAACGAGAAGGTCCGCCAGGCGGTCGCGATGGGCATCGACCGGCAGCGGATCGTCGACAACTTCATGCCGCCCGGCTCGACCGTGGCGAGCCACTTCACGCCGTGCGCGATCCCCAACGGGTGCGTCGGCCCAGAGTGGTACTCCTTCGACGTCGCGGCCGCCAAGAAGCTCCTCGCCGAGGCCGGCTTTCCCGACGGCTTCCAGACGACGATCCACCTCCGTGACGTCGTCCGCGGCTACCTCGCCCAGCCGGTCATCGTCGCCCAGGACATCCAGGCCCAGCTGAAGACGAACCTGAACATCGAGGCGAAGATCGACGTCCAGGAGTCGGGCACGTTCATCGACAACGCTGACGCCGGCAAGCTCGACGGGATCCACCTCCTCGGGTGGGGCGCCGACTACCCCGACGTCACGAACTTCCTCGACTACCACTTCGGCGCCGGCTCGAGCGCCCAGTTCGGCAAGAAGTACCCTGACATCGTGGCGGCCCTCCAGGAGGGCGCGAAGGGCGCCAACGACGACGTCCGGAAGCCCGCCTACGAGCAGGCCAACACCCTCATCAAGCAGCACGTGCCGATGGTCCCGATCTCGCACGCCGGCTCGGCGACGGCCTTCAAGGCCGACGTGGAGGGCGCCCACAGCTCGCCCCTCACGAGCGAGGTGTTCTCGGTCATGAAGCCCGGCGACCGCAGCCAGCTGGTCTGGATCCAGAACGGCGAGCCGGCGGGCATCTACTGCGCCGACGAGACCGACGGCGAGGCCCTCCGGGTCTGCGAGCAGATCACCGAGGCCCTCTACGGCTTCGAGGTCGGCGGCACGAAGGCGATCCCGGTCCTCGCGACCGCCTGCACGCCGAACACCGACCTCGCGGTCTGGACGTGCACCCTCCGCGACAACGTGACGTTCGCCGACGGCGCGACGCTCGACGCGAACGACGTCGTCCTCTCCTATGCGGTCCAGTGGGACGCGGCGCACCCGCTCCACAAGGGCCGGGACGGCAGCTTCACGTACTTCCCGAGCCTCTGGGGAGGCTTCCTCAACCCGCCGGCGCAGTAGCCGGACCGCGCACCGTCCCGACGGGGGGCGCCGCTCGAGCGGCGCCCCCCGTCGCTTCCTCCCCCATGGAGCCCGCCTGACCCGGAATGAGCCGCTTCATCATCCGGCGCCTGCTCCTCAGCATCCCCGTCCTGCTCGGCGTCGTGACCCTCGTCTTCGTCCTCGCCCGGGTCATCCCGAGCGACCCCTGCCGGGCCGCGCTCGGGGAGAAGGCGACCGACGCGATCTGCGCCGCCTTCAACACGCGGTACGGCCTCGACCGGCCGATCGTCGTCCAGTACGTCGGCTACATCGGCCAGATCCTCGGGGGCGACCTCGGCACCTCGATCCGGTTCAACCGGACCGTCGCCGAGATGCTCGTCGAGCGGCTCCCCGTCACCGTGGAGCTCACCCTCTACGCCCTCCTGTTCGCGACGGTCGTGGGGATCACCCTCGGGCGGATCTCGGCGATCCGGCGGAACTCGCCGGCGGACGTGGGGACGATGATCATCGCCAACCTCGGCGTCTCGATCCCCGTCTTCGTCCTCGGCCTCATGCTCGCCTACCTCTTCGCGGTCGTGCTGAAGGGCTCGCCGATCGCGCTGCCGCCGTCGGGGCGGCTCTCGCCCGGCGTCGACGTCGTGCCCCTCGCCGAGGCGTGGGGCCTCCAGGGGCTCGGCGGGCCTCCGCGCCTCATCCTCGACTTCGTGTCGAACATCAACACGTTCAACGCGGTCCTCACGCTCAACGGACCGCTCCTCGTCGACACGCTGCGGCACATGGTCCTGCCGGCCATCGCCCTCGGGACGATCCCGATGGCGATCATCGCCCGGATGACGCGCTCCAGCCTCCTCGACGTCCTGGGGCTCGACTACATCCGGACGGCGCGGGCGAAGGGCGTCTCGGAGCGGCGCGTCGTGAGCGCGCACGCGATGCGGAACGCCCTCCTGCCCGTCGTCACCGTCATCGGGCTCTCGCTCGGCGGGCTCCTCTCGGGCGCGGTGCTCACCGAGACGATCTTCAACCTGACGGGAATCGGGAAGACGATCGTCGAGGCGATCACCGGCCGCGACTACATCGTCATCCAGGGGGTCGTCATCGTCGTCGCCGTGATCTACGTCGTCGTGAACCTCGTCGTCGACGTGTCGTACGCGATGCTCGACCCGCGGATCCGCCTCGGGTGACGGGGAGCCGCCGATGACCGCGACGGTCGGGAAGGTCCCGGACGCGCTCGCCGACCCTCTCGCCGCCCAGAAGCCCTCGAGCCTCTGGCGCGACACCCTTTGGAACATCCTCCGCCAGCGCTCGGCGGTCGTCGGCCTCACCTTCCTCGTCTTCCTCGTCGCGGTCGCGGTGTTCGCGCCGGTCATCGCCACGTACAACCCGAACGAGCCGATGATCGGCGTGCAGGCCGGGGCGAAGGTCCGGATGCCGCCCTGCATCCACCTCCTCGGCTGCCCGGCGAACCTGCCGCAGCACCTCATGGGCCTCGACGGCAACGGCCGGGACGTCTTCAGCCGCGTCGTCTACGGCGCCCGGGTGAGCCTCCAGATCGGGATCCTGACGGTCGGCTTCGCGATCATCCTCGGCGCCCTCATCGGGGCGATCGCCGGCTACTTCGCGGGGAAGACCGACAACGTCCTCATGCGCCTCATGGACGTCGTCCTCGCGTTCCCGAGCCTCCTCCTCGCGATCGCGATCGTCACGGTCCTCGGCCAGGGCCTCATCAACGCCCAGCTCGCGATCGGCATCGTGGCGATCCCCGTCTACGCCCGTGTCATGCGCGCGTCCGTCCTCTCGATCCGCGAGCAGGAGTTCGTCGCCGCGTCGCGGGCGCTCGGCGAGTCGCGGGGGGGCATCCTCGTCCGGCGGGTCGTCCCGAACGCCCTGACGCCGCTCATCGTCCAGGGGACGCTCGGGATCGCGGCCGCGATCATCGACGTCGCCGCCCTCTCGTTCCTCGGCCTCGGCGCGCAGCCGCCCCTCGCCGAGTGGGGCTCGATGATCGGGATCGAGCGGAATGCCGTCTTCGCGGCGCCGCACCTCATCATCTTCCCGGGCCTCGCGATCGTCGTGACCTGCCTCGCCTTCAACCTCCTCGGCGACGGCGTGCGCGACGCGCTCGACCCGAGGCTGAACCGATGACCCTCCCGGTGGACCGCACGGACCTGCCCGGCGGGGCCGTCATCGAGGAGCTCGCCCCCGTCGCCGCGCGGCGCGTGGCGCGGAGCCGCTCCGACCGGCCGCTCCTCGAGGTCCGGGGGCTCCGGACGTCGTTCCACACCCGCGACGGGATCGTGCGGGCGGTCGACGGGATCGACTTCCACGTCGATCGCGGCGAGGTCCTCGGGCTCGTCGGCGAATCCGGCTGCGGGAAGAGCGTGACCTCGCTCTCCGTCCTCCGCCTCGTGGCGAAGCCCGGCCGGATCGAGGCCGGCGAGGTCGTGTTCGACGGCCGCGACCTCCTGACGCTCCCGCCGGACGAGATGCGGAAGATCCGGGGCGAGCAGATCGCGATGATCTTCCAGCAGCCGACCTCGTCGCTCAACCCGGTGTGGGATGTCGGGCGGCAGATCGCCGAGGTCCTCGAGATCCACCGGGCGATGAAGCGGAAGGCCGCCCGGGACCGGGCCCTCGAGCTCCTCCGGATGGTCGGCATCCCCGATCCCGAGCGGCGCCTCCGCTCGTACCCGCACGAGCTCTCGGGCGGGATGGCCCAGCGGGTGATGATCGCGATGGCCCTCGCCTGCGAGCCCGACCTCCTCATCGCCGACGAGCCGACGACCGCCCTCGACGTCACGATCCAGGCCCAGATCCTCGACCTCATGCGCCACCTCCGGCGCGAGACGGGCACGGCGATCATCCTCATCACCCACGACCTCGGGGTCGTGGCGGAGATGTGCGACCGCGTCGCGGTCATGTACGCCGGCGAGATCGTCGAACAGACTGACATCCACACGCTGTTCGCGAGCCCGAGCCACCCGTACACCCGGGGGCTCATTGGCTCGATCCCCGTCCCGGGCATCATCCGCGACTCCCTCGAGGTCATCCCGGGGAGCGTGCCGAACCTCATCGCCCTGCCCGCGGCCTGCCGGTTCGCGCCACGCTGCCGGATCCGCGAGGAAGAGGGGGTCGCCGGGTGCGTCGACGTCCATCCCGAGCTGCGGGAGCTCGCGCCCGGCCACGACGTCCGCTGCTTCCGCTACCACGACGCGGCCGGGACCCCGCTCCGGGGCCCGGACGGGCGCGTCTCGTGACCGCCCTCGCCCCGCCGGCCCGGGGGCCGGACACGGCCGCGGTCGGCGCGCCGCTCGTCGAGGTGACGGGCCTCGTGAAGCACTTCCCGATCAAGGGCGGGATCCTCCAGCGCCAGGTCGCCACGGTGAAGGCCGTCGACGGCGTCGACCTCCTCGTGCGTCGCGGCGAGACCCTCGGCCTCGTCGGCGAGTCCGGCTGCGGGAAGACGACCGTCGGCCGCCTCCTCCTCCGCCTCATCGAGCCGACGGCCGGGACGATCCGCTTCGACGGCGTCGACATCACCCACCTCCCCGACCGCCAGCTGAAGCCGTTCCGGCGGCGGATGCAGATCGTCTTCCAGGACCCCTTCGCGAGCCTCGACCCGCGGGCGCCGATCGGCGACAGCATCGGGGAGGGCCTCCGGATCCACGGGCTCGGGAACGCCCGGGAGCGGGCGGCACGGGTGAAGCGGATCATGGACATGGTCGGGCTCCAGCAGTACCACGCGCGACGGTACGCTCACGAGTTCAGCGGCGGGCAGCGGCAGCGGATCGGGATCGCCCGGGCGCTCGTCCTCGAGCCCGACCTCGTCGTCTGCGACGAGCCGGTCTCGGCCCTCGACGTCTCGATCCAGGCCCAGGTCCTCAACCTCCTGAAGGACCTCCAGCGCGAGCTCGGCCTCACGTACCTGTTCATCGCCCATAACATGGGTGTCGTCGAGCACATCAGCGACCGGGTCGCGGTCATGTACCTCGGTCGCGTCGCGGAGATCACGGACCGCGAGCGGATCTTCGCCGAGCCGCGCCATCCGTACACCCAGGCGCTCCTCTCGGCCGTCCCGATCCCTGACCCCGAGCTCCGCCGGTCGCGCGTCATCCTGGGGGGCGACGTCCCCTCCCCTGTCAATCCGCCCGAGGGCTGCCGGTTCCACCCCCGCTGCCCGCTCCGCGCGGAGCTCGGCAACCCGGAGCGCTGCAGCCGCGAGACCCCGCAGCTCGTCGACGCCGGCCGCGACCACCTCGTCGCGTGCCACTTCCGGGGCCCGGACGCGCCGGCCTCCTGAGGGTTCGGACGCCCGGGCCCCCGCCCGTCGGCGGGAGTGGCTCCAGGCGGGGCGAGCCGTCGCTCGTCAGCTCGCGACGGGCCCGCCCGTCCGGGCGGCCGCCCCGATCGTGTCCGGGGTGACCTCCTCGGCGAAGTGGCAGGCCACGGCGTGGCCCGGCTGGATCTCCCGGAACTCCGGGACGACCGTCGTGCACTGCTCGGGGTTGCCGAGGCGCTCGCGCAGCCAGCACCGCGTGTGGAAGCGGCACCCCGACGGAGGGTTCGCCGGCGACGGGATGTCGCCCTTGAGGATGACCCGCCGGCGCCGGTTGCGAGGGTTCGGGTCCGGCACGGCGGAGAGGAGGGCGACCGTGTACGGGTGGGCCGGACGGACGTAGATGTCGTCGACCTCGGCGAGCTCGACCATCATCCCGAGGTACATGACCCCGACGCGGTCGCTGATGTGCTCGACGACGGCGAGGTTGTGGGCGATGAACAGGTACGTGAGCCCGAGCTCCTGCTGGAGGTCGTCGAGCAGGTTCAGGACCTGGCTCTGGATCGAGACGTCGAGCGCCGAGACCGGCTCGTCGCAGACGACGAAGTCGGGGTTGAGGGCGAGGGCCCGGGCAATCCCGATCCGCTGCCGCTGCCCGCCGCTGAACTCGTGCGGGTAGCGGTGGATGTGGCTCTGGTTGAGGCCGACGCGGGCGAGGAGCTCGCGCACGAGGTCCTCGCGCTTCCCCTTGTCGGTGAGGCCGTGGACGAGGGGCCCCTCGCCGACGATCTCGCCGACGGACATCCGCGGGTTCAGGCTCGCGTACGGGTCCTGGAAGACGACCTGGAGGTCCCGGCGGGCCTTCTTCATCTCGCCGGCGTCGAGGACCGTCGCCCTGCGGCCGGCCTTCCGCTCCTCCTCGGTGGGGATGTCGAAGAGGACCCGGTTCTTCACCGTCACCTTCCCCGAGGTCGCCGGGATGAGACGGAGGATGACCTTGCCGAGCGTCGTCTTCCCGCAGCCGGACTCGCCGACGAGGCCGAGCGTCTCGCCCTTGCGGACGCTGAAGGAGACCCCGTCGACCGCCCGCACGGCCCCGATCGTCGAGATGCCGAGGAGGCCGCCGCGGATCTCGAAGTGCTTGACGAGGTTCTCGACCCGCAGGAGGGTCTCCCCGGCGGCGGGGGCCGCGGCCGGCTGCGCCCCGGGGTTCGTGGTCTCCATCTCGACTCCGCTCATGCTTCGACGGTCAGGGCTGCCGCCGCCGCGACGGCGGTCTCGGCCTCGGCGTCGGCCCCGATCTCCGGTGGCTCCCCGGCGGGCGTGAGCCAGCAGCGCGACAGGTGTCCCGGCTGGATCTCCTGGAGGGGCGGCGGCGTGTCGCACACGGGCATCGCGGACGGACAGCGCCGCTTGAAGAGGCAGCCCTTCGGCAGGTTCAGGGGGTTCGGGACGACGCCCTGGATGACCTCGAGGCGGTGGCGCTTCTCGCCCAACCTCGGGATCGACGCGAGGAGGCCCTTCGTGTACGGGTGGTGCGGCTGCTCGAAGACGGTGTTCACGTCGGAGGACTCGACGACTTTGCCCGAGTACATGACGACGACGTCGTCCGCCATCTCGGCGATGACCCCGAGGTCATGGGTGATGAGCATGATCGCCATCCGGTTCCGCTCCCGGAGGGCCTTCATGAGCTCGAGGATCTGCGCCTGGATCGTGACGTCGAGGGCGGTCGTCGGCTCGTCGGCGATGAGGAGCTCGGGGTTCGTCGAGAGGGCCATCGCGATCATCACGCGCTGGCGCATGCCCCCGGAGAGCTGGTGGGGGTACTCGCGGGCGCGCCGCTTCGCGTCCGGGATCCCCACCTGGCTGAGCATCTCGATCGCGCGGTCGCCCGCCTCCCGGCGGTGGATCCCCTCGTGGAGCGAGATCGCCTCCGCGATCTGGTCGCCGCACGGGTAGACCGGGTTGAGGGAGGTCATCGGCTCCTGGAAGATCATCGAGATCGCGTTGCCGCGGACGTCCCGCATCTCCTCGTCGGACAGGGCGAGGAGGTCGCGGTCGGCAAGGCGGATCGAACCCGCGACGATCCGCCCGGGCCGCTCGATGAGCCGCATGACGGAGAGCGCGGTGATGCTCTTCCCGCAGCCGGATTCGCCGACGACGCCGAGGGTCTCGCCGTTCCTGATGCCGAAGCTCACCCCGTCGACGGCCTTCACGACGCCGTCCTGGGTGTAGAAGTGGGTCTTGAGCCCGTCGATCGAGAGGAGCTCGCCGGTGCGCGTCGGGCGCTGGGTCATCAGTTGGTCTCGACGCGCTGGCGCGGATCGAGCGCGTCGCGGAGGCCGTCACCGAGGAAGCTCGCCGCGAGGACGACGAGGACGAGCGTGATCCCCGGGTACCAGGCGAGGAGCGGGTTCCGATAGAAGTAGTCCTGGGCCTTCGTGAGCATGTTGCCGAGGCTCGCCTCGGGCGGCGTGATCCCGAAGCCGAGGAACGAGAGGGCCGCCTCGACGACGACGGAGTCGGCGATGCCGAGCGTCGCGGCGACGACGACCGGGGCCATCGCGGAGGGGATCATGTGGCGCATGACGACGCGCCGGTCGCCCGCGCCGAGGGCCTTCGCCGCCTGGACGAAGTCGGCCTCGCGGAGGGACAGGAACTCGGCCCGGACGAGCCGGGCGGCCGTCGTCCACCCCGTCAGCCCGATCGCGATGATGATGACCCAGACGTTGCCGGTCCCCCAGAACGCGACGAGCATGAGGATGAGGAAGAACGTCGGGATCGAGAGGACGATGTCGACGACGCGCATGAGGGCGTTGTCGACCCACCCCCCGAAGTAGCCGGCGGTCGACCCGACCGTCACGCCGATGAAGACGATGACGAGGACCGCGGCGAACCCGATGAAGAGCGAGGTCTGGAGGCCCTTCATGAGGCGCGCGAACGTGTTGATCCCGAGCGAGTCGTAGCCGAGGGGGGCGGTGAGGGAGGCCGGCTGGTTGATCCGCTCGAGCGATGTCTCCTTCCAGGCGTCGCCCGAGAGGAGCGGGATCGCGATCGCCGCCGTGACGAGGATCGCCATGAGGAAGAAGGCGATGACCGCGAGGCGGTGGCGGACGAAGCGCTGGCGGACGAGCTGCCAGTAGGTCCGGACCGGCGTCAGGTCGACCTCGTCGACCGCCGGGATGGCGCCACCGGGGATCCGGGTGACCTGCGTGCCTTCCATCGTCGCGCCCCTAGTACTTGATCCGCGGATCGACGACCGCGTAGAGGATGTCGGCGAGCAGGTTGCCGATGATCACCATCGCCCCGCCGATCATCGCGAAGGCCAGCACGACGGGGTAGTCGCGCTCCGTCACCGCCGAGACCCCGAGGTAGCCGAGGCCCGGCCACGAGAAGACGGCCTCCGTGATCGCCGCCCCGGCGAGGAGCGTCGGGATCGTGAGCCCGAGGAGGGTGACGATCGGGATGAGGGCGTTGCGCAGCGCGTGCTTGAAGATGACGCGCGAGGACGCGAGGCCCTTGGCCTTCGCCGTCCGGATGTAGTCCGCCCGCAGCACCTCGAGCATCGAGGCGCGCATGTAGCGGCTCCATCCCGCGACGCCGACGATCGTGATCGTCATGGCAGGCAGGGCGAGGTGCCAGAGGAGGTCGAGGATGTCGCCCTCCTTGCCGAACGTGTACTTCCCGAAGAGCGGGAAGAGGTCGAGCTGCTGGGCGAAGATCTGGCGGAGGATGATGCCGAGCCAGAACGTCGGGAGCGCGTAGCCGATCGTCGTGATGACCGCGATCACCTTGTCGGCGATGCTGTACTGCTTCACGGCGCCGAGGATCCCGACGGGGATCGCGATGATGATCGTCAGGATGAGCGACGTTCCCATGAGCTGGAGCGTGCTCGGAATCCGCTCGAAGATCTTGTCGCGGACCGGGAGCCCGTCGGTGATCGAAAAGCCCCAGGCGGTGTTGTCGAAGGGGAAGCTCCAGAACGCGGTGAACCACTTCACGAACTGGATCGGGAGGGGCTGGTCGAGCCCGTAGACGCGCCGGAGGTTCGCGATGACCTCCGGGGAGACCTTGTTCGAGCGGAAGCGGTCGAACGGGTCGCCGGGCGCCGAGTACACGATGAAGAACGCGATGATGCTGATCCCGACGATGATCGGGATGGCCTGGATCAACCGGCGAACGACGTAGCGGGCCATGGCTCAGCCTCGGGCGTGGGACGGCAGGGGCCGGCCGAGGTTGCGGTCGGCGATCGGTCGGTTCATCCGGTCCTTCCGGGATACAACATCGGCCGGCGGCGGCCGTGGGGCCGCCGCCGGCCGTGGTTCCGTCAGCGCAGAAGCGCCGGCGCGAGGGTCACTGGGGCGAGACGATCCAGCTGTCGTTGTTCCAGTAGTAGAGCGGGCTCGCGAGGTCGATGCCGCTCGTCGTCGACGAGACGGACTTCGTCAGGCCCGCGTGCGCCGTGTCGGACCACAGGAAGTAGTACGGCAGGTCGTTGTGGGCGAGGATCTGGAACTGGAAGTAGATCGCCTTCCGCTTCGCCTGGTCCAGCGTCTGGCGGCCCTCCTCGAGGAGCTTGTCGGCCTCCGGATTCTGCCAGCAGACGAAGTTGTTGTCGTCCGGGTTCTCCTTCGTCACGCACTTGGACGAATGGAAGATCGAGTAGTCGTCGGGGTCGATCGAGGTCGACCAGCCGCCGAGGTACGTGTCGAAGTTGTTCGGGTAGCTGAGGAGCGGGAGGAGGACCGTCGCGAAGTCGCCTTCCTTGACGGTCAGCCCGATGCCGCACTTCTTCAGCTGGTCGGACGCCAGCTGGGCGAAGGCGACGCGCTGGGGCTTGCCGGCGCGGACGTACATCTCGGACGAGAGCTTCTTGCCGTCCTTCTCGTAGATGCCATCGCTGCCGAGGGTCCAGCCGGACTTCTCGATGAGCGCCTTGGCGCCCGCGACGTCGAGGACGTAGTGCGGGACGTCCGGGTTGAACGCCCACGAGGCCGGTGGCGTGTTGGCGTAGATCGGGATGCCGTTGCCCTCGGTCGCGGCCTTCACCGTCGCGTCGTGGTCGATGCACATCGAGAACGCCTGCCGCAGGGCCAGGTCGCTGTAGAGGCGGCCCGGGCGGAGGTTGAACGCGATGTAGTAGTAGCCGAAGTCGGCGAACGAGGCGATCTGGAGGTTCGGGTCGGCCGACAGCGCGGCAAGCGCGTCGGAGGTGACCTCGGTCTGCCAGTTGATGTCGCCCTTCTGGAGGGCGGCCGACGCCGCGGCGGCGTCCTTGATGATCGGGATGAAGACCTTCGCCGGGCCGACCTTCACCTGCTGGGGGCCGCCGAAGTAGTCGTCATTCCGGGCGAGCTCGACGCTCTGCGCCGTCGTGTACTTCACGAGCTTGTAGGGGCCCGTGCCCACCGGGGCGCGCTGGAAGTCGAGGATGCGGAACGAGGCCGCGATCTGGTCGATGTCCTTCGAGGACAGCGTCGTGTTCAGGTCGCGGAGCTGGTCGTACAGCGCGGAGCCGTACGACGAGTTGTCGACGGTCCCGTCGGCGGAGGTGAACTGCGCCTTGTCGGGGAGGGTGATGCCGGCCTTCTGGAGGATCGCCTCGAGGTCGGTCACGTACGTCGCGTAGTCGCAGGTCGCGGGCGGGGCGTCGCCGCCGCACGCCGCGTCGTTGACCGCCGCGTCGATCTTGTCGTAGAGGGCCTTGACGTCCGTCGGGTTGACGGCGCCGGAAGCGGCCTGGAGGCGGCCGAACGAGTCGCGGACGGCCTTCTCCGGGACGATGACGACGGAGAGGCCGGAGACGAGGAACGGCGCGTACTTCTGCTTGAGCTTGAAGACGACCGTGCTGTCATCCGGCGCCGTCACCGACTCGACGTTGTCCTGGAGCGACGAGCAGCCGTCCGGGATGTACGTGCAGTTCGGCGAGAGGCCGAGCTGGTACGTGAAGACGACGTCCGAGGCCTTGAGGGTCGTGCCGTCGGAGAACTTCACGCCGGGGCGGAGCTTGACGGTCCACGTCAGCCCGTCGGCCGACGTCTCGGGGAGGTCCGCCGCGATGTCGGGGACCATCTCCAGCTTGTTGTTGGCCCGGTAGAGGCCGTTGTACAGGAGCCCCACGACCCAGCTGGTCGGCAGGTCGGTGTACGCGTACGAGAAGTAGGTGGGCTCGCCGTCGAGCGCGAACTTGAAGTCCGCGGACGTCGGCGCCGCAGATGCGGATGGGGCCGGGGTCTCGCCGGGGGCGGGCGTGGCCGGGGCCGGGGTCGGCGACGCGGATCCGCCGCAGGCCGCAACGCCGATGGCGAGCGCCCCGAGCAGGCCGAGACTGCGCCGTCTCAAGCTCATCGAGTTCCTCCTGTTCCCGAGGTCCCGGCAGCTCCTCCGCGCCGGCTCCTCCTCGCTGGATGACCGCCGCCTTCCTCCCGCGCAGGGCGCGCGGTACCGGTCGGTGCGGCTCGCAGACTGCCGCGCATTATAGGTCGCGGCCGTCGGCGGGCGTCAATCGCGCCGGGGGGCCCGCGAGGGGCTCCGTCCTCCGGCCGCGTCCATCACGATCGCCTCCGGGTCACCTCCTCCCAACCTGGCGACGGGCGGTGGAATCGTCCGCGGCGGCCGCCGAGGCGACCTGGGACGCGGGTGTCAGCTCCTCGACGACGAAGCGCTGCCGCCGCTCCCAGGACGGCAGGCCGGTCGCGAGCGGCGGGAGGGTCGCCCGGGGAACGCCCTGCACCGAGAGGACGCGGGCGGGGACGGGCAGGAGTCCCTCGCTCCGGGCACGCTCGCGGCTCTCCTCGAACGCGACGTAGCCGGGGGCAAGGTCGCGGGGCGCCTCGTTGTAGATGCGGGGCGGTCCTCCGGGCGTGACCGCGCCGGGCCCGGCGAGGGCCGCGCAGAGAGCGGCGGCCGCCACGATCCCCGGCATCCCCGAGAGGAGGCGCGAGGGCTCCCGGCGGGTGGCCGCGAGACGGGCGCGCAGGCGCGACCAGCCGTCGGGCGCCGGCTCGGCACGCCGGGCGTCCTCGTGGAGCCCGCGCAGGGCGTGGAGGACGAGCGTCGTCGCCGCGAGGTCTTCCTCGCACGAGCGGCAGCGCTCGACGTGGTCGAGGGCCCGCCGGACGTCCGGGCCGCCCGTGCGCTGGGCGGCGAACTCGAGGAGCGCGGCCCGGTGGGCGCGACACCCGCGGCGGCCACCGATCGGGATCACGGCTCGCCGTCCGCCGCGACGATCGCGCGGGCGCCTCGCGTCGGCTCGTAGGCCCCGCCGAAGCGGCGATCCTCCTCGAGGCGGGCACGGAGGGCCCGCAGGCCGAAGTGGAGCCGCGACTTCACGGTGCCCGGCCGGATGTCGAGGATCGCCGCCGTCTCGGCGATGCTCCGGCCGTGCAGGTAGAAGAGGACGATGACGCCGCGGTGCTTCGGGGGGAGGGCCGCGATCCCGTCGCGGACGATCGCCCGGAGCTCCTCGCGCTCCGCCTTGTCGGCGGGCCCGGCCTCGCGATCCCGCACGAGGCGCGCGACTGCCTCGCTGATCGGCTCCCAGGGGACGCGCCGCCGCCCGAGGCGGCTGTACGAGAAGTTCAGGGCGACGCGGTGGAGCCAGGGCAGCGGCGACGCGTCCGGATGGAGGCGGCGGCGCCACTCGTACGCCTTGGCGAACGTGTCCTGGAGGACCTCCTCGGCGGCCTGCCGGTCCCCGAGGAGGGCGTACGCCGTCGCATAGACCGGGCCGCGGTACCGCGTGAAGAAGGCCTCGAACGCCTCGAGGTCGTCCACCCGGATCCGGACGAGGAGCGCCTCCTCGTCGGGATCGAGCGACCGGCCGGCCTGCGTGGTCGTCGTGGATGCCTCCTCGTTCGGGCGCGCGGGCGCCGGGGGGCCCGTCACGACCCTCCTGGCCGAGAATACGCCCGCATCGCGGGAGAGGTTCAGTCGACCTGCGCCGCCGGGCGCCAGCGAAGGTCGGGCTGGCGGGCGGCGGTCGCCTCGTCGAGGCGCCGGACGGGCGCCTCGTGGGGGGCGCCCTTCACGAGGTCCGGGTCGTCGTGGGCCTCCCGGGCGATCTCGAGCATCGCGTCGGCGAACGCGTCGAGCGTCTCGAGGCTCTCGGTCTCCGTCGGCTCGATGAGCATCGCCTCTTCGACGGTGAGGGGGAAGTAGATCGTCGGCGGGTGGTACCCCTTGTCGATGAGACGCTTCGCGACGTCGAGGGTCCGGACGCCCGTCCCGGCCCGCAGCGTCGCGGCACTCGCCACGAACTCGTGCATGCACGGCCGGCCGAACGGGACGTCGTAGGCGCCGGCGAGGCGGTGCTTCAGGTAGTTCGCGGCGAGGACGGCGTCCTCGCTCACCTCGCGGAGGCCGTCGGCGCCATGGGCCCGGATGTACGCGTACGCGCGGACGAGGATCCCGACGTTGCCAGCGAACGACCGCATCCGGCCGATGCTCGCCGGGCGCTCCCCCGTCCGCTCGAGGCGGAACGCGCCGTCGGGCTCGCGGAGGACGAGCGGCTCCGGCAGGAACGGGACGAGGTGGTTCCGCACCCCGACAGGCCCGGCGCCCGGGCCGCCGCCGCCGTGGGGCGTGGAGAACGTCTTGTGGACGTTGAAGTGCATGACGTCGAAGCCCGCGGCGCCGGGCCGGAAGTGGCCGAGCATGGCGTTGAGGTTCGCCCCGTCCATGTAGGCGAGGGCGCCCGCGGCGTGGACCAGCTCCAGGAGCTCGACGACGCGCGGTTCGAAGAGCCCGAGCGTCGAGGGGTTCGTGATCATGACGGCGGCCGTCGCCGGGCCGAGCGCGGCACGGAACGCCTCGAGGTCGACACCCCCGTCCGGCGCCGACGGGATGTTCACCGTCCGGAAGCCGGCCATCGACGCCGTCGCGGGGTTCGTCCCGTGCGCCGAGTCCGGCACGAGGACGTCGGTCCTGGCGAGGTCTCCGCGCGCCCGGTGGTACGCCCGGACCATGAGGATCCCCGTGAGCTCGCCCTGCGCGCCGGCGGCCGGCTGGAGGGTCACGGCGTCCATCCCGCTGATCTCGGCGAGGTCCTGCTCGAGGCGCCAGAGGAGCTCGAGCGTCCCCTGGGCGGCCTCGTCGGGGACGAGCGGATGGAGGGCGGCGAACCCGGGGAGGCGGGCCGCCCACTCGTTCACCTTCGGGTTGTACTTCATCGTGCACGACCCGAGGGGGTAGAAGCCCGTGTCGACCGACCAGTTCAGGTGGGAGAGGTTGACGTAGTGGCGGACGACGGTCGCCTCGTTCAGCTCGGGAAGCGCCGGGGGCGTCGCCCGCAGCGCCGCCGCCGGGAGCCGCGCGAGGGCGCCGGCCGGGGCGGCGGGGAGCCGCGTCCCGGCGCCGCGGCCGGGCCGGCTCAGCTCGAGGAGGGTCGGCTGGAGGGGGTTGCCCGTGACGCTCATCGGACGGCCCCCGCGGCCGTCGCGGCGGGCCGTGCGCCGAGCTCCGCCGCGAGGGCGGCCCCGAAGCGCCCGATCTCGTCGCTCGTCGTGACCTCGGTGGCGCAGACGAGGAGCCCGTTGGCGAGCGCGGGGTCGCCGGGCTCGAGACGGGCGAGCGGCACCCCGGCGAGGATCCCGCGCGCGAGGAGGCGGCGGTGGACCGCCGGCGCGTCGGGGACCCGGACGGCGAACTCGCTGAGGTACGGGCCGGGATGGAGGCGCGGGGCGCCGGCGGCCGCGAGGGCCGCTTCGAGCTCCGCCGCGCGCGCGGCTCCCGTCGCCGCCACGTCGGCCAGGCCCCCCGGCCCCAGCGCCGCGAGGTAGATCGACGCGGCGAGGGCGCAGAGCGCCTGGTTCGTGCAGATGTTGGAGGCCGCTCGCTCGCGGCGGATGTCCTGCTCCCGGGCCCGGAGGGTCATGACGTACGCCGTCCTCCCCTCGAGGTCCGTCGTGCGCCCGATGAGCCGTCCCGGGATCTGGCGGACGAGCGGCTCCCGGCAGGCGACGATCCCGAGGTACGGCCCCCCGTACTGGAGGGGCATCCCGAGGGGCTGGCCCTCGCCGGTCGCGATGTCGGCGCCGTACGCGGCCGGCGGCGCGAGGACGGCGAGGGAGACGGGCTCGACGACGGAGACGAGGAGGGCCCCCGCGGCGTGGGCGAGGCGGCCGATCTCCTCCATCGGCTCGAGGAGTCCGAGGACGGACGGCTGGGCCGCGACGACGCCGGCGACGGGGCGCTGGGGGTCGGCGAGGAGCCGCTCGAGGGCCGCGAGGTCGGTCGTACCGGCGGCGGGGCCGTCGGCGACGAGGGGGACCTCGTCCCAGGCAAGGTTCGCGCCCCCGAAGTACGTGGCAAGCGTCTCCCGGTAGTGGGGGTGGACCCCCCGCGACACGAGGACATGCTCGCGACGCGTCGCCCGGCACGTCATGAGGGCGCCCTCGGCGGTCGCGGCGGCGCCGTCGTAGTGGGAGGCCGAGACGACGTCGAGCCCGGTCAGCTCGGCGAGGAGCGACTGGTACTCGTAGATCGTCTGGAGGGTCCCCTGGCTGATCTCCGGCTGGTACGGCGTGTACGCCGTGTAGAACTCGCCGCGGAGGAGGAGCTGGTCGACGACCGGTGGGATGTGGTGGCGGTAGACGCCCGCCCCGAGGAACGAGGCGAGGTCCGTCCGGTTCCGCCCCGCGAGCGCGGCGAGGTGCCCGGTCAGCTCCATCTCCGTGAGGGCCGGCGGGAGGCGGAGCCCGGCCGCCCGCACGGCCGCCGGGATCACGTCGAAGAGCGCGTCGACGGCGTCGATCCCGAGCGCGCCGAGCATCCGCTCCCGCTCGCCGGCGGTGTGCGGTCCGTACGCCATCGGTCAGCCCTCCGCGACCAGCGCCTCGTACGCCGCCGCGTCGAGCAGCCCGTCGAGCTGGCGGGGGTCGGCGAGGCGGAGCCGGAGCATCCAGCCGCCGCCGTACGGATCGCTGTTCACGACCTCCGGCGTCGCGCCCAGCGCCGCGTTCGCCTCGAGGACCTCGCCCCCGACGGGAGCGAAGAGGTCGCTCACCGCCTTCACCGATTCGACGACCCCGAACGTCGCGAACTGGCGGAGGACGGTCCCGACGGCCGGGAGCTCGACGAAGACGATGTCACCGAGCTGGTCGGCCGCGTGGTCGGTGATCCCGACGGTCGCCGCGTCGCCCTCGACGCGGACCCATTCGTGCTCCTTCGTGTAGCGCAGGTCGGCCGGGATCATGCGGCGCTCCTCTCGTCCCCGGCGGGCGCCGGGGGTCTCCTCGCCGGCCGGGCCGGCGGTCTCGGGTCAGCGGGGCCGGGCGTAGAACGGGAGCGGGACGACCTCGGCGGCCACCCGCGCCTCGCGGATCTCCACGTCGAGCATCGTACCGGGCGGCGCGTCACCCGGCGCGACGTACGCCATCGCGATCGGGATCCCCAGCGTCGGGGACATCGTCCCCGAGGTGACGGCACCGGTCGCCCGGCCCCCGGCGAAGACCGGGTGCCCGTGGCGGGCGATCCCCCGGCCACGGACCGCCAGACCGACGAGGAGCTTCCGCGGGCCGGCGTCGGCGGCCTTCGCGAGCGCGTCGCGACCGACGAAGCCGCCGTCCTTGGCGAGCTTCACGACCCGCCCGAGGCCCGCCTCGAAGGGGGTCGTCGAGCGGTTCAGCTCGTTCCCGTAGAGCGGCATCCCGGCCTCGAGCCGGAGGGTGTCGCGCGCGCCGAGGCCGACCGGGACGAGGCCGGCGCCGGCGCCCGCGGCGGCGAGGGCGTCCCAGAGTGCCGTCGCCGCGCCGGCCTCGACGAAGACCTCGAAGCCGTCCTCGCCGGTGTACCCGGTCCGGGCGACGAGGGCGGGGATCCCGGCGACCGACCCCTCGGCGATCCCGTAGTAGTGGATCGCGTCGAGGTCGAGCCCGGCGAGCGGGGCGAGGATCTGGCGCGCGGCGGGGCCCTGGATCGCGACGAGGGCCGTCGCGAGGGACCGGTCGTCGAGGACCGCCCGCCGGCCGTCGATCCGCTCCGCCAGGGCGTCCGACACGACGGCCGCGTTCGAGGCGTTCGCGACGACGAGGAAGCGGTCGTCGGCGAGGCGGTAGACGATGAGGTCGTCGAGGATGCCGCCATCGGGGGCGCAGATCATCGAGTACTGGGCGCGCCCGACGGCGAGGGCCCGGGGGTCCGTCGTCACCGCGTGGGCGAGGGCCGCCCCGGCCTCGGGGCCCTCGACGAAGAGCTCGCCCATGTGGCAGAGGTCGAACAGGCCGGCCCGCTCGCGGACGGCCCGGTGCTCCTCGATGATCCCGGCGTACTGGATCGGCATCCGCCAGCCCGCGAAGTCGACCATGCGGGCGCCGAGCGTCTCGTGGCGCTCCTCGAGCGGGGTGGAGCGGGGCTCCTCCGTCATCGACGGTCCTCCCTGTTCAGGCACGGGCCTCCGGGCCAGCCGCCGCGAGTGCGGCCGCCCGCTCGACGAGCGCCCGCTCGGTTTCGAACGTGAGGAGGGCCGGGGCGTCGGCGAGCGCGACCCAGCGGACCTCGTCGAACTCGTGGTCGTGGCCCGCGAGGTCACCGCCGACCGGTTCCATGAGCCAGAAATGGACCGTCTTGTGGATCCGCGCCCCGCCCTGCACGAACGTGTACTGGATCGCGTCGAGGGGGGCGACGAGGCGGACCCGCAGGCCGGTCTCCTCGGCGACCTCCCGGAGGGCGACCTCCTCGAGCGTCTCGCCGGGGTTCGGCGTCCCCTTCGGGAGCGTCCAGGTCATGCCGTCGCGGGCCCGGCGCCGGCGGCCGGCGACGAGGTGCGGGACGCCGTCGATCGACCGGATGACGATCCCGCCGGCGGAGGTGGCGGTGGCGTGCTTCAGGCGCGCCACGGCGCCGCGGCCGCCCGGGGCCGGCGACCGGCGGGGCGGGCGCCGAGCTTCGCCCAGCGGACGGGAGGGCGCGGCGCGAGGAGGCCGGCCGGGGTGCCGTGCGCCTGCGGCAGGGTGACGGCACGCCAGTCCGCGCGGAGGAGCGCGACGGGGCCGAAGTCGGGGCGCCGGAGGAGCGTCGGCCGGTCGCTCACCGTCCGGAACCGGACGTGCCGGCCGAGCCCGAGCCGCGGCTCGCGGGCCCGGGGCGCCGCAGTCGCGAAGTGGGCCACCGGCCGGACCCCGTAGCGGGCGGCGATGTTGCGCTTCATGGGCAGATCGTACTCCCTCAGGCGAGCCTTGTGAACGCGGCCCGGAGGCGCGCGGCGGCTTCCGGTGCAAGCCCGCGCCGCGCCTCCGCGAGCGTCACCTGGCGGAGGCCGAGCGCCCGGAAGACGGCGAGCGCTTCGTCGCCCGCCGCCGCGACGGCCGGGACGTGCGCCGCGACCGTCCCCGCGTCCCCGCGGACGGCGGGGCCGGTGAGGGCCGGGCCCGTCCCGAGCGCCCGGGCGTTCGCGAGGGCCTGCGCGGCGAGCGGCCCGTACACCGCGAGCGCCCCGGGCTCGTCGAGGCCCGTCGGCGCAGCGACCGCGGCGACGACGTCGAGGAGCGCGGTGAGCCCGCCCGCCGCGAGGACCGCCGCGGCGTGGTACGCGGCCTTCGAGCCCGGGGCGAGCCGGACGGGGGTCGCGCCGATCGACGTCGCCATCTCGGCGAGGAGGTCGATGAGCCCCTCGTCCCCCTCGATCGCGACCGTGGCCCCGGGAAGCGCCGCGAGGGCCCGGTCGAGATCTGCGAAGGCGACGAGCGGGTGGAACGACCCGCCGCTCGTCCCCGCGGCGAGCGCCGGCGCGAGGACGTCCGCCCCATGGAGGCCGCTCGTGTGGACGATCGCCTGGCCCGAGTAGAGGCGGAGGGTCGCCGCGAGCGGGCCGATCGCGTCGTCCGGGACGGCGACGATCGCGAGGTGGCATTCGTCGAGAATCGCGGCCGCCTCCGGGAAGGCGCGCGAGCCGGGCACGAGGGACCGGAACCGCTCGCGGCGGGCGGGGTCCCGGCTGGCGACCGCCCCGACCTGCCAGCCCGCCCGGTGGAGCGCGACCCCAAGGGCCGTCCCCACGGCCCCCGCGCCGATGATCCCGATGACCGGCCGCCCGTCGGCGGGCGGTCCGCCGTGGGGGTGGGCGTGGGCCTCGAGGTGGAGCTCGTCGCCGTGGCGATGCGCCCCCGGGGGGAGCGCCCCGTCCGGCTCCGCCGCGGCGCCCGGGGCGGCGGCGGCGGATTCGCCCGTCCGCCGCCGGACTTCCTCCATCGTCGCCGGGTCGCCAGGGGGCGGCAGCGCCCGGTCGCGGCGCCACGGTCGCATCGTCCCTCTCCACGCTACTCTTGGGGTGACAGCGTAGCGCCACCGGCGGCCCGTCCGCCGCCCCGAGCCAGCGAGGACGATCCGTGCCGACCCGCGACCCGTTCGGCGCCCGAGGAAGCCTCGGGCCCGGCCTCCCCGACCTCTACCGGCTCGCGGCGCTCGACGGCGGCCCGGACCTCGCCCGGACCCCTGTCACCGTGAAGATCCTCCTCGAGAACCTCCTCCGCCACGCGGGCCGGGGGATCGTGGACGAGGCCGAGGTGCGGGCCCTTGCCGGATGGCGGCCCGCGTCCGGCGCCACCGCCGAGATCCCGTTCATGCCGGCCCGCGTCATCCTCCAGGACTTCACCGGCGTCCCGGCCGTCGTCGACCTTGCGGCGATGCGCGACGCGATGGCCGCCCTCGGCGGCGACCCCGCCCGGGTGAACCCGCTCGTGCCGGCCGACCTCGTCATCGACCACTCCGTCCAGGTCGACCGCTATGGGACCGCCGACGCGTTCGCCTTCAACGTGGCCCGTGAGTACGAGCGGAACGGGGAGCGCTACCAGCTCCTCCGCTGGGCCCAGCGCGCGTTCCGCGGCCTGCGGGTCGTCCCGCCGGGCACCGGGATCGTCCACCAGGTCAACCTCGAGTACCTGGCGACGGTCGTCGCGACGGCGGAGCTCGACGGGGCGCCCGTCGCCTTCCCCGACACCCTCGTGGGGACCGATTCGCACACGACGATGGTGAACGCCCTCGGCGTCCTCGGCTACGGCGTCGGCGGGATCGAGGCGGAGGCGGTCCTCCTCGGCCAGCCCCTCTACCAGCCGATGCCGCGCGTCGTGGGCGTCCGGCTCGCCGGGGAGCTGCCGCGGGGCTCGACCGCGACGGACCTCGTCCTCGTCGTCACGGAGCGCCTCCGGACGCTCGGCGTCGTCGGGTCGTTCGTCGAGTTCGCCGGCGACGGCCTCGCCGGCCTCGCCCTCCCCGACCGGGCGACGATCAGCAACATGAGCCCCGAGTTCGGGGCGACGGCAACCCTCTTCCCGATCGACGCCGAGACGCTCGCCTACCTCCGCCTCACGGGCCGCCCGGACGGCCTCGTCGCCCTCGTCGAGCGCTACGCGAAGGAGCAGGGCCTGTGGCGGGAGCCGGGCGCCGGTCCGGTGTTCGACGACGTCGTGGAGCTCGACCTCGGGAGCGTCGAGCCGAGTCTCGCCGGCCCGCGCCGGCCGCAGGACCGGGTGCCGCTCCCCTCCTCCCGGGCGAGCTTCGAGGCCGCCTACCCGGGCATCCTCCCGCCCTCCGGGTCCGCCACCCCCGCCGGCGGAGTCCGCAACGGGTCCGTCGTCATCGCCGCGATCACCTCGTGCACGAACACGTCGAACCCGACGGTCATGGTCGGCGCCGGGCTCCTCGCCCGGAAGGCCGTCGAGCGCGGGCTGCGGGTCGCGCCGACGGTGAAGACATCCCTCGCCCCCGGGTCGAAGGCCGTCACGGCGTACCTCGAGCGGGCGGGCCTCACCGAGCCGCTGGCCACGCTCGGCTTCGCCCTCGCCGGCTACGGCTGCACGACCTGCATCGGGAACTCGGGGCCGCTCGACGAGGCGGTCGCGGCCCGGATCGAGGGTGACGGCCTCGTCACCGCGGCGGTCCTCTCCGGCAACCGCAACTTCGAGGGCCGGATCCACCCGCTCGCGCGCGCGAGCTACCTTGCGTCGCCGCCCCTCGTCGTCGCCTTCGCCCTCGCGGGCCGGATCGACGTCGACCTCTCGCGCGAGCCGCTCGGGATCGGGGACGACGGGCGGCCGGTCTTCCTCGCCGACGTCTGGCCGAGCGCCGAGGAGGTCCGCGCCGCGATCGCCGCGACGATCGACGGCGACCTCTTCCGGGCGACGTACGCCTCCGTCTTCGAGGGCGACGAGCGGTGGCGCGCGCTTCCCGTCCCAGACGGCGACCGGTATGCCTGGGACCCCGCCTCGACGTACATCGCGAACCCGCCGTTCTTCGCCGCGATGGGCCCCACGCCCGAGCCGGTGACCGATGTCGTCGGGGCGCGAGTCCTTGCCTGGCTCGGTGACTCGGTGACGACCGACCACATCTCGCCGGCCGGCTCGATCCCCGCCTGGTCGCCGGCCGGCACGTGGCTCCAGGAGCACGGCGTCGCGCCGCTCGACTTCAACTCCTACGGGGCGCGGCGGGGTCACCACGAGGTCATGATGCGGGGCACGTTCGGGAACATCCGCCTCCGGAACCGCCTCGTCGAGGGGAAGGAGGGGCCATACACGCGGCTCCTGCCGTCCGGCGAGGACGCGTTCCTCTACGACGCCGCCATGGCGTACGCCGCCGCCGGCGTGCCGGCGATCGTCCTCGCCGGCCGCGAGTACGGCTCGGGCTCGTCGCGCGACTGGGCGGCGAAGGGGACCCGGCTCCTCGGGATCCGCGCCGTGATCGCCGAGAGCTACGAGCGGATCCACCGCTCGAACCTCGTGGGCATGGGGGTCCTGCCGCTCCAGTTCCTCCCCGGCGAGGGCGCCGCCTCGATCGGCCTGACGGGGCGCGAGCGGTACACGATCGCCGGGCTGGCCGAGGGGCTGGCCCCACGGGCGCGGCTGGAGGTCGTCGCGACCGCCGATCCGGCCGACGGCGGCGGGGAGCGGCGCTTCACCGTCGAGTGCCGGCTCGACGGCCCGATCGAGGTCGAGTACTACCGCCAGGGCGGGATCCTGCCGGCGGTCCTGCGGCGGATCGCCCGGGAGCCGGGCGCGGCCTGACGGCCCGCGCGCGGGCCCGGGGTCCCGGCCCGCTCCACGAGGCCCGCATCGCCACGGCGTCACGCGCGGCGGCGCCGCCCCGTCGCAGTCGCAGATGCACGACGACCCCTGGGACCAGGTCCCGCCCGGCCCGCCCCGGAGCGCCGCCACCGCCGGCGATGTCCTCTTCGCCCTCGGCGTCGCGGCGCTCGGGATTCTCCTTGCCGGTGCGCTCCTCGCGGCCGGCGGCGGAGGCCCCTGGCTGGCCGGGCTCGTCACGAACCCGGGAGGCGACCGACCGGCGGGCGAGGCCGGCGGCCCGGCCGCCACCGCGACCGGCGGGTCGTCCCCTGCCCCGAGCCCCTCGCCGCCCGCCTCGGCGGCGCCCGGTTCGGGCTCTCCGACGCCGCCAGCCGCCACCGCCGCCGTCCCGGCCGCGAACCCATCCCCCGCTCCGCCGGGCGAGCCCTTCATGATGAACCTCTACCGGGACGGCGTCTTCGTCCACCAGGCCGACAAGGAGTGGTGCGTCGCGGCGGCCGTCCAGAACATGCTCAACGTCATCCGGGTCGGCGAGGACGGACGCGACCCGGACGTCACGGCGGAGACCCAGCAGGCCATCGACGATCGCATCGTCGAGCTCACCACTTCCGAGGACTCCCACAACGGCGGGACCGGCCCCGGGGGCTGGGCTGCCTACCTGACCGAGGCCGGCTACCCCTACGAGGTCCGCGTCTACCCGTCGCGCCTGGCTGCCCTGCGGGCTGCGGCGACCGCTCTCCGCGAGACCGGCCGCCCGGTGGGCATCCTCGCCTGGGCCGGCGTCCACTCCTGGGTGCTGACGGGCTTCACGGCGAGCGCCGATCCCGCCACCGCGAGGATGTTCGCGGTCAGCGAAGCCTACGTCCTCGACCCCTGGTACCCCTGGATCTCGACGCGCTGGCCGCGCTCCGAGCCGCCGAACGCGCCGCGCGACCTCCGGGACCTCGTCGCGAACGTCCTCCCCTGGAACCTCGCCTCGGGGCCATACCCCGGGCGGGACGGGAGGTTCCTCCTCGTCGTGCCCCTCGAGGGCTGAATGGGCGCCGCCCGCGCCGAGAACACGGCGTCGGGGTCCGACGCGGTGGGTCATGCCCGGCCGAAAGCTCGGGCCTTCCGGTGATCGGGTCGCGCGGCCAGCGGGACTCCGCAGGAACGGTGCGCGTGTCCTCGCATCCTGGCAACCGGGGTGGTGGGCGATACTGGGCTCGAACCAGTGACCTCACGGATGTGAACCGTGCGCTCTGACCGACTGAGCTAATCGCCCGTGCCGGGGGAGTATAGCGCGGGCGCCCGGCCGCTCCGCGACCACTGTCCGCTTCGGCGACCACCCTCCGGCCGCCTGATCGGCCCCGATCCCCGGCCGCCCCCCGGCCCGGATGTCAGCCCCGGTCGTCGAGCCAGGAGACCCTCCACGGGCGCCAGAGCGCCGCCGGGTCGCTCAGCGGGTCGCCGTGGACGAGGACGAGGTCACCGGGCCCACCCTCGCGGAGGCGGCCCGCCTCGGCCTCGCCGAGGACCTCGCCACCGCGCCACGTCGCCGCCCCGAGCGCCTCCCACGGCTCGAGGCCGGCCCCGACGAGCGCCTCGACCTCCCAGGCGAGCTGGTTCGCCCGCGTCGAGCCGCCCCCGAAGTCCGTCCCCGTCGCGATCCGGACGCCGGCGGCGCGGGCAAGCCGGAGGCTCTCCTCGGCCCGCTCGCGCCGCGCCGCGATCCGCGCGCGCCCCTCCGGATCGGCGAAGCGCGGGAGGTGCGTCGTCCGCCCGAACGACTCCCACGAGCGGAAGATCGCGAGCGTCGACACGAGGAACGTCCCCCGCCGGGCCATCTCGGCGGCGACGTCGGCGTCGAGCTCCATCCCGTGCTCGAGTGCGTCGACGCCGGCGACGACCGCGACCCGCGCCCCGGCGAGGGTCCCCGAATGGGCCGTCACGCGCGCCCCCCGGGCATGGGCGAGGACGACGACCCGTTCGACTTCGGCGACGCTCCACGGCGCCGCCCCGGGGTCCGGGCCGTCGAGGTAGAGCTTCACGAGGTCGGCCCCGTCGTCGAGCTGGGTCGCGGCGGCCGCGAGGAGCCCGTCGGCGTCATCCGCGGAGACGGTCCGCGGCGTCGGCAGCGTCCCGGCCCGCATGAGCCACGTGCCGGCAGCCCGGACGTACGGGACATCCACCCGGCTCCGCCACGCGTCCCGGAGGTCGAGGGCGAGCGCGCGCGGGCGAGCATCCGCCCCGCGTGCCACGCGGGCCGAGCCGACGTCGCGGATCCAGCGGACGCCGGCCCGCCCGAGGAGCCGGGCGTTCTGCTCGGCGGCCGCGATGAGGTCCTCGACCGGGTCGTCGATCCGGGCGATCCAGGCCGCGCCGCCGGGGAGGGTGAGGTGCGCATGGCAGTCGACGAGCCCGGGGACGATCGTCGAGCCGATCGCGTCGACGACGTGCGGCGCGCCGCCCTCCGGGAGAGGGCCCTCGTCGTCGGCGGGGCGGATCCAGGCGATCCGTCCGTCGGCGACGAGGACGCTGACGTCGAGGAGGAGGCAGTCCGTGGTCCCGTCGGCGAGGGCGGCGCGGCGGTAGAGGGTCGCGCTCACGGCCGGCCCGCCCCGACGCCCGGCCAGGCCGCGGCGAGGACGTCCGCCGCGACGACGATCTCGACGACCTTCCGCCGGCCGGTCGCGCCGGCGACGATCCGGACGGCACCGCGCGCGACCCCGAGCTCGCGCGCGACGAGGCGGCAGAGCGCCTCGTTCGCCGCACCCTCGACGGGCGGGGCCGCGACCCGGACCTGGAGGGCGCCGTCCTCCCCCACCCCGTCGACCCGGTCGGAGCCGCCGCGCGGCGTGAGGCGGACCGCGACCCGGACGCTCACGGCGCCACGATCCGGAGGAGGAGGCCGAGGCCGAGCATGAGGACGAGCGGCGAGAAGTCGATCATCCCGGTCGACGGGAGGACGCGCCGGATCGGCGCGAGGAGCGGCTCGGTCAGCGTCACGAGCGTGCGCGACACGCCGTTCCGCGCCATGGGATCGACCCAGCTCACGAGGACGCGCCCGAGGACGAGGAGCCAGAGGACGAGGACGACGGCCTCGACGAAGTTGCGGAGGAAGAACACGACCCAATCCTACAGCGCCGCCGGCCGCTCCCCGAAGAGCGCGCGGCCGACCCGGACGATCGTGGCCCCCTCCTCGACCGCGACCTCGAAGTCGTCGGTCATCCCCATCGACAGGTCGGGGCCGAGGCGCGGGTGGGCCCGCCGGAGGTCGGCGGCGAGCGCGCGGAGCGCGGCGAACGTGCGCCGGGCGTCCTCCGCGGTCGCGGCGAGCCGGCCGATCGTCATGAGGCCCCGCACGTCCAGGTTCGGGAGGTCGAGGAGGCCCGCGAGGGCGGCGCGGGCGGCATCCGCGAGGAAGCCGGCCTTCGCGGGATCGGCGTCGATGTTCACCTCGAGGAGGACGGGCAGCCGGCGTCCCGGTCGGACCTCGCCGGCAACGCGGTCGAGGCGCCGGGCGAGCTCGGCCGAGTCGACCGCCTCGAGGACGTCGAACAGCTCGACGGCCCGCCGCGCCTTGTTCGCCTGGAGCGGCCCGACGAGGTGCCAGCGCGGGCCGGGGACCTCGGGGATCTTCGCGGCCGCCTCCTGGACCCGGTTCTCCCCGAGCACGTCGTGGCCGGCGGCGACGGCCGCCCGGAGCCGCTCGGGGGGGACGGTCTTGCTGACGGCGACGA
This sequence comes from Chloroflexota bacterium, assembly GCA_021802585.1. Lineage (GTDB taxonomy): Bacteria > Chloroflexota > Limnocylindria > Limnocylindrales > CSP1-4 > CTSoil-043. The sequence goes on from JAJZRQ010000009.1 coordinate 32,173, forward strand.
GGGTCACCGCCCGCGGATCGCGGCCGGTGCGGGCGCAGGCGGCGGCGATCCGCAGGAGGACCGCCGTGCGCGCCTCGGCGAGCCGGGCGACCTCGAGCGGGTCGGGGGCGGGAGGCGGGCCGGCGCGCACCGGCGCGGACTACTTGCGGCGGAGGAAGCTCGGGATCTCGAGGTCGTCGGCGTCGTACTGGCGGCGGACGCTCGCGGGCGCGGGCTCCGGGGCGACGGTCCGCTCGGTGCGCGACGACTCGATCGCCGGGCGGTCGACCGGCCGCGCCTCGGGGGCCTGCCGGGTCCCGACGTCTGCGGCGGCGCGGCGGACCTCGAGCTCGCCGACGTAGTCGCGCTCCGGGCGGCTCGCCCGCGGCATCTCGAACGGCGACGCCGCCGCCTCGCGACGGACGCCGTCCCGGCGCCGGCTCGAGTCGAACCCGGTGGCGATGACGGTGATGACGACCTCGTCGCCGTGGCGCTCGTCGAAGCTCGTCCCGAAGATGATGTTCGCCTCCGGGTCCGCGGCCGCCTTGATCTCCTCGGCCGCCTCGGTCACCTCGAAGAGGGTGAGGTTCGAGGAGCCCGAGATGTTGAAGAGGATCCCCTGTGCGCCGGTGATGTTCACCTCGAGGAGCGGGCTCGCGATCGCCTGGCGGGCGGCCTCCAGGGCCCGGCTCTCGCCGGACGCCCGGCCGATCCCCATGAGGGCCGATCCCGCGTCGTGCATGATCGCCTTCACGTCGGCGAAGTCGAGGTTGATGAGGCCGGGGACCGTGATGATGTCGCTGATCCCCTGGACGCCCTGGCGGAGGACGTCGTCGACGACGCGGAAGGCGTCGAGGATCGAGGTGTTCTTCTGGACGACGTCGCGGAGGCGGTCGTTCGGGATCGTGATGAGCGTGTCGACCTTCGCCTTCAGCTGCTCGGCCGACTTCTCGGCGATGAGCTTGCGGCGGTTGCCCTCGAAGCTGAACGGCTTCGTCACGACGCCGATCGTGAGGGCGCCGAGGTCCTTCGCGATCTCCGCGATGACCGGCGCGCCCCCGGACCCGGTGCCGCCCCCGAGGCCGGCCGTGATGAAGACCATGTCCGAGTCGCGGAGCGCCTCGGTGATCTTCTCCGTGTCCTCCTCGGCGGCCCGCTGGCCGATCGCGGCGTCGCCGCCGGCGCCGAGGCCGCGGGTGATCTTGTCGCCGATCCGGATCTTGTGAGGCGCGTCCGACTGGAGGAGCGCCTGGGCATCGGTGTTCACGCCGATGAACTCGACGCCCATCATCTCGGCCCGGATCATCCGGTTCACGGCGTTGCTGCCGCCCCCGCCGACGCCGACGACGCGGATGAGCGCGAAGTTCTCCGAATCCGATCGCAGCGGCATCGATGCGTCCTCCGGTTCGCGACCGCCGGGGCGGCCATCCGGGCTCCCGGGCCCGGGAAGGGGCTGAGCGTCTCGTACGCGGGCTGGTGACCGATCCGGCGTGCGGGGCACGGCGCGCTGGAGCGGGGACTGGCGCGGAGTATACGCCTGCGACGCGCGGCGGGAATCGCGGTCCCTCCCGCCGACCGCCCGGTCCGGGCGGGCGGCCTCGTCCGCGGCGCCCGGCCACGGTCAGGGGAAGACGCTGCGGAACGCCGCGCGGATCCGGGCCAGGAGGCCGCCGCCGGGAGCCGACTCGTACGTCGTCAGCTCGGCCGCGGCGACGTGGCGCGCGCCCCACAGGAGGAGCCCGATCGCGGTCGCCGAGCCGGGCTCGAGGAGCCCGTCGACGAGGCCTCCGACGTCGACCGGGGCGGCCACCCGGACCGGCATCTCGAGGACGTCGCGCCCGAGGACCGCGGCGCCGGCGAGCTGGGCGCCGCCGCCCGTGAGGACGAGGCCGGCGGGGAGCATCCCCGGCGCGGCCGCCAGGATCTCCGTGCGGATCATCTCGAACGTCTCGCGCATCCGCGCCTCGATGATCCGGCAGACGTCGAGCCGCTCGACGGTCCGCCCCGCCTCGTCGCCGAGGACCGTGACGCTGATGACCTCGTCGGGGTCGACCCCGGCGAGGTCGCAGGTCCCGTGCTCGACCTTGAGGGCCTCCGCGACGTGGAGGCTCGTCTTGAGCCCGATCGCGACGTCGTTCGTGACGTTCGCGCCGCCGACGGGGAGGACCGCGGTGTGGAACGGCGATCCCTCGGCGAAGAGGGTCAGGTCGATGGTGCCCGCCCCGATGTCGGCGACGGCGACGCCGAGGTCGCGCTCCGTCGGCGAGAGGACGGCCTCCGCCGAGGCGAGCCCCGCCGCCACGAGCTCGTCGATCCGGACGTCCGCCGCGGTCACGCACTTCGTGAGGTTCTGGACGGCGGTCGCCGACGCGGTGACGATGTGGGTCTCGACCTCGAGGCGGACGGCGCTCATCCCGAGCGGGTTCATGACCCCTTCCTGGCCGTCCACCGTGTAGCCCCGGGGGATGACGTGGAGGACCTCGCGGGTCGACGGAATCGAGACGGCCCGGGCGACCTCGATCGACCGGTTCACGTCCTCCTGGGCGACCTCGCGGCGGGGACCCGCGACGGCGACCTGGCCGGGCGAGTTCAGGCCCTCGACGTGCTGGCCGCCGACGCCGACGAACGCCCGCTCGATCTTGTAGCCCGCGTGCCGCTCCGCCTTCTCGACGGCAGCCGTGATCGAATGGACCGTCTGGTCGATGTTGACGACGATCCCCTTGCGGAGCCCGGAGGCCGGCACGATCCCCTTGCCGATGATCGTCAGTCCGCCGTCCCGGGCGACCTCGCCGATGAGCGCCACGACCTTCGTCGTGCCGACGTCGATCCCGACGAACGTCTCGCGTTCCACTCGTCCCGTTCCTCTCCCGTCGTCGCGGCCGCCCCGGCCTACAGGAAGTGCCGGCGGATGAGGGCCACGTTCTGGAAGATCCGCAGCCCGAAGGTGATGAGCGCCACCAGGTAGAGGTCGAGGCCGAGCCGGTCGCCGATGAACGTCAGGAGGACCGCCACGACGGCGTTGACCACGAACCCGCTGATGAAGATCCGGTTGTTGTAGACCCCTTCCAGCTCGGCCCGGACGGCCCCCAGGACGGAGTCGAGTGCAGCGAGGATCGCCACCGCCGAGTAGCGGGAGGCCTCGAACCCGACGTTGACGTTGAGCACGAGCCCGAGCAGGACCCCGACGAGCAGGCCCGCCAGCGGCAGGAGCACAGGCCGGCTTCCCCTCCACGACTGCGTTTCCCGAAGGCTACCCGAAGGGGGCGCCGGTCGCACCACGGTTCTCGTCACGCCTACGACCCCGGCTTCTCGGTGAACGTCCCCTCGCGCTCTCCGGCGAGGACGACGCGGAGCATCCGCGCCTCGCGACCCGCGAGGAGGCTCCGCAGGGAGCGCACCTGCTCGGGGATCATCGCGGGCTGGCGGACCTGGGGACCGTAGAAGCCGAACACCGCGACCCACGGGTTCGCAACGTCGGGCGCGACCGTCCAGCCATCGCGGTCGTCGACGGCGACGACGAGCGCGGGGGCGGAGGAGCCGACGTCGGCCGGGGTGAGCGACAGGAGCCGCGTCGCGACGTCGAGGTCGAGGGGGTCGACCTGCTCGCCGATGGCCTGCCCGACCCCCGAGGCCCGGCGGTCCTCGACGACGGGCAGGCCGTCCGCCGCGGTGGCCGCCGCCGGGGCGCCCGGGGCCGCCGCGTCGGCGAGGACGCGCCCGTCGCGGTCGACGAGCCAGAGTGACCTGCCGCGGCGCCACGCGAGGACGGGCGCCCGCTCCGCGACCCGCGCCCGGATCGTGCCCGGGAGGCCGACGCTCACGTGGGCGTCCGCGACGGCCGGCAGGGCGAGGAGGCGGGCCCGGAGCTCGTCGGTCGCGAGGACGAAGGCGTTCGGGGCGGGGCTCGGCAGGGCGAGGGCGGCTCGGATCGCGTCGTCGCCGGTGAGCGTCGCCCCCTCGACCTCGACGGTCGTCACGTCGAAGACCGGCGAGGCGACGACGCCCCACGTGGCGCCGGCCGCCGCGAGCATGACGAGCGCGGCGAGGGCGCGCCGCGGGGAGAAGCCGCCCGACGCGCGGCGCGGCCCGCCGCGCCGCCGGACGCGGCCGCCGCGGACCGGGAGCTCGGCGCTCACCGGGGAAGGTCGTCCGGCGTGAGCCGGCGCACCGGGCGCGCCGCCCGCGCCGCCGCCCCGAGGTCGACGATCCGGGCGCAGAGGTCGGCGAAGTCGAGGCCGCCCTCGGCCATGATCCGGGGGAAGAGGCTGATCGGGGTGAAGCCGGGGATCGTGTTTATCTCGTTGAGGTACACCCGGCCGCTCCCGCGGTCGAGGAGGAGGTCGACGCGGGCGAAGCCCTGGGCCCCGATGAGCGCATAGACGGCGCCCGCGATCGACTGGCATCTGGCCGCCGTGGCCTCGTCGACCTCGGCCCGGGAGAGGACCCGGGCGTCATCCACGACGTACTTGTCGATGTAGTCGTAGAAGTCCCGGCTCGGGATCACCTCGCCCGGGCCCCCGACGAGGAGCTCGCCCGGGGGATTGCCCAGGACCGCCACCTCCAGCTCGCGCGGGGTGGGCAGGCAGGGCTCGACGAGGACGCGCGCGTCGTAGCGCAGGGCCAGCTCCATCGCCGGCTCGCGATCGGCGGGCGACCAGGCGATCGACATCCCGACCGACGAGCCGAGGCAGGCCGGCTTGACGATGACCCGGCGGCCGGGCGCGTCGGCGGCGAAGGCATCCATGGCCGCGAGCGTCCCGGACCGGTCCGCCGCCCATTGCCCTGCCGTGACGTCCAGCCACGGCAGCACGGGCAGCCCGGCGCCGCGGGCGAAGCGCTTGAAGAGCGGCTTGTCCATCCCGATCGCCGAGGCGGCGACGCCGGAGCCGGTGTACGCGAGGCCGGCCTCCTCGAGGATCGCCTGGACCGTGCCGTCCTCCCCGAACGGGCCATGGAGGGCGACGAAGACGACCGGCCGCGGACGCGCGCCGGCGATCCCCGCGGCGGCCTCCCCTGCGCCGAACGGGCCGGCCGCGCCGAGGGCGCCGGGGTCGTCGTAGTCGGCCGGCCGGCGGCCCTCGCGCCGGTGACCCGCGGGCAGGAGCCACCAGCCGCCGGCGAGGTCGATGCAGAACTGGCTCACCGGCCGCCCGCCACCGGCGAGGGCCTCCGCGACCGCGGTGCCGGACACGATCGAGACGTCGTGCTCCGCCGAGGGGCCGCCAAAGACCACGGCGACCGCCCGCGGCGTGCCGTTCCGCGGCTCGCCCGCCAGGCCCGCGGGTTCTCCGCCGTTCACGCCCCCTCCTCCGCCCATCCGGACCAGTCGCCGAGGAACACGACCTCGAAGGCGAGGCGGACGCCCGTCTCGCGCTCGACCGTCGCCCTGACCCGCTCGGCGAGCCGGCGCACGTCGGCGGCGCTCGCGCCGCGATCGTTGAGGATCCAGTTCGCGTGGCGCTCCGAGACGACGGCGCCCCCGATCCGCGACCCCTTGAGCCCGCAGCCGTCGACGAGGGCCCCCGCCGCGGGGCCGGCGGCCGGGTTCCGGAAGACGCTCCCCGCGCTCGGGATCCCGAGGGGCTGGTGCTCGCGCCGCCAGCGCCGGATCTCGTCGAGCCGGGCGCGGATCACGGCCGGGTCCGCGGACGCGAGGCGGAACGTCGCCGCGAGGACCACCTCCGGCGGCGCGCCTGCGGCCGGGTGCTTGAGGCGGCTCTCGCGGTAGGAGAGGCCGAGCGCCGCGGCGTCGAGCGCGGCCTCGGTCCCGTCGGCGGCGAGGACGAGGGCCGACTCGAGGACCGCCGCGACGTCCGAACCGTGGGCGCCCGCGTTCGCCCACACGGCGCCGCCGACGTTCCCCGGGATCGCCAGGCCGAACTCGAGGCCGGCGAGCCCGGCCTCCGCCGCCACCGTCGCCGCCTTCGCCATCGGAAGGCCGGCCTCGGCGACGAGGCGACCCTCGACGATCTCGTGGCCCTCCGCCCGGACATGGATGAGGAGCCCGCGGACCCCCGCGTCGGAGACGACGACGTCGCTCCCCCGCCCGAGGAGCGTCATGGGGATCGCGCGCGCGCGCGCGAGCTTCACGAGCCCGCGGAGCTCGAAGCGGTTCCGCGGGGCGGCGTAGAGGTCCGCGGGGCCGCCGACGCGCATCGTCGTGTGCCGCGCGAGCGGCTCGTCGCGCGACGTCCGGATCCCGAGCCGCCGCGCGATCTCGGCGCCGATGCGCACCGCGTCGAACCCCGCCGCGTCGAACCCCGCCGCGTCGGGCCGTGCCGCGCCGGGCCGCTCCATCAGCGCACCTCCCGCCCCGCGGCGATCGCGGCGATCGCGGCCGGGTCCGGCCACGACGCGCGCTCGGCGGCGGCGGTCACGAGCCGCGCCACCGCGTCTGCGGCCCCCGGTCGGGCAGCGTCGCGGGCCGCCGCACTCATCGCGAGATGGGTCGGCGGGTCCTCGAGGATCCGGCTCGCGTCGAGGAGGGCGGCCGCGTCGAACTCCTCGTCCTCGACGAGGCGCGCCGCCCCCGTCGCCGCGTACGCCTCGGCGTTCGCCCGCTGGTGGCCCGCCGCGTGGGGGTACGGGACGCAGACGAGCGGGAGCGCGAACGCCGCGCACTCGGCGAGCGTCGAGGATCCCGCGCGCCCCACGACGAGGTCGGCCGCGGCGAGTGCCGCCGTCATCTCCTCCGCGAGGAACGGCACGGGCCGGTAGCGGCCGCGCCGCTCCGGCGGGAGCGCCTCGCGCGCGGCGAGTGCCTCCGGATACCCGTCGTCGCCCGTGACGTGGAGGACGCCGCACCGCTCGACGAGGCGTGGGAGCGCCTCCGTGACCGCCGCGTTGAACCGCCGGACCGCCTGCGAGCCGCCGAAGACGAGGAGGAGCCGCTCGCCGGGAGGGATCCCGAGGCGCTCGCGGGCGGCCGAGCGGTCGACGGACCGCGGGTCGCGGATCGGCGTCCCCGTCTCGTAGCAGCGCCGCGCGGCGAGGGCCGCGCAGGTCCGGGGGTCGGAGACGGCGACGGCGCCGGCGAGGCGGGCCGTGGCCCGGACGCTCCGGCCCGGGACGACGTTGCCGTCCCACAGGACGACCGGGATCCGGAGGAGCCGCGCCGCGGCCATCACCGGGATCGCGACGTACCCGCCGGTCGTGAAGACCGCGGCAGGGCGGCGGCGGAGGAGGAGCCAGGCCGCCTGGGGGAAGGAGGCCGCGAGGCGCAGCGGGTCGAGGACGAGGTGGACGTCGCGGCCCGTGCTGCGGAGCGAGCGCAGGACGAGCCGCCCGAGCCGGATCCCAGAGGGCGGGACGAGCTCGGCCTCGAGGCCGCGCCGGCCGCCGATCCAGGCGAGCTCAGGCGGCGCCGGGCGTGCGCGCAGGGAGCGGGCGACGGCGAGAGCCGGGTAGATGTGCCCGCCCGTTCCGCCGGCCGCGATCACCACTCGCATGCATCCAACCTCCCTGGACCGCCGTCTCTCGCGAGATCGACAGGAGGATCCCCGCCGCGCCGAGGCTGACGATCAGCGAGGAGCCGCCAGCCGAGACGAACGGGAGCGTGATCCCCGTGACGGGGAGCAGCGTCACGACGACGCCGATGTTCACGAAGGCCTGGAGGCAGAGCCACGCCGTGATCCCCGCCGCGAGGAGCCCGCCGAACGTGTCGGGCGCCGCGAGGGCGACCCGGATCCCGCGGTACGCGAGGAGGCCGAAGAGGCCGATCACCGCGACGGCGCCGAGGAACCCGAACTCCTGGCCGATGACGGCGAAGATGTAGTCGTTGTGGGCGTTCGGGAGGACGATCCCGCGCGCGGCGGCCCGCTCCCCGAGCCCCGACCCGAAGAGGCCCCCGAGCCCGAGCGCGAGGAGCCCCTGGACGGCGTGGTAGCCGGTGTTCGCCGGGTCGGCGAACGGGTCGAGGAACGACTTCAGCCGCTCGACCTGGTAGCTCCGCAGGAGGATCGCCGCGGCGCCGACCGCGGCGCCGGCGAGGCCGACGAGGTAGAGGGGGTTCGCCCCGGCGAGGAAGAACATGACCGCCGCGGTGAGGCCGAGGATCCCTGCCGAGCCGATGTCGGGCGACTTGAACACGAGGAAGACGAACGGGGCCACGATGACGACGAACGGGAGGAGGCCGGTCGTGAGCCCGGCGACGGCGGTCCCCCGGCGGGCGGCCCAGTGGGCGAGGTAGACGACGAGGGCGAGCTTCGCCAGCTCGCCCGGCTGGATCGCGGGGAGGCCGGGAAGCTTGAGCCACTGCGCCGAGCCGCCGACCGAGACCTGGAACGCGGGCACCTGGACGAGGACGAGGAGGGCCCCGGCGAGGAGGACGAGGGGCAGCGAGACGAGCCGCAGCCAGCGGTAGTCGACGCGCGTGGCGGCGAGCATCGCGACGAGGCCCACGGCCGCCCACTGGAGCTGCGGGCCGAGGGTCGCGAACGTGGCGCCGAAGCCGCCGCCGCCCCCGAGGTAGCCGTCCATCGCCGAGGAGGAGTAGACGACGAGGAGCCCGAGGGCGGTGAGGGCGAGGACCGCGAGGACGATGACGCTGTCGGGGCCGTGGCGGTGGATCGCGCCGGCCGGCGGCGCGACCGGGACGGGCTCGGACCGGACGACCGCCGGGGCGCGCGTGAAGGGCCGCGGGGCGGGCGGGGCGGCACCCCCGCGCGGCCGCGGTCCCGGCGCCGCGGCGACCCGCGCCCCGATGCGGGGCGACACGGCCGCGGTGCGGCGGGCGGGCGGGCGGGCGCGGTCCGAAGGGCCCATCGTCACTTCCTGCTCCCGGCGCCACGCGCGGCGGCGGCACGGGCGGCGCCGAGCGCCGCCACCCCGTCCTTGAAGGCGCGGCCGCGGGCCGCGTAGTCGGCGAACTGGTCGAAGCTGGCGGCGGCCGGCGACAGGAGGACCGTGGCGACCGTTCCGTCCGGGGCGCCGCGCAGGAGCTCGCGGGCGATCGCGTCCGCCCGCGGGAGGGCGACGTCGAGCGTGCCGGCCACCTCGACCCGCGGGACCCCCGCCGTGCGGAGGAGGCCGGCGAGGGCGGGGCCGGTCTCCCCGATGAGGACGGCCGCGGCCGCCCTCCGCGCGGCGACCGGCCCGAGGGCGGCGAGGTCCACCCCCTTGTCGCGACCGCCGGCGATGAGGACGAGCGGCGCGGCGAAGCTCTCGAGCGCGGCCGCGACGGCGTCCGGCTGCGTTCCCTGCGAGTCGTTCACGAAACGAACGCCGTCGATCTCGGCGACGACCTCGAGACGGTGCTCGACGCCGCGGAAGCTCCCCGCCTGGCGCCGGATCGCGTCCGGGGCGACGCCGAAGAGGAGCGCCACGCCGACCGCGGCGAGGAGGTTGGAGACGTTGTGCCGTCCCGGGAGGGACAGCTCGTCGACCGGCAGGATCCGGCCCCCCGGGCCGCTCGCCGCGACACCACCGCCGGCGAGCGGGAGGCGCTCGACCCCCGCCGCGACGACCCAGCCGTCGACGACCCCCAGGCCCCCCGCGATCGGCCGGTCGAGCCGGTAGCAGACCGCGGGCGCCGTCCCGAGGCCCGCGTACGCGCCGACGACCGGGTCGTCGAGGTTGAGGACGAGGGCCCCCTCGGGATCGACGAGCTCGGCAAGGCGGCGCTTCGTTCGCCGGTACGCCTCGAGCGAGCCGTGGCGGTCGAGGTGGTCGGCCGTGACGTTCGTGTAGGCCGCGACTGTGGTCCCGCGGGTGAGGCTCGGCAGCTGGAGCTCCGAGAGCTCGACGACGACCCGATCGCCGGGCCCGATCCCGGCGAGGCGGTCGAGGAGGGGGCTCCCGATGTTCCCGCCGAGCGCGACCGGGTGCCCGGGGTCGCCGGCGAGGAGGTGGGCGGCGAGGGCGGCGGTCGTCGTCTTGCCCTTCGTCCCGGTCACGCCGACCGTCGGGGCCGGGCAGAGGCGGAGGAAGAGGTCCGGCTCCGACACGAGGGCCGGCGCGCCGGGTCCGCCGGCCGCGGCGCGCGCGGCGAGGGCCGCGAGGGCGGCGCGGAGGCGGGGCTCGGTCGTCGGGAAGCCGGGGGTGATCGACGGGCTGAACGCGACGATCGCGGCGTCCGCCCAGGCCGCCTCCGGGTCGACGTCCGGCCCGCAGGCCAGGGCGACCGCACGGCCCTTGAGCGCGGCGATCGACCCGCCGAGGGCCTCGGTCGGCTTCCCGTCGTACGCGGTGACGCGGGCCCCGGCGTCGGCGAAGAAGCGGGCAAGGGCGACCCCGGTGCGGGCGAGGCCGAGGACGGCGACCGGCACCCCCCGGAGGGCGCCGTCGCGGACCGCCGCGAGGGTGAGGGCGTCGAGGTCGACCCGGGCCGTGGCGCTCATACGAGCCTCTGGAGCGACGCGAGGAAGAGGGTGACCCCGAGCAGCCCGGCGAGGGCGGCGACGATCCAGAACCGGAGGGTGATCTTCGTCTCCGGCCAGCCGCCGAGCTCGTAGTGGTGGTGAAGCGGCGACATCCGGAGGACCCGCTTCCCGCCGGAGACCCTGAAGTAGCCGATCTGGACGACGACGGAGAGTGTCTCGAGGACGAAGACGAGGCCGATGAGGGGGAGGATGAGGATCTGCCCGGTGATGAGGGCGATGACGGCGAGCGCCGCCCCCATCGAGAGGGAGCCGGCGTCGCCCATGAAGATCTGGGCCGGGTGCGCGTTGAACCACAGGAAGCCGAGGAGCGCGCCGATGAGGAGGGCGCAGAGGATCGCGAGGTTCGGCTGGGCAGGGCTGTTGAGGAGGGCGATGATGAGGAAGGCGACGAACGAGAACACGAGCGTGCCCCCGGCGAGGCCGTCGAGGCCATCGGTGAGGTTCACCCCGTTGCTCATCGCCACGATCGAGAACGCGGCGAAGGCGATGTAGACCCACCGGTCGATCGCCACCGGCCCGACGAAGGGGACGGCGATCGCCGCGATGTCGTACGTATCCTGGATCTGCCACGCGGCGAAGACCGCGACGACGATCTGCCAGAGGAGCTTCTGGCGGGCCCGGATCCCGTCGCCGGTCCGGGCGTTCAGCCAGTCGTCGGCGAGCCCGAGGCCGCCGACGAGGGCGAGCGTCGCGAGCGGCGCGAACGTCGAGGCGTCGACGTGGCCGAAGGCGATCGTGAGCCCGATGACGACGATGAGGATGAGGGCGCCGCCGGCCGTCGGCGTCCCGGCCTTCGCCTGGTGCGCCTCGGGCCCCTCCTCGCGGATCTGCTTGGCGAACCCGCCCCAGCGGACGAGGCGGATGAACGCCGGCATGACGATGACGACGATCGCGAAGGCGAGGAGCATCCCCTGGATGAGCTCGACGGTCATCGGGCGTCTCCCGCACGCTCGCGGGTGTCTCCCCTGCCCTCGCGCGCGCCCGCGATCCCGTCCCGGAGCGCGTCGACGAGCGACTCGAGGGCCGCGCCCCGCGACGCCTTGACGAGGATCGCGTCGCCGGGGCGGAGGATCCCCCGGAGGATCCGGAGGGCGTCGTCGCGATCGGCCGCGCCGTGGACCCGGGACGGCCGGAGGCCGGCCTCGATCGCGCCCGCGGCGATCCCGACGGCCCCCGCCCCGACGACGACGAGCTCCGCCGCGACGCGCGCCGCGGCCGCGCCGACCTCGCGGTGGCCCGCCTCGTGGAGCGCCCCGAGCTCGCGCATCTCGCCGAGGACGGCGACGGGGCGTCCGGGGAGCGACGCGAGGACCTCGAGGGCGGCGATCGTCGACGTCGGCGAGGCGTTGTACGTGTCGTCGAGGATCGTGAGGCCCGGCGCCGCGACGAGCGCCCCGCGGTGCGCCGAGGCCCGTCCCCACGGCGCGGCGAGCCCGGCCGCGAGCTGCTCGTCGGTGACGCCGGCGACGAGGCCGGCGGCCACCGCCGCGAGGGCGTTCTGGACGCTGTGCCGCCCGAGCGCGGCGATCGTGACGGCGACGCGGGTCCGGCGCGGGGCGCGGGCGACGACCTCGAAGGTCATCCCCCCGGCGCCGCGGGCCTCGATGGCCTCGGCGGTCACGTCCGCCGCTGCCCCGAGGCCGTATGTCAGGGACCGGGCGCGGGTCCGGGACGCGAAGCGGCGGACCCGGGGGTCGTCGCCATTGAGGATGGCGATCCCGTCGGCCGGGAGCGCCTCCACGAGCTCCGCCTTCGCGTCCTCGATCGCCTCGAGCGAGCCGGCCCGCTCGAGGTGGACGGGCGCCACCGCCGTCACGATCCCGACGCGCGGCCGCCCGAGGGCGGCGAGCGTCGCGATCTCGCCGCCGACGTACATCCCCATCTCGAGGACCGCCGCGCGGTGCCCGGGGGCGAGGCGCAGGAGCGTGAGCGGCAGGCCGATCTCGTTGTTCTGGTTGCCCTCGCTCGCGAGCGTGGGCATCGCCGCCCCGAGGACGGCCGCGGTGGCGTCCTTCGTCGACGTCTTGGCGACGCTGCCGGTGATCCCGACGACGAGCGGGTCGAAGCGACCCCTCCAGGCGGCAGCAACCGCCTGCAGAGCGGCGAGAGTGTCGGGGACGCGGACGACCGTCACGTCACCGAGCGCCGCCAGCTCTGCTTCGGCGAAGGGCCGCGCCACGAGGAGCGCCGCGGCGCCCCGGGCCGCCGCCTCGCCGACGAAGCGGTGGCCGTCGGTCCGCTCACCGGGCAGGGCCGCGAAGAGGCAGCCCGGTGTCACGAGGCGGGAGTCCACCGCGCCGCCCCGGACGGGTCGGTCGGAGCGCCGCAGGAGGCTGCCCCCCGTGACCGCGACGAGCTCGGCGGCGGTCAGGGGGGCCGCGGGAGACGGCTCGACGTCGTCCCGCGCGGCCGGCACGGGGGTCACGCCGGGGAGTGTCGCACAGGCCGGGCTCACGGGGTCGCCGGGCTCGCCGGCGGCGACGCCACCGGAGCGGCCGGGGCGAGGTCGAGCGTCGTCATCGCGTCGGTCGCGATCCGCCGGAACAGCTCGAACGACTCGACCGGCATCTCGATCTGGCCGACGCGGAGGACCGTCGGGCGACCCTCCTCGATCCGCACCGCGACGACGACGTCGGGGCTCCGGCGCCCCACGAACCCGACGAACGAATAGTTGAAGACGTTCGCCTTCCAGGCCTTTGCCTTCGCATCCCAGATCTGTGCGGTGCCCGTCTTGCCGCCGACGTCGTAGCCCGGGATGAGCGTGCGATCCCGGTAGAACGGGACGGCGAGGGGGACGTTCCGCATGATCTTGACGAGGTCCGCGGCGAGCGCAGTCGTGAGGACCCGCCCCCGGTCGCCCGCCACGACGGCCTCCTGGCCGACGCGCTCGACGACGTGGGGGGTCGGCAGGATCCCCCCGTTCACCATTGCGCTGTACGCCGTCGCCAGCTGGAGGAGCGTGACGGCGACGCCCTGCCCGAACGACCCGTTCGCCACGTCGATCTGGCGCCACGTCGTCGTCGCCGGGTCCCGGACGAGGCCGGGCACCTCGCCGGCGAGGTCGATGCCGGTGAGGGCGCCGAACCCCAGCTTCGCCCACGTCTCGTGGAGGACCTCGGCGGCGGCCTGCGCCGTCCGGCCGAGCCGGAGGGCCGTCTTCGCCATGACGACGTTCCGCGACCAGGCGACCGCGTCCTGGAACGTCAGGTGGCCCTTCGAGCCGCGGTCGGCATTCGTGACCTTCGCCGTCCCCCCGTCGAGGCGGAGGACGGCCTGGTCGTTGACCCCCGACGTCCGCGTCACGACGCCGGCCCCGATGACCGCCGCCGAGGTCACGAGCTTGAACACCGAGCCGGGCTCGTAGACCGATGCGATGACCGGGTCGACGAAGCGCCCCGGGTCCGCGCTCGCGACCGCCGCGTACGCGTTCGCGTCATACGCGGGGTACGTGGCCTCGGCAAGGATCTCGCCGGTCGAGGGGTCCATGACGACGGCGGAGACGCTCTTCGCGCGATCCGCCACCCACGCGGCGTAGATCTCGCGCTCGACGGCCAGCTGGAGGCTCGCGTCGATCGTAAGGGTGAGGTCCGCGCCCGGGCTGCCGGCCTCGATGATCGTCGCTGTCGCGAGGTTCGCCTGGTTCGAAGCGTCGCGCTCGGCGAGGAGGACCTGGGGCGAGCCGGCGAGCGTGTCCTGCCAGCGACCCTCGACCCCGTACTGGCCGGCTCCGTCGCGGTTGACGAAGCCGAGGACCTGCGAGGCGAGCGTCGTCTTGGGGGCTCCGCCCTCGAGCGGGTAGACGCGGATGGCCTCGGGCTCGAGGCGCACCGCCGCGAGGTCGCGCGACGCGATCGCCGCGCGCACGGCGGCCGACTGGTCGGCGGCGAGGCCGCGGGCAAGGACGACGTAGGCCCGGCCCGAGTCGATCCGCTCGCGGAGCGTGCCGGCGGCCCCGGCGTCGAGCCCGAGGATCGAGGCGAGGCGGGCCGCGATCGCGCCGCGCTTCGCGACGGCCGCGGCGGCATCGCCGGCGAGCTGGGCCGGGAACGCGACGAGGCGATCCCGGGAGACGGAGGTCGCGAGGGCCACCGTCCCCGTCCGGTCATAGATCGTCCCGCGCGTCGAGGGGACCTCGGTGCGGACCTGGATCTGCTCCTGGGCGCGGGCGACGAGCCAGTCGTGCCGGACGAGCTGCCAGTAGCCGAGGCGCGCCGCCGCCGCCGTCCCGAAGGCGAGGAGGACGACGAGGAGGATGCGCGCGCGGAGGCGGCTGTCCGTCCGGCCGAGCATCGGTCAGCGCGCGGGGACGACGAGCGGGTCGACAAGCTGGCCGAGCCCGGCGTCGAGCGCCTGCTTGCGGACCGCGGGCTCGCTGCCGAGGCGGTAGAGGTCCGACTCGATCTCCTGCTGCTCGCCCTGGAGGATCGTGAGGTCGCCGGCGAGGCGGTCGAGCTCCACGCCGTCGGTCGAGAGGCGCACCGTCTGGGCGAGGGAGACGAAGGCGAGCCCGAACGTCACGACGATCGCCGCGACGAGGATCCCCGTCCGGCTCGACCGGCGCCGGGCGCGGCTCGCCACCCCGCCGCGCACCCGCCGGCGGGGCATGCCCGCGTCGCGCGGGTCGCGCACGACCTCGCGGGTCGGCGCGGCGGCGCGGCGCCAGGGGAAGCCCGAGCGCGGGCGGGCGCCCGCGTAGCCCGCCACTACTCGAGCCCGAGCCAGGTCGCGCCGTACGGCAGCGCCCGGTGCTCGACGACGATCGCCTCGGGGCCGGCGAGGCCCTCGTCGGCGAGGTCGTGATCCACGCCCCCGGCCGGCCACGGGCGCTCGCGACGCTCGCGGACCTCGTGCTGGCGGCGGCCGTACGTGCGGCGCCGGTTCGCCTGGTGGCGCTTGCTCATCGTCGATCCCTCCTCGCGGCGACGGCGCGGCTCATGCTGCGAGCCGCTCGGCGGTCCGGAGCCGGGCGCTCCGGGCACGGGGGTTGGCGGCGACCTCCTCCGGGCTCGGGACCGCCGGCTGGGGGCCGACGGGGCGGAGGCGGGGCGCCCGGCCGCACACGCAGACGGGGAAGCTCGGCGGGCAGGTGCAGCCGCGACGCTCGGCGGCGACGAACCGCTTCACGAGGCGGTCCTCGAGCGAGTGGTAGCTCAGAACGACGAGCCGGCCACCGGGCCGGAGCAGGCTCACGGCCGCGGGCAGGACCGCCTCGAGCGCCTCGAGCTCGCCGTTCACCGCGATCCGGAGCGCCTGGAAGACGCGGGTTGCCGGGTGCGTCCGGCCACGCGGGCCGGGGCGCCGGGGCACGACGCGCTCCACGAGCGCCGCGAGCTCGCCGGCCGTCGCCACCGGGGCCGCGCGGCGAGCCTCGACGATCGCCCGCGCGATCCGCCGCGCCTGGGGCTCTTCGCCGTAGCGCCGGAACAGGTCCGTGAGGGACGCCTCGTCGAGCCGCGCGAGGAGGGCGGCCGCCGGCTCCCCGCGCGACGCGTCGAACCGCATGTCGAGGGGACCCCCCGTCCGGAACCCGAAGCCGCGGCCGGCGTCGGCGAGCTGGTGCGAGCTCAGCCCGAGGTCGAGAAGAATCCCGTCGACCGCGGGAAAGCCGGCCGGCGGCGCGACGTCGCCGAGCTCCTGGAAGTTCGCCCGCCGGAGGACGAGCCGGTCGCCGAACCGGGCGAGCCGCGCCCCCGTCCGCGCGATCGCGGCGGGGTCGGCGTCGAGCCCGAGGACGCGGCCGTCCGGGCTGGCGGCCTCCAGGATCCGCTCGGTGTGCCCACCGCCGCCGACGGTGCAGTCGACGTGGAGGCTGCCGGGGCGCGGGGCGAGCATCGTTACGACCTCCTCCGCGAGCACCGGCAGGTGCCCTTCCTCCATGTCGTCTCCACCGTCCGCGTGCGGATCCCGAGCGGATCCTGGAAGCGCATGTCGTGCGCTAGATGCCCAGCCCCGAGAAGGCCTTCGCCAGGCCGTCCGGCTCGTCCAGCGCCTTGCGGTACGCGTCCCAGGCGCGTGGCGCCCAGATCTCGGCGTGGTCGAGCGACCCGACGATCACCGCCTCGCTCTCCAGGCCGGCCGCCTCGCGGAGGTAGGACGGCAGGACGAAGCGTCCCTGGGCGTCCCAGACGACCTCGACGGCGTTCCCGAACAGGAAGCGAGCAGCCAGGCGGGCTCCAGCGTTCTCCACGGTCGGGAGCGCCGCGACCTTGCCGGCGAGGCGCTCCCATTCCGCGCGGGGCCAGATGGCAAGGCAGGCGTCCATCCAGCGCGAGACGAATGCCCCGCTCTCGAGCTGCGCTCGGAGCTTCGCGGGGACGGCGAGCCGCCCCTTCGCGTCCACCGAGTGCCGGTACTCGCCGGTGAACACCTGCCCGGGATCCCTCTGGTCCGCTCCGGGCGGCCCTGGAGCCCCGCCGCCGGGACCGCCGGGACCGCCGGATTCACCACTTGGCACCACTTTGTGCCACCGATGTGGGATCATACACCGCGGGAGGTGCCAGTCAATGGGCAAATCGGCATCGCGAGGCGCGATCGGACGACCGGCCAACCTCGCCGGAGGGATCACGGCGGGCGTTGCGTCGTCCCCGGCCGCGCCGGCATCGGGGGCGGCTGTGTCTCAGGCGGCGGCATCGTCCGGTCCTCGGGCCGCGGCCGCGTCCGGCGCCGCGCCGGCATCGGGGGCGGCGGCGCCGTCCCGAGCGGAGATGACGGAGCACCCGACTGCTGCGTCCGCGGCGGCGTCGGCGGCGGCCCGCAGCGCCATGCCGCAGGCGGGCGGCAGTACCTTCTTCGCCTTGCGGATGGGAGGACCGCGGTGCTAGGCTCGGCCGCCGATCGACCCACCGCGCCCTCGAGGACCCGCACGCCGATGGCCTTCGCCGAGCCGACCGCCGCCCCGCTCCCGGAGCCGCTCCTCGCGGCCCCCCGGATCCGGCGCTGCACGTTCCGGCGGGTCACCGCCGTCGAGCGGTCACGCGAGCGGACGTTCGAGGTCGACTGCCTCTTCCCGGACCGCGCCCTGCCGATGCCCCTCGGCGACCTCGAGACGGCGCTCCCGATCTGCAACGCCTGCGCCGCGGCGGGGATCTTCCGGGCCGACGAGGACTGAGAGCGGACGCCGCGGGCCCCGTGCCCGCCGCCGCCTCTCGCGGACCCGCCCGTCGCCGCGCCCACGCTCGCGCACCCGCCGTCCCGACCGACATCCTCTCCGCTGCTCGTCCCCTGATCCTTGCGCGCGACGCGGGGTCGGCGGACCGGGCCGGGACGCCCGCGGTCGCGGCTCGGGCCCCGGCAGCGCCTCGCCGATGCATCCGGTGGCGGGCAGCGGAGAGGAAGGACTCCGCCGCGGGCCGCTCCGGGCGGGCCCCGCGTCGCGGAAGGATCGTGGGGGCCGCATTGGAGAGGATGCGCGGGGCGGCCCGACCCGTCCGCCCGTCCCGGGGCGGCCCGGCACCACGGGACGCCGCTCCGCCGCGGTCGGCACGTCCGCCGGCACGCCGCTCCACCGCCACGTCGCGACGCGGCCCGTCGCAGCCTGCGGGCCGAGGCAGCCCCCACCCTCCGCCGCCACGGCCAGGCGTCGCCGCAACGGGCCGCGGCAACGGCAGCCGCGGAGGCACCGATGAGCGGTGCGGGAGGCGCCAGCGAGGCGGCCTGTACGCCGGGTTCTGTGCCGCTCCCCGAGGGGCGCGGCGACGGTCATCCATCTGGGGCCGCCGGTCGCCCGGCGGCTCATGCAGCCGACCCGAGAGCTCCGGCGGCGCGCCGGTGTCCCGGCGGACCGGGACGCGCTCTCCTATTTGGCCTTGCTCCGGGTAGAGCTTGCCGCGTTTCACCCCGCCGCCGGTCGCCCGGCCGCGGGCTCGTCTCTGTGGCGCTGGTCCTCGCCTCGCGGCGGACGGGCGTTACCCGCTACCCTGCGCCGTGGAGCCCGGACGTTCCTCACGCCGCCGGTTGCCCGGCGACGCGCGACCGTCCGGCCGCCTCGCTGACGCCGCGATTCTACCCCGCCGCCCCGAGGAGCTCCGCGACCGCGGTCGCGATCGCCCGACCGAGGACTCCGTGCGCGGCCCCGTCGAGGTGGACGCCGTCCGCCGCGTCCGTGGCGACGAGCGCGCCGGCGTCGAGGAACGCGGCACCTGATTGGCGGGCCGCTTCGCGGTAGAGGGGGGCGAGCCGCGTCGACGCCGCATGCGCCGCCCCGAAGCCCCAGAGCTCGGCGGCGACCGTCACCTCGCCGAGCGGCGGCGGGGCGACGAGGAGGACGGCCGGCGGGCCCCCGCCGGGGCCGGACCCGCCGTCGCGCGCGAGGTCGACGAGGCTGCCGGCGCCGGCGGCGATCTCCGCCGGCCCGAGGCGGAGGACCGCCTTCAGGTCGTTCGTCCCGAGCATGATCACGAGAACCGCCACCGGGGCGTGCGAGGCGAGGCACGGGAGCAGGTACGTGCGTCCGTTCCGGCCGGCACAGAATGGGTCCTCCCAGACGGTCGTCCGGCCGCTGAGGCCCTCCTCGACGACGTGCGCCCGCCCGGTGAGGAGGGCGGCGGCGACGCCCGGCCAGCGGACGTCCCGGGGGTGGCGCTCGTGCGTCGCGCCGATCGCGCCCCAGGTGTTCGAGTCGCCGTAGCAGACGACGGTCGGCAGGTCGGTCACGGCACCCTCCGTCAGCGCGGGACGCGGAGCTCGAGCCCGTCGGTCGCGATGTCGACGCCCGCCGGCAGGCGGGCGGCGAGCGGAGCGTGGCGGAGCTCGTGGTCGAGGTGGACGAGGTACGTCCGGCGCGGCCGGAGCGCGTCGACGACGGCGAGCGCCTCGGCGACGGTCTGGTGGGCCGGGTGAGGCTCGTCCCGCACGGCGTTGAGGACGAGGACGTCGAGGTCCTGGAGGAGCGCGAGCGACGGCGCCTCGATTCGCTTCACGTCCGGGAGGTAGGCGAAGGAGCCCGTCCGATACCCGCAGACGGGCCCCTCACCGTGGATGACGGGGACCGGGACGAAGCGCCGCCCGGCGATCTCGAACGGCCCCTCCACGGCGACCGGCCGGAGCATCGGCAGGCCGCGGAACGCGTCCTGCCCGGGGACGAAGGCGTAGGCGAACCGGGCGACGACGACGCCAAGGACGCCCGGGAGGCCGTGGACGGGGAGGTACGCGTCGGCGATCTCGTTGAAGCGGCGCAGGTCGTCGAGGCCGCCGACCGCGTCGTGGTGGGAGTGCGTGAGGAGGACCGCGTCGAGGCGGTCGAGGTCCGCGGCGAGCGCCTGGGCCCGGAAGTCGGGGCCGCTGTCGACGACGACGCGCCGCGCCCCCCAGGCGAGGAGCGCGGACGCCCGGAGGCGGCGGTCGCGCGGGTCGGCAGAGGTGCAGGTGGCGCAGTCGCAGGCGATCCGCGGCAGGCCCTGGCTCGTGCCGGAGCCGAGGATCCGGACGCGGAGCTCGCCGGCCTCGGGGCCTGCGTCGCCGGGGTCGAAGCCCGGCTCGAGGCCGAGCGGGATCTGGTCCCGCACCGCGGCCCGGCGGGCCCGCGCCGGCGGCGCTCCCGGGCGCGCGTCGCCCACGTCCGCCGGCGCGTCCGCGAGGCGTGTCGCCGCCTCGGCCCGGATCCCCTCCCCCGGCCGCCGGACGACGACCGCCGGGCCCCCGGCGGCGACCCGGTCGAGGGCCTCGTTCGCGAGCGCGTCGGCCGCCCGGTTCTCGCTCCGCGGGACGTGGCGCGCGCTCCACCGCCGGAACCGCCCGAGGCGGGCGAGCGCCTCTGCGTGGAGGACGGCGAGCCGCGCGTCCCGGACCCGCCAGCGCCCCCGAAGCTGCTCGACGACGAGCATCGAGTCGAGGAGGAGCGCGACCTCCTCGGCCCCGAGCTCCTCGGCGAGCGCGAGGGCGCGGAGGAGCCCCGTGTACTCCGCGACGTTGTTCGTCTGGCGGCCGAGCGCCTCGGAGATCGTGGCGACCGGCGGGGCGTCGGGCCGCTCCGCGCCGGGCGCGTCGGCGTCCACGAGGACCGCGCCCGCGGAAGCCGGGCCGGGATTGCCCCGGGCCGCCCCGTCGGAGCGGACGATGAGCCGGCGCGGACCGCCGCCGCTCAGGCGGACCGCTCCACCGCCGCCCGCGAGACCTCGAGGATCGCGCGGGTGATGTTGATCCCGCGCGGGCAGGCGTCGACACAGTTGAACACGGTCCGGCAGCGCCAGACGCCGTCGCCGTCGGCAAGGAGCTCGAGGCGCTCCTCGCCCGCCTCGTCGCGGTCGTCGAAGACGAAGCGATGGGCGTTGACGATCGCGGCCGGGCCGACGTACGACGGGCGTGCCCAGAACGAGGGGCACGCGGTCGTGCAGGCCGCGCAGAGGATGCACTTCGTCGTGTCGTCGTAGCGGGCGCGGGCGGCCGGGCTCTGGATCCGCTCGCGGGGCGGAGGCGGACTGTCGTTCACGAAGAACGGCAGGACGCTCCGGTACTTCGCGAAGAACCCTTCCATGTCGACGACGAGGTCCTTGACCACGGGGAGGCCGGTGAGCGGCGCGACCGTGATCTTCGTTCCCAGCTGGTCGACGCGGATCTTGCAGGCGAGCCGGTTCCGATTGTTGATGAGCATCGCGTCGGAGCCGCAGACCCCGTGGCCGCACGAGCGGCGGAACGTGAGGCTCCCGTCCTGCTCCTCCTTCACGACGTGGAGGAGGGTGAGGACGCGGTCCATCGGGTCCGCCTCGACCGTGTACCGCTCCCAGTGCGGGGCGGGGTCGCGCTGGGGATCGAAGCGGAGGATGCGGAGGTCGACCTGCATGTCGCGTTCGCTCCCGGCTCAGTACGTGCGAGGCTTCGGCTCGAAGCGGGTGACGGTCACCGGCTTGTACCGCAGCGTCGGGCCGGGCTCGCCCCGGTAGGCGAGCGTGTGGGCGAGCCAGTGCGCGTCGTCGCGCTCGGGGAAGTCCTCCCGCGAGTGCGCCCCCCGGCTCTCGGTGCGGGCGAGGGCCGAGTGGGCCATGGCCTCCGCGCCGTCGAGGAGGTAGCCGAGCTCGCGGGCCTCGAGGAGGTCGGTGTTGAAGACGCTCCCGCGGTCCTCGACCCGCACCCGCTCGTAGCGCTCCTTGAGCGAGGCGACGTCGCGGACGGCCGTGGCGATCATCTCGCCGGTCCGGAAGACGCCGACGTTCGCCATCATCGTCGCCTGCAGCTCGGTCCGCAGGACGGCCGGGCTCTCGCCCCGGGGTCGCCCGCGGAGGTCGTCGAGCTCGGCCCGGACCGGGGCCGGTGCGTCGGCGGCGACCGCCGGCATCTCCGCCACCCGGCAGTACGCTGCCATCTCCCGCCCGGCCCGCCGGCCGAAGACGAGGAGGTCGACGAGCGAGTTCGTGCCGAGGCGGTTTGCTCCGTGGACCGAGACGCAGGCCGCCTCGCCGGCGGCGAAGAGGCCGTCGACGACGGCGTTCCGCTCGTCGCGGACGACGCGGGCCCGGAGGTCGGTCGGGATCCCGCCCATGGCGTAGTGGGCGGTCGGCACGATCGGGACGGGCTCCTTCAGCGGCTCGACCCCGAGGTAGACGCGGGCGAAGTCGGTGATGTCGGGGAGCTTCTCCTCGATGACCTGGCGGCCGAGGTGATGGACGTCGAGATAGACGTAGTCGCCGTCCGGCCCGGCGCCCCGCCCGTCGCGGATCTCGAGGTAGATCGCCCGGCTCACCATGTCCCGGGGCGCGAGCTCCATGAGCTTCGGGGCGTAGCGGCTCATGAAGCGCTCGCCGTCCCTGTTGAGGAGCGTGCCGCCCTCGCCGCGGGCCGCCTCCGAGAGGAGGATCCCGAGGCGGTAGAGGCCCGTCGGGTGGAACTGGTAGAACTCCATGTCCTCGAGCGGGATCCCGTGGCGGTAGACGAGGGCCATTCCGTCGCCGGTCAGGGAGTGCGCATTCGAGGTGATCCGGAACATCCGGCCGTTGCCCCCGGTCGCGAGGAGGACGGCCTTCGCCCGGAACGTGTGGAGCTCGCCGTCGGCGATCCGGTAGCCCACGACGCCGGCCGCCCGGCCGCCGTCGCCGCCGTCGCCGCCCTCGAACAGGAGGTCGACGACGTGGTACTCGTCGTAGAAGCGGACACCGGCCTTGATGCAGTTCTGGTAGAGCGTCTGGAGGATCATGTGGCCGGTCCGGTCGGCGGCGAAGCACGCCCGCCGCACGGGCCCCTCGCCGAAGTTCCGGGTGTGGCCGCCGAACCGCCGCTGGTCGATCTTCCCGTCCGGCGTCCGGTTGAACGGGAGGCCCATGTGCTCGAGGTCGATGATGCACTCGACCGCCTCGCGGGCGAGGACCTCGGCGGCGTCCTGGTCGACGAGGTAGTCGCCTCCCTTCACCGTGTCGAACATGTGCCACTCCCAGTGGTCCTCCTCGACGTTTCCGAGGGCAGCGCAGACGCCGCCCTGGGCGGCGCCGGTGTGGGAGCGGGTCGGGTAGAGCTTCGTGAGGACGCCCGTGGAGACGCCGGACTTGGCGAGCTCGAGGGCGGCGAAGAGGCCGGCGCCGCCGGCGCCGACGACGAGGGCGTCGTGGTCGATCTGCATCGCTTCGGCTCCCCTACCGCACCGGGAAGCCGAGGGTCGCGACGGCGAGCGTCCCCATGGCGAAGAGGGCGAGGGCGCCGCCGGCGAGGAGGAGCGAGAGCGCGAGGCGAAGGCCGCCGTGGGTGTAGTCCTGGACGACCGTCCGGACGCCGAGGAACGAGTGAAGGATCACCGTCGTCAGCATCGCCCAGTCGACGGTCCGCCAGAGGAGGCTCCCCCAGCGCGTGTCGACGATCCACTGCGAGGTCTGCTCCGCGGGGTCGAAGAGGAAGTGGGTGATGCTGAAGTGCGAGAGGGCGAGGACGAAGAGCGCCAGCCCGGTGAGGCGCATGACGTACCAGACGCCGAGCTCGAAGCCGCCCCCGCGGGGGCGCGCGCGACCCGCCCGCGTCCGTTCGATCCCGGCGCTCATGCCGGCACCCCGTTCCAGATCGGGCTCAGGATGATGTAGGCGCCCGGGATCCCGAGGCCGAAGAAGACGACCCAGGCCGCATACCACATCTGGCGGTGGTAGACGGTCGTCGCCGGCCAGAAGTCCATGACGATGATCCGCAGGCCGTTGAGGGCGTGGTACAGGAGCGCCGCCCCGAGGAGCGTCTCGCCGACGCGCCCGAGCGGGCTGGCGTAGAGCCGGAGGACCTCGTCGTAGAGCGGCGGGTTTGCCCCGGCGAGCCAGATGTCCAGCACGTGGAGCAGGATGAAGAGCCAGACGGCCACGCCGGAGATGCGGTGGAAGGCCCACGCCAGCATCCCCTCGCCGCCGCGGTACTGCAGGTAACGCACCGGGAGTGTCGCCTCCTGGCCGACGCGCACGAGGGCGCCGGCGGTTGTCCACTGCGCGCGCCGTCCGCCCGCGGGCGACGGCTGCCGTCGTCTGTCGCCGTCGGGCCGGAGGCCGGGGGCGGCGCCCCGCATTGTACGCGGCCGGCCGGATGGGCCGAGTCGCCGGCCCGCCCCGCGCGCCGTCCGGCTGCTTCCGGCGCCCTCGCCCGGGCGCCCGCAGGGAGACGAGCGCCCGCCGGCCCGCCCCCCGCGGTACCATCGCCGCGCGCCCGGCCCCGGGGGCCCGCGCCGCCTCCCGGCGGCGCCCCGCGCGGCCGCGTGGGCTCGCCGCACCAGCAGGAGTCGCCCGTGAAGATCCAGGAAGCCGACGCGAAATCGCTCCTCGCCGCGGCCGGGCTCCCCGTGCCGCCGTGGTCCGTCGCCCGTGCCCCGGCCGAGGCGCGGGCCGCCGCGGAGCGGTTCCTCGGCGACGGCGCGGGCCGGGTCGTCATCAAGGCCCAGGTGCTCGTCGGCGGCCGCGGGAAGGCCGGCGGCGTGAAGCTCGCGGGCTCGCCCCGGGAGGCCGAAGAGGTCGCCGGCCGGATCCTGGGGATGGACATCAAGGGGATCACGGTCCGCAAGGTGCTCGTGGGGCCCGCGGCGGTCATCGTCAAGGAGTTCTACCTCGGGGCGATCCTCGACCGGGCCAGCCGGCGGATCGTGCTCATGGCCTCCGCCGAGGGCGGCGTGGAGATCGAGGAGGTCGCGAAGGCGACCCCCGAGGCGATCCACCGTGTCGAGGCCCACCCCCTCCTCGGACTCCTCGACTACCAGGCCCGCGAGCTGGCCTTCGCGATCGGCCTCGGCGGCCCTCACCTCCGCGACTTCGTGCGGATCGCGAGGGGCCTCGTGGCGACGATGAAGGCGAACGACGCCGACCTCGTCGAGGTGAACCCGCTCGCGATCATCCGCGAGAGCGGGCCCGAGGGCCACGTCGAGCGCCTCGCCTGTCTCGATGCGAAGGTCACCCTCGACGACTCGGCGCTCCCCCGCCACCCGGACCTCGAGAAGCTCCGCGACCTCGACGAGGAGGACCCTGCGGACGCCGAGGCCCGCCACTACGACATCAGCTTCATCCACCTCGACGGGTCGATCGGCTGCATGGTGAACGGCGCCGGCCTCGCGATGACGACGATGGACCTCGTGAAGCGGGCCGGTGGCGAGCCGGCGAACTTCCTCGACATCGGCGGTGGCGCGAAGGCCGACCGGGTCGCGGCGGCAATGCGCCTCATCCTCGCCGACCCGAAGGTCCGGGCGATCCTCGTGAACATCTTCGGCGGGATCACCCGCGGCGACGAGGTCGCCCGGGGGCTCATCGAGGCCCGCAGCCGCCAGGAGCGCGAGGTCCCGATGGTCGTCCGGATCGTCGGGACGAACGCCGAGGAGGCCGGCCGCCTCCTCGAGGAGGCCAGCTTCGAGACCGCCGCGACGCTCGACGAGGCGGCGACGAAGGCAGTGGCGGCCGCGCGCGCCGCCGGAGGTGCCGCGTGAGCATCCTCATCGGCCGCGACACGCGGCTCGTCGTCCACGGGATGACCGGCCGGGAGGGCGAGTTCCACTCCCGCCAGATGCTCGACTTCGGGACCCGCATCGTCGCCGGGATGACGCCGGGCAAGGGCGGCCTCTACGCCCTCGACAACCGGGTGCCGGTCTTCGACACGATCGCCGAGGCCGCCCGGGAGACGGGTGCGAACACGTCGTGCATCTTCGTCCCGGCGGCGGGGGCGCCGGACTCGATCCTCGAGGCCGTCGGCGCGGGGATCCCGACGATCTTCTGCATCACCGAGGGGATCCCCGCCCTCGACATGCTCCCCGTCGTCGAGGTCGTGCGGGCCGCCGGCGCGCGCCTCATCGGCCCGAACTGCCCGGGCGCGACCTCGCCCGGCCGGGCGAAGGTCGGGATCATCCCCGGCTCGATCCACCGCGAAGGCTCGGTGGGGGTCGTGTCGCGTTCGGGCACCCTCACGTACGAGGCCGTCCAGGCGATGACCGACGCCGGGATCGGGCAGAGCACGTGCGTCGGGATCGGCGGCGACCCGATCATCGGGACGACGTTCCTCGACGTCCTCCGGCTCTTCGCCGCCGACCCCGAGACGGAGGCGATCGTCCTCATCGGCGAGATCGGCGGGAGCGCCGAGGAGGAAGCCGCGGCGTGGGCCGCGGAACACCTCCGGGGCGTCCCGATGGCCGCCTTCATCGCCGGCCGCACCGCGCCGGAGGGGAAGCGGATGGGCCACGCCGGGGCGATCATCTCCGGCGGCCGCGGCACCGCGGCCGAAAAGGTCGCGGCGCTCGAGGCGGCGGGGATCCGGGTCGCCTCGTCGCCGACGGAGATCCCCGCGCTCCTCCGCGCGGCGGGATACCGCGGTTGACCGCCGGCGAGCCGGCCGCGACCGAGCGGGCGATCCGCGAGAACAACGCCCTCTGGGACGAGTGGGCCGACCTCCACGCGGCGTCCAGGTTCTACGACCTCGACGGCTTCCGGCGGGGCGGCATCCGGCTGTCGGCCGAGGAGGTCGCCGAGATCGGCGACGTGGCTGGGCGCGACCTCCTCCACCTCCAGTGCCACCTCGGGATCGACACCCTCTCGTGGGCCCGCCTCGGGGCGCGGGTCACCGGCGCCGACTTCAGCGCGCGGGCGGTCGCAATCGCCCGCGCGCTCGCCGACGAGCTCGGCTTCCCCGAGGCCCGGTTCGTCCGGTCCGACCTCCACGACCTGCCGGCCGTCCTCGCCGGCGACTTCGACGTCGTCTACACGTCGCGCGGCGTCCTCGGCTGGCTCCCGGACGTCCGGCGCTGGGCGGAGGTCGTCGCCCACTTCCTGCGCCCGGGCGGCACGTTCTACGTCGCCGAGATCCACCCGGTCGCGCAGGCCTTCGAGAACGAGGGGGTCGCGCCGGGCGAGCTCCGCCTCGCCTACCCGTACTGGGAGCACACCGAGCCGCTCACGTTCGCGGTCCACGGCTCGTACGCGGACCCCGGCGCGCAGGTCGCCGCCGAGCGCGAGCACGGCTGGGACCATGGCCTCGGCGAGATCGTGACGGCCCTCGTCGACGCGGGCCTCCGGATCGAGAGCCTCCGCGAGTACCCGTTCGTCGAGTGGAAGCTCGACTTCCTCGTCGAGGGACCCGACGGGCGCTTCCGGCTCCCCGGCGGCACGCCCGGCGAGCTGCCGCTCTCCTTCTCGCTCCGGGCGACGAAGCCGGCCACCTGACCCCGATCCGGCGCTGCGCGGACGCGCCGTCGCGCGCCCCGCCGGGTGCACCCCCAGGGCGCTATGCGCCCGGGGCCCGGAACCCGTCGGGGTAGAGCGACGCCCAGGCCGGCCCGCCCGGGGCCTCGATGAGCTCGACGAGGACGCCGTGACAGCTCCGCGGGTGGAGGAACGCGA
>JAJZRQ010000062.1 GCA_021802585.1 Chloroflexota bacterium
GTCGATCGTGATGAAGCGTCGGTAGGCCGGCGCGGTCGTCCAGCCGTCGCCGAGGTCCGGTCCGGGGGCGATCGACGGCCTGACCCCGACCGGAACACCGCGCGCGGCGGGCGCGACCGGATCCGCCGATCGCGGCGAGATGACACCCCTGACCAGGAGATCGGCGGACGTCAGGAGTGCCACGAGGATGGACGCCGCGAGGAATAGACGCCCTGCACGACGTCGCTTCGACGTCCGTTGAACGGACCGGGGCGCGACGGCCGAAACAGCCGCGCCGCACTGGAGACAGGACCAGGCGCCGCGACGGAGTGGCGTCCCGCAATGCTGGCAGGCCTGCGCGCCCATGCATTCCTCGCATCGGAACGCGAGGCTGAGGGCCCGATCGCGTTCTCGGACTCATCGTGCCGTTCGAATTTGCGCTGACGCAGGGGGCGAATCGTCCCCGAATCCGACGTCAGTGGTCCTGGTGGCCGTCGCTGGAGCCGGGTCATGGCCGGACACAAGCACCCACAGGCCGCGTCACGATCATGCCCATTGTGTGGGGGCACCCGGCGGGTGATCCGTGGCCGGCTTCTTGCCCAGCTCGATCGGCGGGAAGACGCCAACCTCGCCGTCGTTCCCGACGTCTTGGAGGATGAGTCGGAAGTCCGCCGTCAGGGGAATGCAGACCTAGACTCCCCGCGTTTCGAAGCCGGCTCCAGGGCAGGGTGAGGGATCGGACGGTCGGATGAGGACGGCCGCGGTCTTGGGCCGGGAACGGTTCACAGACGTGCGCCGTCCGGCGGCCTCCGGGCCGACCTCCTCTGCGTCCCCCCGACGGCCGGCGAGGGGCCCTGCGAGATCACCTGGGGCGAGACGTTCTCCGTCGTGCCCTTCGGGAACCGGACGGTGATCCTCACCCTCACCGGCGCCCAGCTCGAGCAGGCGTTCCTCAACGGGTTCCAGCCGGCCTGCGACCCGGCGTTCGCCGGCGGCACCGGGCGGTTCCCGCAGGTCTCCGGCCTCAAGGTCACGTACACCTGCGCCGGCACGACCCCGGTCGTCACGGGCATGTGGAAGACGCCGGACGGGAGCGCCGGCCCGGCGACGCCGATCGGGCCGGCCGACGCCTCGCCGCGCCTCCACGGGGGCGCGCTCCTGCTATCCTCCGCCCGTGCCGTTCGACATCCTCGGGATCCGGGTTCCCACCGTCCAGCACGAGAACGTCGCGACCCGCTGCCGCGGCTGTGGCGGCGTCATCACGGGCACCCCGTTCCGGGTGAACGTCATGGACGTCGTCGCCACCGAGGTGGCCCCGTCCTGGGCGGGGCGGACCCCGATCAACCCCGGGCCGTACCAGTTTCATCCGGACCCTGCCTGCGCCCGCGCCTGGATGCGCGAGCGGGGCTACCTGTTCTGCCGCCGCTCGGCGGTCCGCGAGCTCATGCGCCCGATCGTCGTCCCGGGCGACGAGCCGCGCCTCGGGCTCTGCGACGGCTTCCACCGGGACGATCACGAGCTCGTCCCCGCCTGATCCCCGCCCGCGCCCGCGGGCCACCGAGGTCTCCGCCGCGTGTCCGTCGTCCTCCCCGCCGCGACCTCGCTGATCGCCCTCTTCTTCGCCCTCGCCCTCCTCGACCAGTGGCGCGTCCGGCGCCAGCCGTTCCAGCTCATCTGGGCCCTCGGGATGACGTTCTTCGGCATCGCCTCCGGCTGCGAGGCGGTCGCCGGCGCGGTGGGCTGGAGCGAGCCCCTCTACCGCACGTGGTACCTCACCGGCGCGGTCTGGACCGCCGGCTGGCTCGGCCTCGGGACGGCGTTCCTCCTCAGCCGGACGCGGTTCGGCTATGCGTTCGCCTTCAGCCTCGTCCTCGCCGGGATCTTCACGCTCCTCACCCAGCGGCGCTATCAGTACGAGGGCGCGGGCTCGGCGCCGATCCTCTACCTCATCGCCGCCGCGATCCTCTCCGTCGCGGTCGCGACGGAGACGTACTTCGCGAACGAGCGGTGGCCGCGGATCGCCGCCGCCGCCGTCGGGGGCGCGACGGTCCTGAGCCTCGGCCTCATGGTGGCGACGACGCTCCCGGCGCCCGGCTACGCCCTCGACCCCGCGACCGGGGTCCCGACGGCGGAGCTCTTCCCCGGCTCGCTCCGCCTCCTCACGCCGTTCCTCAACGTGACGGGCGGCTTCAGCCTCCTGTTCGGGGCGATCTTCTCGGCGTACGTCTTCATGCCGAAGCGGCGCGTCCTCGCCTACTCGCTCGACCCGAACCAGAAGGGCGACGAGTTCCTCTTCAACCTCCTCATCGCCCCGGTGGCGATCACGGTGAACCTCGTCGCGTCGCTGCCGGGCGCAGTCCGCGCGCTCCTCGCCGGGCGTCTCCACAGCCGCGTGCCGGCGACGATCCTCATCGCGATCGGCGCCTTCCTCGCCTCGTCCGGCGACGCGCTCTCCCGCTTCGGGATCACGAGCTTCTTCACGATGGGCAAGTTCCTCGCGGTGATCTTCCTCTTCGGGGGTTTCCTCGTGAGCGTCGAGGCGTTCTCCGAGCTGCGCATCCCCTTCACCCGCGTCGTTCTCGCCCGTCGCCGTCCCGAGGAGCCGGCGCCGCCGCCGGCCGACATGGGGCCCGGCGCCCCGGTCCACTGACCCGGCCCGGGGGCGCGGCCGGCGGCACCCTCGCCGTCGCGATCGCGGCCTGCCTCTTCGGGACCCTCGGCCCCGTCTCCCGGGCCGCGTACGACGGTGGCCTCACGCCGCTCGCCTTCTCCCTCTGGCGGGCCGTCGTCGGGGCCGCGGCCCTCGCCCTCCTCCTCGCGTTCCTCCACGCGCGGGGGCGCGACCGGGTCCACTGGCGGACGCTCCCACCGCGGGCCGTCGTCGCCCTCGGCCTGACGGGGGCGACGAGCCTCGTCCTGAACCTCGCGATCTTCTCCGCGTTCGGGCGGACGAGCATCGCCCTCGCCCTCCTCGGCTTCTACACGTACCCCGCGCTCGTCGCCGGCGCCGCCGTCCTCCTCGGCGAGGAGCGGCTGACGCGGACACGCGCGGCGGCCCTCGCCCTCGCCCTTGCCGGGATGGCGGTCGTCGTGCTCGGCGGGGGAGCGGGCGGGTCCGTCGACGCCGGCGGCTTCGGGCTCGCCCTCCTCGCCGCGGCGATGCAGGCGGTTTATGTCCTCCTCGGCCGGCGCGGGTTCCGGGCGATCCCCTCCGAGGAGGCGACGTTCGGCGTCGTCGCCACGACCGCCGCCGGCTTCCTCGTCCTCGTCGTCGCCAGCGGCGCCTCCCGCGTCGCGACGCTTCCGCTCCGCGAGCCCGCGATCCTGCCGCCGCTCCTCTGGGCGGGGATCGCCGGGGCGGCCGTCCCGACGCTGCTCTTCCTCCTCGCGATCCGGTCGATCGGTCCGACCCGGACGTCGATCGTCGCCCTCGTCGAGCCGGTCGCCGGGACGCTCCTCGCAGCCGCCCTCCTCGGCGAGGCGCTCGGGCCGGCGCAGCTGGCCGGCGGGGCGCTCGTCCTCCTCGCCGCGACCCTCCTGCAGCGGGGCGGGGAGGACGCGGAGCCCCACGAGCAGGTGAGCGGCACGACCTGACGCGGGGGTCCGTCACGCCGGCTGCTGGGCGGTCGTCGAACGAGGAGGGGCCGGGCCTTCGCCGGCGCGTCCGGGAGCGGGCGCCCCGGCCGGATCGCCGGGACCCCCGGGCTATACTGGATCGACCCTCCCCGGGCACGCCCCGGCCGACCCCACCACGACCGAGGTTCCATGCGCGTACGCAAGGCCGTCTTCCCCGCCGCAGGGTGGGGCACCCGCTTCCTGCCCGCCACGAAGGCGCAGCCGAAGGAGATGCTCCCCCTCGTCGACCGGCCGGTCATCCAGTACGCGGTCGAGGAGGCGGTCGCCGCCGGCATCGAGCAGGTGATCATCGTCACCTCGAGCCAGAAGCGGGCGATCGAGGACCACTTCGACCTGAGCTTCGAGCTCGAACACCTCCTCGAGGAGCGGGGCGAGATCGAGCGCCTCCGCCAGATCCGCCACATCAGCGACCTCGCGCAGGTCGCGTACGTCCGCCAGAAGGAGCAGCTCGGCCTCGGCCACGCGGTCCTCATGGCGAAAGAGCTCGTCGGCCACGAGCCGTTCGCGGTCATCCTCTCCGACGACGTCGTCGTCGGAGAGCGGCCGTGCATCGGCCAGCTCATCCACGCCTACCACCAGACCCACTCGTCGGTCGTCGCGGTCATGGAGGTCGCCCCCGACGAGACGCAGCGCTACGGCGTCATCGGCGGCGAGCCCGTCGACGGCCACGACGGGCGGCTCTGGCGGGTGGACCGGGTCGTGGAGAAGCCCCGGCCGGAGGACGCTCCGTCGAACATGGCGATCATCGGCCGGTACATCCTCACGCCGAAGATCTTCGACAAGCTCGAGCAGACGACGCGGGGCGCCGGGGGCGAGATCCAGCTCACCGACGCGATCGAGGCCCTCATGGAGGAGCAGCCCGTCCACGGCTACGTGTTCGAGGGGACTCGCTACGATGCCGGCACGACGATGGGCTGGCTGAAGGCGTCCGTCGAGCTCGCGCTGGCGCGGCCCGATCTCGGCCCGGAGTTCGCGGAGTACCTCCGCGGGCTCGAGATCTGACCCGCCGCGCCGGGGCGATCGCAGGACCGGACAGGAGACCCAGGAGTGGCTACGCTCGGCGACGTGCTCGGCGGCCGGTACCGGCTCGTCGAGGTCCTCGGCCAGGGGGGAGTGGCGACGGTCTATCGC
The DNA here is from genome assembly GCA_021802585.1 of Chloroflexota bacterium. GTDB lineage: Bacteria > Chloroflexota > Limnocylindria > Limnocylindrales > CSP1-4 > CTSoil-043. Next base: position 4,747 of record JAJZRQ010000062.1, read on the forward strand.
GCCACGGACTCCCAGCTCGGCCGCGACGTTGCGGTGAAGGTCCTCCGCCCCGAGTACGGCCACGATCCGGACTTCGTCGCGCGGTTCCGCCAGGAGGCCCAGGCCGCGGCCTCGTTGAGCCACCCGAACATCGTCGGGGTCTACGATTTCGGGATCGACGCCGACGGCCCGTACATCGTCATGGAGTACATCGACGGCGAGGACGTCGCGACGCTCGTCCGGCGGAACGGGCCGCTGCCGCCGCGCCAGGCGGCGCGGCTGTCGGCCGAAGTCGCCCACGCGCTCGCCGCGGCCCACGCGCGGGGAATCGTCCACCGCGACGTGAAGCCGGGGAACGTCCTCGTCGCCGCCGACGGCCGGGTCAAGGTGACGGACTTCGGGATCGCCCGGGCGTGGGCCGACGCGCGCCTCACGCTGCCCGGTGTCACCCTCGGCTCGGTCCACTACATGAGCCCCGAGCAGGCGCTCGGCGAGCAGGCGACCGAGGTCTCCGACGTGTACAGCCTCGGCGTCGTCCTCTACGAGCTCCTCACCGGCCGCCGGCCGTGGGAGGGGGACACGGCCGCGGCCGTGGCGATGGCCCGGATCGGGACGCCGCCGCCACGCGTCGCCGACATCCGGCCCGGGGTGCCGGCCACTCTCGACGCGATCGACCGGAGGGCCCTGGAACCCGATCCGGCCGCCCGCTTCCCGAGCGCCGGCGCGCTGGCCGAGGCCCTCGAGGCGTTCCTCGCCGAGGGCGCGGCCCGCCCGACCGGCGCGGCCGCGGCAGCGCTCCCGGCCGCGGCAGCGCTCCCGGCCGCGGCGGCCGTCCCACCCCCCGCCCCGCGCGCCTATCCGCCCGACGCCTACGCCGCGCCGCCGTCGCGCCCCGCGCCGGCGGCCGGGCCCGGGCCGGAGGAATCGAGCGGGACGAGTCCGTGGATCTGGGTGGCCGGGCTCCTCGCCCTCGTCATCCTTGTGCTCTCCGGCTTCGTCGTCTACCGCCTCCTCTCCGCGAACGGCCCGTCCGCGACGCCGGGGCCCGGCACCGTCACCCTCCCCTCGTTCATCGACCAGGCGTTCGACAACGCGAACGCCTCGGCCCAGCAGCTCGGCGTCGTCCTCCAGCCGACGTACGTGAAGCGGAACGACCGGAGCGAAGGGACGATCGTCGGCCAGGATCCGCCGGCAGGGACGGAGGTGACGCAGGGCTCGACCGTGCGGGTCGACGTCGTCTCGGGCAAGGACCTCGTGAAGGTGCCGTCGCTCGTCGGCCTCACCGAGGCGGAGGCGATCCGGGCGATCACGAGCGTGCGCCTCACGCCCGGGGTGCGGACCGAGTCGTACGACCCGGCGATCCCGGCGGGCTCGGTCATCGGGACGACGTTCCCGGCCGGGCTCGACGTCCCGACGGGAACGGCGATCGACTACGAGGTCTCGAAGGGCCCCGAGCCCACGCCGACCCCGTCGCCGACGCCGTCGCCGACCCCATCGCCGACGCCGACCGCGGAGCCGATCGCGACGCCGACCCCGTCGCCGACCGTCATCGTGGGGAGCTACGTCGGCCTGACGGTGGCGGCGGCGAAGGCCCAGGCGACGTCCGAGGGCCTCGTCATCCAGTGGCAGGGCGCAAGCCCGGCCGACACCGACATCGTCACGGCGCAGAACCCCGGGCCCGGCGAAGTCGTGCCGCCGGGATCGCTGCTCCTCCTCGCGGCGAGCGCTCCCGCCCCGACCGTCGCGCCGTAACCTCGCGGCGGCACCTCGCGGCGACGCGCCCGCTCCAGTCCTCGGGCGCGCCAGGGTCGTCGCGCGCTCAGGCCTCGAGCTCGGACCAGATGCCGCCGGGGATGACGAAAGCCGGCCCGATCGGGTCGACCGTGGCCAGGGCGTCCGGGCCGACGGCGCGTCCCGGCCGGATCGGTCGCCAGCATCCGCGCAGCTCGTCGCCGCGGAGGGGGATCGCCCGCGCGTCGAGCCCGCACGTCCCGCCGACGGGGGGCGCCACGGAGCGCCGGAAATGGACGCAGGTCGCGCAGCTCGTGCTCGAGCGGCGGCAGACCCAGCACCGCGCCGCCTCCGGCTGCGGCGTTCGGCAGTGCGGGCAGCGCCAGTTCGGCATGACCGGATCGTAGCTGCGCGCGCACCGTCTGTCGAGGGGTTGCCGACGATCGTCGAACGGATGGTCGAGACGCGCCGACGGTCGAGGCCGGCGAACGGACGACCTGCAGGCCGCGGCCGCCCGGCTAGGGGATGATCGTGATCGACGCGCGCCCGGAGGCGTCCCCGAACTGGAGGGTGCTGACGAATACCGTCGCGAGTCCGCTCCCCTCCGTCGCCCCGGCCGGCACCGTCGTCCGGAACGTCGCGGTCCCCGACGCGTCGGTCACCTCGTCGCCGGTGAGGGCGGGGACGCCGGGAATCGCAAGGGTGAAGGTCACGTCCTGGCCGGGGATCGGCTGGCCATCCGGGTCGGTCACGACGGCCCGCAGCTCGATCGTCCGGGGCAGGCGCGCAGCGCTGATCCGGTACGCCGACGCGCCGAGGGTGACCGTCAGCACCCCGGAGCCACGGAGGACCGTGATGACCGCGGTGCCGACGTTCCCCGCGGGATCGGTCGCGGTGAGGGTGATCGCATTCCGGCCGCCGCTCAGCGGCACGTCGAGGGTGAAGGTCCCATCGCCGCCGGCCGCCGCCGTCGCCGCGGTCCCGTTCGCCTCGTTCCGCGCCACGACCGTGGAGCGGCCCTGCGTCTTCCCCGTGACCGTCGCCGTCTCCGCGTTCACCGTCGCGCCGTCGGTCGGGGAGGTGACGGTGACCTTCGGCTTCGACGTGTCGAGGACGACCGTCACCGACGGCGACGGCTCGCTCTCGCCGCCCGGCCCGACGAGCGTGGCGCTCACCAGGTTCTTGCCAGGCTCGAGGGGGAGTGCCTCGACGACGAACGCGGGCGTCTCGCCGACCGGGATCTCGCGGACGGCGACGGGCTCCTGGTCGGGGAGCGCGACGAAGATGCGGACTGCGAAGCCGGCCCGGCCGACCACATCGAGGGGAACGGTCCCGGAGAGGGTCACGGTGGGCTGGTTCGTGTACGGGCCGGCGGGCGCCGCGAGGGTCGGCGACGCCGGGATCGGCGGGAGCGTCTCGCTCGGGACGGGCGTCGCGAGGGCCTGGCCGGTGAACCCGCCGAGCGTCGCGCCGATCGCGGACACGACCCGCGGGAGCGCCCCGGCGACGGTGGCGACGACGACGACGGCAAGCGCCCCGATGGCGACGAGGAGGGCGACCCGCGCCGGCAGCGGCATCCCGCGCGCGGGCGCGGGCGCTCGCGCGCCGACGGTCCGCGGGACGACCGGGTGGCGGGGCGGGGGTGGCAGCTGGCGCGGCCGGCCGGTGGAGGGCGGGCGGCGGCGCACCTGGCTCGGCCGATCGCGGCGGGCGCTCATCGGGCGGCATTGTCGCACGGCTGGCCGCGTTCCTCCTCCCCCGGCGGGACCTGCCCTGCCGCGGGTGCCGCGCCGCGCGGCGGCGGTACGGTCCGGTGTACGCTGGGGGCGTCGGCGCACGTCCGGGACCGTGCGCGGTGACGAGGGAGGGAACGTGGCGGAGGGCGACAAGGGGCGGCGGAGCCCGCTCCCGCTCCAGGGCCCCCGGGGGGCGGTATCCGCGCGCCCGCCGGTCGACCCGCGGAAGCCGCGCGATCCCCGCCCCGTCCCGGCGGGTGCCTCGCGCCCCGTCGTCGGCGTCGGCCCCGGGTCGCGCCCCCCGGCGCCGCTCTCCGTCATCGCCTCGATCCCGCCCCGCCACGGGTCGCCCCGCCCCGGGTCGCCCCGCCCCGGGTCGCCGCTCGCGCCGCGGCTCGCGCCCTCGCCGGCGCCGCGCCCGGAGACGCCGGGCTCGCCCCGCTTCATGCAGCCGCCGATCGCCCGCACGGCGCCGCCCGCCCGGCTCGCCCCGGCCGCGCTCCAGGCCGCGGCGGTCTTCGCCCGGCCGGGGCCCGGGGCCCGCCTCGTGGACCTGCCCGGCGACCTGGCCGCGGCCGGCGGCCGCCCGGCCGGCGGCAGTACGCGGCTCGGGTTCGGCATGCCGAACCTCCGCCGGAACGTCTGCCCGCACTTCTTCATGACCGGGGTCCGCGGCGCGATCCCGATCCAGGCGCCCCACCTCCTGAAGGCCCTCGTCCGGCAGGAGACGAACGTGTCGCGCTGCCAGCTGCGCGGCGGCGTCCACCTCGAGCAGGGCTTCATCAACGACGTCTGCCTCTCGGCGCGCTTCAACCAGTGCGTCTTCTACGAGGACGAGCTGGGGCGGTGACCGCGCCGGGGCCGCTCGCTCCGGGACCCGGGTCGCCAGCGGCCCTCCCCCGCGCGTACCGCGACGCCGTCGCCGCCCTCGAGGACCGCGGCCGGTTCGGCGTCCGCCTCGGGCTCGCCCGGACGCGGGCGCTCCTCCGCGGTCTCGGGAGCCCCGAGGCGGGGATCCGCGGGGCGCTCATCGGGGGGACGAACGGGAAGGGGAGCGTCGTGGCCCTCGTCTCGGCCTGTCTCGCCGCCGCGGGCCACCGCGCCGGGGACACCCCGAAGCCACACCTCGTGACGTACCGGGAGCGGCTGCGGATCGCGGGCCGGCCGATCGGGCCGGAGGCGTTCGCCGCACTCGTCGCGGAGGTCGTCCCCGTCGCCGACCGCGTGGCCCGCCGTCACGGGCCGCCGACGGAGTTCGAGCTCGTGACGGCCCTCGCCTTCACGTGGTTCGCTCGCGAGGCGGTCGACCTCGCGGTCGTCGAGGTTGGCCTCGGTGGCCGCCTCGATGCGACCCACGCATGGGACGGCGGCGTGGCGGCGATCACGAACGTCGACCTCGACCACACGGCGTGGCTCGGGTCGACGATCCCGGCGATCGCCCGCGAGAAGGCCGCGATCGTCGTGCGGGGCGACCGGGCGGTCACGGCGGCGACGGGCGAGGCGCTCGCCGTGATCCGGCGCCGGGGGCGGCGCGTCGGCGCCGGGCTCGTGGAGGTCGCCCCGGCGCCCGTCCTCGCGATGGACCGCGGCGGGCTCGTCGTCGACCTGCCGGGGCTGCCAGCCGCCCGCGTCGGGCTCCTCGGGCGGCACCAGGCCGCGAACGTGGCAGTCGCCGACGCGGTCCTCGACGCCCTCGGCGCGGCCGGCATCGCGGCCGTCCCGCCGGACGCCCGGCGGGCCGGGTACGCCGCGGCCCGCTGGCCCGGGCGCCTCGAGCTCGTCGCCGTCCCGGGAGCCGGGCCGCGAGGCGCCGCCGTGGAGGTCCTCCTCGACGGTGCACACAACCCGGCGGGCGCGACGGCGCTCGCGGCGGCGCTCGACGAGCTGCGGCCGCTCCTCCGCGGCGGGGGGGAGCGGCAGCCCCCGCCGATGACGCTCGTCCTCGCGATCATGGGCGACAAGGACGTGGACGGGGTGGTCCGGGCACTCGCCGCGAGCCGGGCACTCGCCGGTGCGCGGGTCGTCGCGACGCAGGTCGAGGGGCCGCGGGCACTCCCGGCGGCCGCCCTCGCGGCCCGCTGGGCGGCGATCGCCGGGGGCGGCGCCTCACCGACGGCGATCGCGGATCCGGGGGCCGCCCTCGCGACGGCCCTCGCCGCAGCCGAGGGCCCGATGGTCGTCGCCGGCTCGCTCTACCTCGTCGGCGCAGTGCGGGCGATCGTCGTCGACGACCCGGATCTCCGCGACCCGGCGTAGGATCGCGGCGATGGCCGCCGATCGCGCCCCCCGCCCCTCGGCCTCCGGCCGGACGCTGCCCCCCGAGCGCGGCGTCGTCGCCGCCGACCCCCGCCGCGGCGGCGCCTCCACCCCCTCGTTCGCACTCCCGGCGAGCGGCGGCGCCGGCCTCCCCGGCGTCCCGGCGCCTCTCGAGATCGGGCCCCGGACGTTCGCCTGGGGAGCGCGCACCTTCGTCATGGGGATCCTCAACGTCACTCCCGACTCCTTCTCGGGCGACGGCCTCCTCGCCGCCGGGGCCGACCCGGTCACCGAGGCCGTCCGGCGCGCCGGGCAGATGGTCGAGGAGGGCGCGGACCTCCTCGACGTCGGCGGCGAGTCGTCGCGGCCGGGGCACGCGGCCGTCGACGAGGCCGTCGAGACTGCCCGGGTCGTGCCGGTGATCCGCGCCCTCCGCGTCGCGCTCCCCGACGTTCCCCTCTCGGTCGACACGGTGAAGCCGGCCGTCGCGGAGGCGGCGCTCGACGCCGGCGCCCATCTCGTGAACGACGTGTGGGGCGTCGCCGAGGACGACGCCCTTGCCCGCGTCGCGGCCGAGCGGGGCGTGCCCCTCGTCGTCATGCACAACCGCGCCGAGGCCCGGTACCGGGCGCTCCTCGCCGAGATCGTCGCCGACCTCGCCCGGGCCGTCGACCGCGCCGTCGCGGCGGGCGTCGCGTGGGAGCGGCTCATCGTCGACCCGGGGTTCGGGTTCGGCAAGGCGCCCCCGCACAACCTCGCCCTCCTCCGCGACCTCGCGGTCCTCCGGACGCTCGGGCGGCCGATCCTCCTCGGCACGTCCCGGAAGTCGACGCTCGGCAGGGTCCTCGACCTGCCCGCCGACGAGCGGGTCGAGGCGACGGTCGCGACGACGGTCCTCGGGATCGCCGCGGGGGTCGACGTCGTCCGGGTCCACGACGTCCGCCCGAACGTCCGCGCGGCGCGGACGGCCGACGCCGTCCTCCGCGGCTGGCGGCCCGACGGCTGGGAGGGACCGCGGTGAGCGACCGGATCGAGCTCCGGGCGATGCGCTTCGCGGGCCGTCACGGGGTCCTGCCGTTCGAGGCCGTGGACGCCCAGCCGTTCGAGGTCGACGTCGTCCTCGAGCTGGACCTCGCGCCGGCGGGGAGGGCCGACGACCTCTCCCGGACGGTCGACTACGGCGCGGTGTTCGCGGCGGCGCGGGAGGTCGTCGAGGGACCCCACGCAGCGCTCCTCGAGACCCTCGCCGAACGGATCGCGGCCGCGGTGCTCGCGGCCCACCCACCCGTGGCCGCCGCGGTCGTCCGGGTCCGGAAGCTCCGGCCGCCGCTCCCCGGGGAGCTGGCCTGGGCCGGGGTCGAGGTCCGCCGGACACGCTGACCGCCGGCCCGGGGAGGCGGGCCAGCGGTCAGGTGGAGAGAGGAAGCGAGCGGCCGACGGGGAGGAGTCCGGCGGTGCCCGCGGGATCTTCGGTTGGGGCCTACTGGCTGGCGGGACGCGTGCCGAGCGTCAGGGTGAGGTTGATCTTCTTTCCGGCCCGCAGGACGTCGAGGGCGACGGTCCGGCCGGGGGCGTACTGGGTGAGGATGTCGTCGAGCGGGCTGTTCGCGTCGATCGCCTGGCCGTCGACGGCGGTGATGATGTCGCCGTCCTTGAGGCCGGCCTTCGCCGCCGGGCTGTTGGGGACGATCGGGTCCTGGGCCTGGCCGGACTGGTCCTGGGCCGAGAGCCACGCTCCCTGCTCGACCGGGAGGCTGTTCTTCTCGGCGATCGCCGGGGTGATCGCGACGTAGTAGACGCCGATCCAGGGCCGCGCGAGGGCCGTCCCGGCGAGGGCCTGCTGCATGATCGGGCGGGCGATGTTGATCGGGATCGCGAAGCCGATCCCCTCGGCCGTCTGGGCGACCGCCGTGTTGATCGCGACGACGTTGCCGGCCGCGTCGAGGAGGGCGCCGCCGGAGTTGCCGGGGTTGATTGCCGCGTCGGTCTGGATGAGGTTCCGGATGACCGTCCCGTCCTGGACCTGGATCGTCCGGCCGAAGGCGGAGATGATCCCGGCGGTCACCGAGTTCGTGTACGTCCCGAGCGGGCTGCCGATCGCGATCGCGAGCTGGCCGACTTTCACGGTCGACGAGTCGCCGATGGGGGCGGTCGGGAGCCCGGTCGCTTCGACCTTCACGATCGCAAGGTCGGTCAGGGTGTCGATCCCGTAGACCCGGCCATCGAACGTGCGGCCGTCCTGGAGCGTCACCGTGAGCTTCTGGGCGCCCGCCACGACGTGCTTGTTCGTGATGATCCAGCCGCTCGGGTCGAAGATGACACCGGAGCCGACACCCGACTGGGGGATGCTGAAGAACGGGTCGTTGGGGTTCGCGACGCCGCTCGAGGTGATCGTCACGATCGCCGGCGAGACCTTCTGGGCGGCGGCCGTGACGGCGGAGTTCCCGTCGATGGAGATCTTCTGGGGCTGCGTCGCCTGCTGGCCCTGGCCGACCGCCGTCGCCGCCGCGACCGGCGACCGGTCGAGGCGGCCGCTCGCCGAGAGGAGGCCGAACGTGCCGAGCGAGCCCACGACGGCCGCCGCGAGGGCCACCGCGGCGACGGTGCCGACGAGGCCCCGCCGCGGGCGAGCGGGCGCGGTGGACGCGCTGGACGCGCTGGACGCGCTGGGCGCCGCCGGTGTCGCCGTCGTCGCGCCGTCGGGCTCGATCCAGCGGCGCGGCGTCGGCGGGAGGGTGTCCTCGGCGTCGCCCTCGACGACGGCGTCGGCCCACGCCGGCCGTCGGTCGGCGGCCGGCGAGTAGACGACCGGCCGCGTCGCGTCGTCGGACGCGGGGG
>JAJZRQ010000010.1 GCA_021802585.1 Chloroflexota bacterium
AGGTGATCCGGCGCTACCGGCAGTTCGGCTGGGCGCTCGGGCTCGCCTTCCAGCTCAACGACGACCTCCTCGGGATCTGGGGCCGCGAGCAGGCGACCGGCAAGGAGCCCTCGGACCTCGCGAAGCACAAGAAGACGCTGCCGGTCATCTACGCCCTCGAGCACGCCGAGCCGACCGACCGGGCGCGCCTCGAGGCGCTCTACGGGGCCGACCACCCGGGCGCGGCGGAGATCGCCGAGGCGATGGCGATCCTCGAGCGGACCGGCGCGCAGGAGTACACCCGCAAGGAGGCGCGGCGCTGGCGCGACGAGGCGATCGCCCAGCTCGACGCGGCCGGCGTCGTCCAGCCGGAGGCGCGCGAGCGCCTCGAGCTGATCATGCGGAGCGTCATCAGCGCGTAGGGCCAACAGATGCGTGGGTGGCCATCGGGCCATGGGCACCGCGCCTGACATCGTCTGGGCGCGAACCCAATTGGCGACCGCGCCCCGCGCGGTCACGATCGAGCAGCAGCCTCGGTGAGCTGTCGGACGAGCTCGTCAAACGGGACATCCCGAACGCGGACAAGCCACTCGTCATCGGCGCCGATCGGTGGCTCCGCCGCGCCGAAGTCGCGTACGTACCCCCGGTTCGGGCTGACGATGCCATAGACGGGCGTGATCGAGTCTTCCTTTCGATCCAGGAAGAGGATCAATCGCTCGGCCGGCTGGGCCGCCTTGAACTCTGCAAACCTGGCCGGCACGGGGACGAACAGTTCGACGTCGATGGTGCCAGGCGTCGACGAGACGTAGCTGCCGCGGATGACCTGCTCGACCTTGACCGGAGACACGGCGTAGAAGGCGATGCCGTCCGGGCCCAGGTCGGGGTCCGCCACCCACGACCGTGACTCCCGGAGCTCACCCATGCGCCCGACGATGACCGTCTCCGACGAGCGCAGCATGTCCTCCATCGACGCGTAGCCGGGCGAGACGCCGTTGACGGACAGGCGCGCCCAGAAGGCGTCGGACGCCTCCGGGTCGGCTCGTGGCGGCGAGGCGAGGCTGGCGCCGACGACGATGGCGAACCCGACGAGCAGGCTGAACGCGATGAAGGGAAGCCATCGGCGCAGGGGCGTGTCCGGGTGTTGGCTCATCTCGGCTGCCTCACCGATCATTCTCCTTGGCATGGTTGCCGTCGCGCTCATGACCGGGCCGGTCACGCTTGCGTGGCGCCGTCAGCGGTCGGCCTCGTCCTCGGCGGGGACCGGCCGCTCCCGGGTCACGAGGACCTTGCCGACCCGTCGGCCGTCGGTCGACTCGACGGTGATCGCCAGGCCGTCGATGCGGACCACGTCGCCCGGCTTCGGCACCCCGCCGATCCGATGGAAGACGAGGCCGCCGATCGTGTCGTACTCCTCGCGGTCTTCGAGGAGCGCCTCGAGGTCCAGGTCGTCCCAGGCCTCGCCGATCTCGTCGACCGAGGCGCGCCCGTCGAAACGGACCCGGTCGTCGTCGAGGCGGACGACCATCTCCTCCTCCGCGTCGTACTCGTCCTGGATCTCGCCCACGATCTCCTCGAGGAGGTCCTCGATCGTCACGAGGCCGGCCGTGCCGCCGTACTCGTCGAGGACGATCGCGATGTGGACCTTCCGCCGCTGGAGCTCGTGGAGGAGGTCGTCGATCGACATCGACTCGGGGACGAAGACGGGAGGCCGGAGGAGCGCGCGGACCGTCGGCCGCTCCCCGGAGGCGGCCTTGAGGAACGGGAGGAGGTCCTTCGCGTAGAGGATCCCGACGACCTGGTCGACCGAGCCCTCCCAGACGGGAAGGCGGCTGTGGCCCTCCTCGATGATCCGGTCGACGGCCGTCTCGAGGTCCACCTCGGCCTCGAGGCCGACGATGTCGATCCGGGGGACCATGACCTCGTGGACGCGGCGCTCGCCGAGCTCGATGACCGCGTGGATCATCTGCTCCTCCTCCGCCTCGAGGACTCCCTCCTCGCCGCCGCGCTCGACGATGAGCTTCAGCTCCTCGGCGGTGATCTGGGCCTCCTTCGTGATGTCGGCCCCGAACGGCCGCACGATGAGGCGGGTGAGGGCGGTGAGGAGGGCGACGACCGGGGCGAGGAGCCGGCCAAGGAGGTCGACCGGGCCGCCAAGGGTGAGCGCCATCCGGTCGGGGAAGGCGAGCGCGAGCGCCTTCGGGACGAGCTCGCCGACGACGATCGAGAAGAGGGAGAGGACGACGGTCACCGTCACGAGAGCGATCGCGTGCGCGCTCCCTCGCAGGGGCTCGATCGTCGCGAGGACGTCGGCGAGCATCCCGGCGAGCGAAACCGCCGCGACCGCCGAGGCGAGGAAGCCGATGAACGTGATCGCGATCTGGATGACCGCGAGGAAGCGGCCCGGGTCGTCGATGAGGTGGCGGAGGCGGCGCGCGCCGCGGCGGCCCTCGTCGACGAGCTGGTCGACCCGGCTCCGGCGGACGGACACGAGGGCGATCTCGGCGGCGACGAAGATCCCGGCGAGGAGCGTGAGGCCGACGACGAGAAGGAGCTCGCCCAGGGAGCCCATCAGCGAGGCTCCGCGGGAGGAGGTGACGGGTCGCCGGTCGGGTCTGCCGGGGCGGCGGCGGGCGCAGCCGGCCCGGGCGGGCCGCCGGGGCCCGCGGCGGGATCCTCGGGCGCGGGCGGGCGCGGGTCGCGGAGCCGCGCCGGGACGCCGACGGCGAGCTTGCCGGCGGGGACGTCCCGGGTGACGACCGCGCCGGCGCCGGTCCGGGCGCCGTCCCCCAGCGTGAGCGGGGCCCGGAGCATCGTGTCGACGCCGAGGAAGACCCCCTTCCCGATCTCGGTGTGGTGCTTCCGGACGCCGTCGTAGTTCGCGGTGATCGTCCCCGCGCCGACGTTCGTGCCCTCGCCGACGTGGGCGTCGCCGAGGTAGCTCACGTGGTGCTGCTTCACCCCGGCCTCGAGGCGGCTGTTCTTCACCTCGGCGAAGTTGCCGAGCTCGACCCCGGGCCCGATCGAGCTTCCGGGCCGGAGGTGGCTGAAGGGACCGATCGTCGTCCCCTCCTCCACGGTGGAGCGCTCGAGCACGCTCGCCCAGACGCGGCAGCGCGGGCCGACGGTGCTGTCGAGGAGCTGGCTCCCAGCTCCGATCGTCGTCCCCTCCCCCACCCGGGTCCGGCCCCGGAGGACCACGTGCGGCTCGAGGACGACGTCGGCCGCCAGCTCGACGTCGGCGTCGACGTGGGCGGTCGCGGGGTCGAGCATCGTCACCCCGGCGGCCATCCAGGCGACGTTGATCCGTTCGCGGAGCATCGCCGTGGCCTCGGCGAGCTGGACCCGGTCGTTGATCCCGTCGAGCGTCCCGTCTTCGGGCGCCTCGTGGGCGACGACGGCCCGTCCGTCGGCGAGGGCGAGGTCGACGAGCTGGGTGAGGTAGAGCTCGCCGGTCGCGGGGGAAGGCGTGAGCCGCCCGATCGCGCCCCGGAGCCAGCCGGCGTCGAACGCGTAGAGCCCGACGTTCACCTCGCCGACGGCGAGCTCGTCGGCGGTCGCGTCCTTCGCCTCGACGATCCGGGCCACGCCGGCGCCGTCGGGCGTGCGGATGACCCGCCCCAGGCTGCCCGGGTCCCAGGTCTCGAACGAGACGAGGGCCATGGCCGCGCCGGCCTCCCGGCGCCGGGCCAGGACCCCCGCGACGAGGTCGACCTCGACGAGGGGGATGTCACCGTTGAGGGCGACGACCTCGTCGGCCTCGGCCGGGACGACGGTCAGGCCCGCCCGCAGGGCGTCGCCGGTCCCGTCGGGGCGCTCCTGGAGCGCGAACGTGCCACCCTCGGGGAACGCGTCGCGGATCGCGGCGGTGGCCGGCGAGACGACGACGACGGGGTCGGCGCCGGTCGCCGCGCGAGCCGCGTCGAGGACGTAGGCGAGCATGGGACGGCCGCACAGCGGGTGGAGGAGCTTCGGTGTCGCCGAGCGCATCCGCGTGCCGAGCCCGCCGGCGAGCACGACGGCGATGGGTCGCGTCATCGGTGGGCGGGGCGGACGGCGCGTCCCGGGAGCGCGGCGGGCTCCGGGCCCGGGCGACTGCCGTCCGGCGGAGGTGGATCGGGTGTCATGTGGCCCCGGGATCGTAGGGGCGCGCGCGCCGGTTCGTCAACCGACGGGCCTTCCGAGCGGCGCTCACGCCCGGAGCCGCGCGATCGCCTCGATCTCTACGCGGCCGCCCTTCGGGAGGGCCGCCACCTGCACGGTCGAGCGGGCGGGCGGCGGGTCGGTGACGAAGCGGCCGTAGACGGCGTTGACCGCCGCGAAGTCGGCGATGTCGGCGAGGAAGATCGTCGTCTTCACCACGTCGTCGAACGTGCAGCCGGCCGCGTCGAGGACGTTCCGCAGGTTCGCCATCGCCCGCTCCGCCTGCGCCTCGACGCCCGGCCCGGCGAAGTCGCCGGTCGCGGGGTCGAGGCCGAGCTGCCCGGAGCAGAAGAGGAAGCCGCCGGCGCTGATCGCCTGGCTGTAGGGGCCGATGGCGGCCGGGGCCTGCGGGGTGGCGACGGGGGTGCGGGGCATGGCGGTCCTCCTCCTCGGGTTCAGGTGGTCGCGGTCGGCTCGGGATGGGCGACCGTGGCGGCTTCGGCCGAGACGCCGACGAGCGTGGCCGCGGCGACGAACGGCGGGCGCTCACCAGGGAGCGGCAGGAGCCCGTCGGCGAGCGCGGCCCGGATGATCGCGGCGTCTCCCCGCGCGTCGGCGAGCGACGGTGAGAGGGCGAAGAGCGTGGGCCCGGAGCCCGACTGGCCCACCGGGCGGTCGAGGATCCGGGCGAGCGCCCGGCGGGCGGCGACGAGCCCCGGGACGAGGGCGGTCGCCGCGGGGAGCAGGTCGTTCGCCACGGCGATGACCCCGGCCCGCTCGAGGAAGCGGGCCGCCGAGAGGCCGGCGGCGAGCTCGGCGGCGAGGTACCGCGACGACGCGAGGGTCGCACCGCCCTCGGGGCGCCGGCCCCCCGCGTAGGCGGCGAACACCGCCGGCGTCGGGACCGGCACGGCCGGGGTGACGAGGACGACGCCCGGTGCCTCACCGCGCGGGGCCGGGAGCGGCGTCACCCGTTCGCCGCGGCCCTCGACGAGCGCCCAGCCGCCGGCGAGGAAGAACGGGCAGTCCGATCCGAGCGCGGCGGCGAGGTCGACGCGCTGGTCCGGCCCGAGGACGTCCGTCGCGCCCCACGCCTCGAGCGCCGCGTCGATCGCGGCCGCCGCGTCCGACGAGCCGCCGGCGAGGCCGGCCGCCGCCGGGATCCGCTTCTCGAGGCGGATCGCGAGCGCCGGGAGGGGCCGCGCGTCGCCGGCGGCCCGGATCGCCTCCCGCGTCGCCCGGACGGCCCGCAGGGCGAGGTTCGCCTCGACCGGCCCGAGGTCCAGAGCGGGCGCCCCGCCGGGCCCGACGACATGGAGGCGGTCCTCCGGCCCGAACGCCGGGCTGAGCGCGAGGCCGTCCGCGAGGTCGAGCGGCGCCATGACCGAGTGGAGGGCATGGAACCCGTCCGGCCGCCGGCCGACGACGGCGAGCGTCAGGTTCAGCTTCGCCGGGGCGAGCCGGACGACCGGGGTCACGCGGCGCGCCGGGTCGCTCATCGCGCTCCCTCCGCCCGCCGGCCGCGGCGGTCCTCGGGGAGCGGCCCGAGCGCCCCGAGGAGGCCGATCCACTCCCCCACCCCGAGCGTCTGCGGCCGGCGGTCGCCGGCGATCCCCGCCTCGGCGAGGGCGGCCGCGACGCGGGCCGGCTCGATCGGCAGCTGCCGGGCGAGGACGTTGTGGAGCATCTTCCGCCGCTCGCGGAAGCCGGCCTGGACGAGGCGCCAGAGGTCGTCCTCCATCGCCCCCGGGAGGCGGCCCGTGGCGTCGGGGTCCCGGATGTCGAGGGCGACGACCGCGGAATCGACCTCCGGCGCGGGCTCGAAGGCGGCGCGCGGGACCCGCCGCACGATCGACACGGCGGCGTGGTACTGGACGAAGACCGACAGGTAGCTCATCCCGCCGGGGCGGGCCGCGATCCGCTCCGCGACCTCGCGCTGGAGCATGAGGACGCAGCGCTCCGGGCGCGGCCCGGCGGCCCCGCCGAGGAGCAGATGGAGGACCGGGCTCGTGACGTGGTACGGGAGGTTCGCCACGACATCGTACGGCGCCTCGACGAGCGCGGCGAGGTCGGCATCGAGGATGTCCGCCTCGACGAGGGCGAGATCCCCGGCCGCGATCTCGGGCGCGAACGCCTCGCGGAGGTGGCCCGCGAGCCCCCGGTCGATCTCGACGGCGGTGACGCGGGCCCCCGCGGCGAGGAGGCCGCCGGTGAGGATCCCGAGCCCGGGTCCGATCTCGAGAACCCGCCGTCCCGGGGCCGGCGCCGCCGCGTCGAGGATCGCCTCGAGGACCTCGACGTCGGCGAGGAAGTTCTGAGAGAACCGTCGCTGGGCACGCAGGCCCGCCGCCCGGAGGGTGCGCCGGACCGCACCGGGGTCGAGGCGGGCGGGAGCCGGACCGTTCACCGGGCGACCTTCCCGGCCGCGTCCGCCTCGGCGTCACGGAGCGCCGCGTACGCGCGGGCCGTCGCGCCGCGAGTCGGCGGCCGGCGGCTCCCGGGGGCTCCCGCGGGGCGGGCGAGCGGCCATGCGGCCCGCACCCCGAGGTCGAGCCCCGCGCGCTCGCCGGCGGCGAGCCGTCGCGCCCCCGCCGCGCCGATCATCGCCCCATTGTCGGTGCAGAGCCCCGGGCGCGGGATGACGAGGTCGACGCCGAGCGCCCCGGCGCCCGCGGCGAGCCGGGCCCGGAGCGCCGCGTTGGACGCCACGCCGCCGCCGACGACGATCGCCCGGGCTCCGACGTCCTCGGCGGCGCGAAGCGTCTTCGTCGCGAGGACGTCGACGACGCTTGCCTGGAACCCCGCCGCGAGCGCCGCAACCCGGCCCGCGGGGAGGCGTCCGCCCTCCTCGGCCGGGGGGAGCCCGGCGGCGGCGAGCTCCGCCTCGACGAGGCGGCGGAGAGCCGTCTTCAGCCCCGAGAAGCTGAAGTCGTACGAGGCGCCGAGCCAGGCCCGCGGGAGCCTCTCCGGCCTCCCCGGCGCCGCCTCGGCGGCGCGGGCGATCGCCGGGCCGCCGGGATACCCGAGCCCGAGGAGCCGGCCCGCCTTGTCGAACGCCTCGCCGGCGGCGTCGTCGACGGTCTCACCGAGGAGCCGGTACGCGAGGTGGTCGCGCATCTCGACGAGGAACGTGTGGCCGCCCGACACGACGAGGGCGACGAGCGGGAAGGGCGGCTCCGGCCGCTCCGCCTCGCCCGGGTCGAGGAGCCACGCCGCGTAGAGGTGGCCCTCGAGGTGGTTCACCCCGACGAGCGGGACGTCGAGCGCCCAGGCGAGCGCCTTCCCGTACGAGAGCCCGACGAGGAGCGAGCCGGCGAGGCCGGGACCGGCCGTCGCGGCCACGGCGCCGACGTCGGCGAGGGTCGCGCCGGCCGCCGCGAGGACCTCGTCGAGGGCCGGGTCGATCCAGCGGAGGTGGGCCCGCGCCGCGAGCTCCGGCACGATCCCGCCGGTTCCCGCGTGGAGCGCCACCTGGCTCGCGACCGCCTCGGCGACGATCCGGCGCGAACCGTCGAGGAGCGCGACGCCCGTCTCGTCGCACGAGGACTCGATCGCCAGGAGGAGGCCGCGGCTCACCCGGGCGCCTCCGGGTCGGGGATGGCCGCGAGCTCCGCCCGCCGTCGGGCGAGGAGCGCCGCCATCGCGGGCGCCTCGAGCGGCTCCGTCGTCATGATGAGGGCATCCTCGTGGTCGTCGCTGTAGTAGCGCGGCCGGATCCCCACGGGCCGGAACCCGAACTTCTCGTAGAGCCGGCGCGCGCCGAGGTTCGAGAGCCGGACCTCGAGCGTCGCCTCGCGGGCCCCCCGCGCGATCGAGAGGTCGAGGAGGGCGAGGAGGAGGCGCTCGCCGACATGGTGGCGGCGCCACGCCGGGGTGACCGCGAACGTCGTGACGTGGGCCTCGTCGACCATGAGCCAGATGCCGGCGTACGCGACGACGGCGCCGGCGGCCCGCACGACGAGGTAGTGGGCGAGGCGGTTCGTCTCGAGCTCGTTCCGGTACGCGTACGAGGGCCACGGCGTCGTGAAGCTCGCCTTCTCGATCGCCTGGACCGCGGCGAGGTCGGCGTGGGTCATCCGGTCGATGACGAGCCTCACCGGGGGCCGCGCGACCATGCCACCTCTCCTGCCACCGCGGTCACACCGCGCGGCATCGTCACGTACTCCGGGACGAGGCTCGCCCGGTCGTCCTCGCCCGCGCGGAGGCGCGCCGCGCCGATCGCGAGGAGCGCCCGACCGAGTCCCGCCACCGCCGCCGCCCCGCGCGCCGACGCGTCGGCGGCCACGCGCCCGGCGAGGTCCACCGCGACGAGCGTCGCGCCGGGCGCGGGGTCGTCCTCCGCCGCCGGCGTCGCGTCCAGGGGGCCTGCCGGGACCGCGGCCAGGAGCGTCACCCGGCCAGCGCGGACGAGGTAGCGGCCGGCGGGACCGGCCGGGAGGAGGACCGCGACCGGCCGGTCCGGGCCGACTCCCGCGTCCTCCCGCGCCGCCGCCTCGAGCGAGGCCGCCGTCGGCACCCCGACGAGCGGAGCGCCCGCCGAGCGCGCGATCCCCCGTGCGGTCGCGATGCCGACGCGCAGGCCGGTGAAGCCGCCGGGCCCCGTGCCGACGACGACGCCGGCGAGGGAGCCGCTGCCCGGCCGCCCGACCCCGGCCCCCGCGAGGAGCCTCGCGATCCGCGCCAGCAGCTCCTCGGCGTGGCGGTGGCCCGCGTCCCACGCGTCGGCGGCGACGAGCGACCCGTCGGTGCGCCCGAGGGCGAGGGTCGCCCGCGCCGTCGCGGTGTCGATCGCGAGGACCGTGGCGCCCTGGCCGGCCGCGCTCACGGCAAGGCCCCCAGGAGGCGGGCATGGCGGGCGTCGGTCGCGCGGAGGACGAGCGTCCGCGGCTCGTCGCCAGCGCCGTCGATCGCGATCTCCAGGCGGCCGAGGGGGAGGGCCGCGCCGAGGCGGTCGGCCCACTCGACGACGGTGACCCCCTCGCCCGCGCGCTCGTCGAGGATGCCGGCGGCGAGGGCATCCTCCGCGCCCGCGATCCGGTAGCAGTCGACGTGGAAGAGCGGCAGCCGCCCGGCGTGCTCCGCGACGAGGACGAACGTCGGGGACGCCACCACGTCGCCGACCCCGAGGCCGCGGGCGATCCCCCGCGCGAGTTCCGTCTTCCCGGCGCCGAGCGGGCCGACGAGGGCGATGACATCGCCGGCGGCCGCGGCCGCCCCGAGGCGCGCGCCGAGGGCACGCGTGGCGGCGGGGGAGGGGCTGGTCCGCCGGACGGCGGCGGGCGGCGAGGTCATCGAGCGGAGCCTACCGGAAGCGCAGGGCGCCGACGCCGCGCGTGCGCCGGCCGCGACGGCCGCGCCGCGCGGCGAAGGGGGCGACGCGTCGTCGACCCGCCGGCGAGGGCCGGCGGTCAGGCGAACCGCTCCAGGTCACCGAGGGGGACGACGACCTCCCGGCCGTCGTCGAGGCGCACGCGGGCAGCCTCCGTCGCGACGCCGGCGGTGAGTCGGCGCGGGCCTGCGAGCGCGAGGAATCGCCCGTCGCCCCCGGCCTCCGGACCGGTGCGGATGCGGACCCGGTCCGGGGCGGGCCGCGGCAGCGCCGTCGCCGGCCCCCCGTGGACGAGGAGGGGCGGGTCGGCGACGAGCCCGACCGGGGAGCCGGCGAGAGCGGCGAGGAGATCGCGCAGCGGCCCGGCGAGCGCCCGCCGGAGGTACCCCTCGACGACGAGGACGGGGAACGCGGCGAGGCGGTGGATGCCGGCCCGCTGGCGCGCCTCGGACGCCTCCACGTCGCGGCGGTCGCGCTCCGCCAGCGAGGGGACAACCGCGCCGGCGATCCCCATCGCCCGGGCCCGGGTCAGCGTCTCCGCATCGGCCCGGCCGGAGAACACGACGATCGCGCCGGCATGGGCAACGTCGAGCGGCAGGCGCCCCTCCCCATCGCCCGGGAGGAGGACGAGCCGCCCGTGCCCCGGGTCCCCGAGGAGCGCCGAGCCCGGAATCCCGACCCCGTCGAGCTCGAGCTCGATCGCCGCGCCGGGACGGACCGCCGTGACCCGCCCGGCCGCGGGCGCCGTGACGAGGTCGAGGTGGGGCCCGGTGGCGACCCGCCGCCGCCCGCCATGGGAGAAGAGGACCTCGCCAGCCGCGACCGAGCCTCGACGGCCGTGCTCGGCGGCGACCCACGACCCCGGCTGCGCCGGCACCGCCCGCACGTCCCGCTCCTCGACCTCCTCGAGCCGCGGGTCGCGAACGCGCTCGGCGAGGAGGTCCCCGGCGACGACGAAGGCGCCCGCGGTCGTGACGACGCGGTCGCCCGGCTCGAGCGCGATCCGGACGACCGGCCGCTCGACGAGGAGGCGCCGCGCGGGGACGAGCGCGAGCCCGGTCATCGATCGTGCTCCGGCCAGAGCGCCGCCTCCCAGCGGCCGAGGAGCCCGCGCCGCTCGTCCGGGCGATCGGGGAGGTGGAGCGGGTCGCCACGCAGGTCGACGACGAGGCCGGCGAGGCCGCCCGTCGCGGGGGCGGCGAACCGGCGGCCCCGGGCCCCGAGGTCCGCCGTCCCCCGGAAGGCGAGGGTCGCCGCGCCCGCCTGGCCGGGCGGCAGGTCGACGAGGGCGAGCCGTCCGCCGGCGAGCTCGACCTCCACGGTCGCGTCGCCGCCGACGACGCGGAGGTGCCCGGCCTGGCGCCCGCCGCGGACGCCGCGCGCGACGGCGAGGGTGCCGAGCGGCACGAGGGCGTCGGGGACGAGGTCACGGAGGACTGCCGTCCGCTCGACGGCGTCCTCGATCGTGCCGAGCGGGCCGAGCAGGCGGGCCGCGTCGAGCGCGACCTGGACGACCCCCGGCCGTCGGACGGCGTCCGCGAGAACGAGGAGCGCGGCCGGCGCCGGGATCGACGACCAGGCGCCCCCCGCGAGGACGACGAGGTCGGGGGCCGGGCCGCCGAGCTCGGCGTCGGTCGCCTCGACGAGCCGCTCGACGGAGGCGCGGAGCGCCGCCGCCCGGAGGAGCGGCCCGTCGCCGCCCCCCTCGGCCCACGGGGCGAGGCGCAGCTCGGCGAGGCGGTCGCGGAGGCGCGCCCGGTCGATCGGGAGCGTCGTCCAGCCCTCGACGCGGTCGACGGCGGCCTCGTCGGCGAGGCCGAGGAGGGCCGATGGGACCTCGCGAGCCGCGACACGCGCGGCCTCGCCCGGCGCCCCGGCCGGCTCCGCCCGGACTCGGAGCGCGCCGCTCATCCCGACCTCGAGGAGCTCGACCCGGAGGTCGAGGACCCCGGCGAGCGTCGCGGCCGCGACGACGAGAGCCTGGCGCGGGTCGCCCGGGCCCGCCCGCCGGGCGGCGAGGATAGCGCGGAGGTCGGCCGACGGGTCGCCGTGCGGCCGCGGCACCGTCACGACGTCGGTCGCGAGCGGGAAGTCGGAGGCCCGACCGGCCGCCGCGCCGACGAGGACGACCGGCAGGTCGGGCCGCCGCTCGGCCGCGCCCGCCGCGAGGGCGACGATCTCGCCGAGGAGGTCGCGCTCCTCGGCGGACGGCGGGTCGCCGGTCCCGACGAGGAGCATCGCGACCCCGGGTCGTGTCGCGCGGCGGAGCATCGCGAGCGCGTCGTCCCGCTGGGCGCTCGCGCCGCTCGTCCGCCAGCCCGCGGCCGCGGCGTCCGCCTCGAGGAGCCGGCGCGTCGCGTCGGTCGCGGCAAGGACGGCCGCGTGCGGCGCCGGGCTGCCGGTCGCCTCGATCCGCGGCGGCGCCGCGGACCGGGCATCGAGGCCCATCTCGGCGGCGAGGTCGGGGTCGAGGTCCCGCGCCCGCTCGACGAGGAGTTCGACGAGGGCGGCGGGATCCGCGCCGGCGGGGACGGCCGCCGCCGCGACGAGGCGCCACCGTCGGTCGACCCGACCGACGAGCGCTGCGGCGCACGTCGCGGTGCCGCGGTCGAGGGTCGCGAACGCCGCCGCCGGTGGAGGCCCCGCGGCGCCGGCCGGGGCCGCCGCGTCGGTCACGCGTCCCAGCTCGTCAGCTCGTCGAGCTCCTCGAGCCGGTCGATCAGCTGCTCGATCCCGATCTCGTCGGCGAGGATCTCGCGCGCGGGCGAGTCCTCGCCGCCGAAGAGCCGGCGCAGGACGGGGTCGAAGAAGAGCATCGCGCTGCCCGGCAGCGATCCATCGGGCATCGACGCCTGGAGGAAGTGGACGGCGGGCCCCGCCATCCCGTGGAGGAGGATCTCGCGCGCGACCTCCTCGACGAGCTCGGCGCGGCGCTCGGGGGTCGGCAGCCCGCCTGCGAGGCCGGTCACGCGGGACCGCCCGAGGCGGACGGTGCGCCGGCCGCGGCGAGCGCCGCGCGGAACGCCTCGTAGGCCGCCGCCCCGCGGAGGGCGAAGGTCACCGTCCGGAGCTGGGGCAGCCGGGTCATCCCGGCTCGCACCGCCTCGACGGTGATCCGGGCGGCCTCGGCGAGGGGGAAGCCGCCGACGCCGGTCCCGAGGGCGGGGATCGCGAGCGTCTCGACGCCGAGCTCGCGGGCGCGCGCCATTGCGCTCCGGACCGCCCGCTCGATCGCCGCGGCGTCCGTGCCGCGACGGTGGTCGAGGGAGACGGCGTGGATGACCCACCGCGCGGCGAGGTCCCCGCCCGGGGTCACGACCGCGTCGCCGATCGCGACGGGGCCCTGGCGGACGGCGGCGAACTCGATCTCGTCCCCGCCGCGGCGCTTGATCGCGCCGGCGACGCCCGTCGACATCCAGAGGCTCAGGTTCGCGGGGCTCACGATCGCGTCCACCTCGAGGTCGCAGATGTCGCCGTTCCAGAGCGCGAGCTGCGCCATGACCCCCGTTCCTCGACGAGCGTGCGCATGCCGACCGGCACGGCGCCGGCAGTGTACACCCGGGGCATCCGCCGAGACATCGTCGCGACGACCTCCCACGTGATCGTGGTGCGGCCCTGCGCCAGCTCCGCGGCGGTGATCTCGTCGGGGCCCTGGGGGCCGAGGAGGACGAACTCGTCGGCGACCGAGACCGGCGGCCCCGGGACGTCGGTGACGTCGGCCATGACGGCGTCCATCGCGACGTTCCCGACGAGTGGGACGCGGGTCCCCCGGACGAGCGCCGCGGCGCGGTTCGAGACGGCCCGCGGCCAGCCGTCGGCGTAGCCGAGGGGGAGCGTCGCGATCCGGCTCGGGCGGGCGGTCACGAACGTCGGGCCGTAGCTCACCCCCTCCCCGGCCGGGACGTCGGCGACCCGGATCGGGTGCGCCCGGAGCGAGAGGACGGGACGGAGCCCGGCGTGGATCCCGACGGCCGCCGCCCCGATCGGGACGCCGTCCGGCGCGATCCCGTAGACGGCGAGGCCCACCCGCAGCCCATCGAAGACGGGGTGCTCGCCGGCGACGAGGCGGTCGACGGCGAGGAGGCCCCCCGAGGCGAGGATGTGGCGGTGCGGGATGACGACCCCCGCCTCGCGGAGCGTCTCGACCGCGGCCGCGAAGCGGGCCACCTGGCCGTCGGTCCGGGCGCGGTCGGCGGGCGCCTGGAGGTGCGACCACGCCCCCCGGAGCGCCGCGCCCGGGACGCGCGCGACGAGGCGGCCAGCGGCGACGGCCTCGGGAACGGTGAGGCCGTCGCGCCCGAGGCCCGTCTCGAGAGCGACCTGGACGCCGAGGCCCGGCATCGCGCGCCGGGCCCGCCGGCCGGCGGCCGCGTACGCGTCGAGGGCGCGCCCGAGGAGGCCGGCGTCGCCGGCCGCCACCTCGATTCCCCGCCGCGCCGCCAGGGGGGCGGCGTCGGGCGGCACCTGGAACAGGACGAGGATCGGGGCCGCGATCCCCCCGGCCCGGAGCTCGAGCGCCTCGTCGAGCGTCGCGACACAGAGCCCGCGGGCGCCGGCGGCGAGTGCAGCGTGGGCCACGGGGACCGCCCCGTGCCCATACGCGTCGGCCTTGACGACGACCTCGAGCGTCGTCGTCGGAGGGAGCGCCGCGCGGATCGCCGCGACATTCCCGGCGAGCCGGTCGAGGTCGATCTCGAGCCACGCCGTGCGGGGCAGCGACGGCAGGCCCGCGGCCCGGAGCCGGCTCGCGATCCCTTCCTCGGCC
The DNA here is from genome assembly GCA_021802585.1 of Chloroflexota bacterium. Taxonomy (GTDB): domain Bacteria; phylum Chloroflexota; class Limnocylindria; order Limnocylindrales; family CSP1-4; genus CTSoil-043. The sequence goes on from JAJZRQ010000010.1 coordinate 14,214, forward strand.
GGGTGGGTCACCGGACGCCGGCGCCGGGCGGGCCGCCCTCGCCCCCGCCGGAACCGCCGGCCCCCGCGAGGCCGGCGAGGCGACGACGCGCGAGGGCCACCTCCAGCGGCAGGTCGCCGGCGAGGATCCCCGCGTCGCCGAGGCGGGCCCGGACCGCCTCGCCGGCCATGCCGTGAAGGTGGACGCCGAGGCGGGCGGCCGCGTACGGGGCAAGGCCCTGGGCGAGGAGCGCCCCGATCGTGCCGGCGAGGACGTCGCCGGTGCCCCCCGTCGCGAGCCCCGGGTTCGCGAACGGGGCGACCGCGAGCGACCCGTCCGGCGCGGCGACGACGGTGTGGGCGCCCTTGAGGACGAGGACGTGGCCCCATGTCGCGGCCGCGTCGAGGGCCGCCTCGGAGCGGGCCGCGTCGTCGGCGTTGAGGTCCCCGTCGGAGCCGGGCGAGATGCCCGACGCCGCGCGGAGCCGGGCGAACTCGCCGGCATGGGGCGTGAGGACCGACGGGCGGCGCACGCCCTCCCACCAGCCGTCCTCCGCGGCGAGCGTCCGGAGCGCCTCCGCGTCGACGACCGCCGCGCAGGCGTCCTCGCCGGCCGCCGGGCCGAGGATCCCGCGGACGAGGTCACCGATCGCGAGCGACGGCCGGAGGCCCGGCCCGACGACGAGGGCGTCATGGTCGTGGTCGAGGATCCGGGCGAGTGCCGGCTCGGGGTCCACCTCCTCGACGTCGTCCTCGACGAGCGGCATCGTCGTCGCCTCGACGACCTTCGCCGCGAAGAGCGGCTGGAGCGACTCCGGGACGGCGAGCGTCACGAGCCCGGCGCCGGCGCGGCCGGCGGCCTGGCAGACGAGGAGAGCGGCCCCCGCGTAGTCGAGGGAGCCGGCCACGACGAGGAGCTTCCCGAACGTCCCCTTGTGGCCGCGCTCCGGGCGGGGCGGCAGGAGGGCGGCGGCGAGCCGATCGTCGAGCCGCTCGACATCAGCCATCGGCGGCCTCCCGCGGGGCGTCGCCGCGCCCCGCGTCGACGACGGCGGGCCGGGAGCCCGCGCTCGGCCGCCCCGCGCTCGGGCCCTCGAGGGCGGCCGCCTCGATGGCCAGCTCCCGGAGCCGCTCAACGCGGCGGGCAAGGGCGGCCTCACGCTCGTCGAGGCGCGCCTCGATGTCCGGCGGGAAGACGTACCGCCCCCCGGCGCGGCGAACGCCGAACGCGATCGCCAACGCGTACTCTCGCTCGTGCGTGATGCTGACGGCGACGCGCGCGACGCCGAGCTGGTCGGCCCGGGCGGCTGCGCGGCCGTGGAGGCGGACGGCCGGCTGGCCGGTCGGCAGCCGCTCGATCTCGATCTCGCGCCAGCCGATCCCGTGGACGCCGAGGCCGAGGACCTTGCTCACGGCCTCTTTCGCGGCCCACCGCCCGGCGAACGTCTCGGAACGGCCCCGGACGTAGCGCGCCTCGCCGGGGGTGAGGACCCGCGCGACGAAGCGGTCCCCGAAGCGCGCGAGGGCGGCGCGGATCCGGTCGACGCGGACGATGTCGAGGCCGATCTCGGCCGTTCCCTCGGGAGCGGGCGGCGTCGCATCCACGGCGCCTACTCCACCGTCACCGACTTCGCCAGGTTCCGCGGCTGGTCGACGTCCGTGCCCCGGGCGACAGCGGTGTGATAAGCGAACAGCTGGAGCGGGATGATCGCGAGGATCGGGCTCAGCGCCTCGACCGTGTCCGGGACCCACAGGACGTCGTCCGCGTACCGTTCGATCTGGGCGTCTCCCTCGGTCGCCACGGCGATGACCCGCGCGTCGCGGGCCCGTCCCTCGAGGATGTTGCTGATGAGCTTGTCGTAGACCGACGACCGCGTCGCGACCGCCACGAGCGGGCACTCGACGTCGAGGAGGCTGATGGGGCCGTGCTTCAGCTCGCCCGCCGCGTAGCCCTCGGCGTGGACGTAGCTGACCTCCTTGAGCTTGAGGGCGCCCTCGAGGGCGGCCGGATAGGAGGTCCCGCGCCCGACGAACATGAACCCCCGGCTGTTGACGTAGCGCCGGGCGAGGTCCCGCACGCCGGCGCTCGCGTCGAGCGCCCGCTGGGCGGCGTCGGGAAGCGCCCGCAGCGACGCCACGAGGGCCCGCTCCTCGGCCGCGCCGAAGGCGCCCCGCGCCCGGGCGATCGCCGCGGCGACCATCACGAGGGTCGCCACCTGGGTCGTGAAGGTCTTCGAGGCCGCCACCGCGATCTCGGGCCCCGCCTGGAGGAACAGGACCGCGTCGGCCTCGCGGGTGATCGCCGAGCCGACGGTGTTCGTCACGGCGACGATCGGGCAGCCCTGCTCGCGCGCGTAGCGCGTCGGCGCGATCGTGTCGGCCGTCTCCCCGGACTGCGTCACGGCGATGACGAGCGTCGACGCGTCGAGGGGCGGCGGGCTGTAGCGGAACTCGGAGCCGACCGTGAGGCGCGCCGGGAGGCCCGTCCAGCGCTCGATGAGGGCCGCCCCGACGAGCGAGGCGTAGGAGGCCGTCCCGCAGGCCACGAGCTCCACGCGGGTGATCCCCCGGAGGACGTCGGCGAGCGGCGCGAGCTCGTCGACGCGGAGCTCGTCGTCGGCCGTCACGCGGCCGGCGAGGCACTGGCGGAGGGCCTGCGGCTGCTCGTGGATCTCCTTGAGCATGAAGTGCGGGAAGCCGCCCTTCTCGGCCGCCTCCGCGGTCCACGTGATCTCGGTCACGGCGCGCTCGCGCGGCGCGCCGGCGACGTCAGTGATCGCGACCCCCCACGGCCGGAGGTCGGCGACGTCGCCCTCCTCGAGGAAGACGACCCGCCGCGTGTGCGGCAGGAGGGCGGCGACGTCGGAGGCGAGGAAGGACTCGCCGTCGGCGACGCCGACGACGAGGGGCACGTTCATCCGCGCGCCAACGAGGCGGTCGGGCTCGGCGCGGTGCATGACCGCGACGGCGTACGCTCCCTGCGCCCGCGCGAGCGCCGCTCGGGTCGCGGCTGCGAGGTCGCCGGCGTACGCCTCCTCGACGAGGTGGGCGAGCGCCTCCGTGTCGGTCTCCGACGAGAGGCGATGGCCGCGCGCCTCGAGCTCATCGCGGAGCTCCCGGAAGTTCTCGATGATCCCGTTGTGGATGACCGTGATCTCGCCGGTGCAGTCGACGTGCGGGTGCGCGTTGAGGTCGTTGGGCCGGCCGTGCGTCGCCCAGCGGGTGTGGGCGAGCCCGATCCCCGAGCTCGGCGTGCGGTCGGCGATCGCGGCGGCGAGGTTCGCGAGCTTGCCGGCCTTCTTCTCGACGAAGAGGTCGCCCGCCTCCGTCACGAGGGCGATCCCCGCGGAGTCGTAGCCCCGGTACTCGAGGCGCCGCAGCCCTTCCATGAGGATCGGGCCCGCCGCGCGTGGTCCCGTGTAGCCGACGATTCCGCACATGCCGTCCGAACCCACCTCCGCTCCCCGGGCGCCCGCGCCGGCGCCCGCCGGGACGCTAGTGTAGGCGCTCCCCCGCCAGGGCAGCGAGGCCGTCGGCGAGCTCGGCGACGAGCGCCGCGTCGGTGCCCTCGACCATCACGCGGAGCGCCGGCTCCGTGCCGGACGGCCGGACGAGGACGCGGCCGTTCGCGCCGAGCCGGGTCCGGGCGTCCTCGATCGCCACCCCGAGGACCGGATCGGCCTCCCACTGCTCCTTGCGGCGCGCGACGACGGCCCGCTGCTCCTGCGGGAGGAGCGGGATCGCCGCCGCGAGCTCGTCGATCGACCGGTCCGCCCGCCCGAGGATCCCGAGGAGCTCGAGGCCGGTGACGAGCCCGTCCCCGGAGCTCGTGTGCTCGAGGACGATGACGTGGCCGCTCTTCTCCCCGCCGAGCCCGGCGCCGGTCACCTGCATTCCCTCGAGGATGTACTTGTCGCCGACCGGAGTGCGGACGAGGCGGCCGCCCGCCGCGCCGAGCGCGACCTCGAGCCCGCCGTTCGAGAGGACGGTGACGACGAGGATCCCGCCGGGGAGGGCGCCCCGGGCGAGGCGGTCGAGGGCACAGACCCCGAGGAGCTGGTCGCCGTCGACGACGCGCCCCTGGCGGTCCACGACGACGAGGCGGTCGGCGTCGCCGTCGAGGGCGAAGCCGAGGTCGGCCCCGCGGGCCGCGACCGCGGCGACGAGCGAGGCCGGGGCCGTCGCCCCGCACCCGGCGTTGATGTTCACGCCGTCGGGCTCGTTGTGGACGACGTCGACCCGGGCCCCGGTCGCGGCGAGGATCTCGGGGGCCGTGGCGCCGCCGGCACCGTTCGCGCAGTCGAGGACGATGTGGAGGTCACATGGCGTCGCCCGGGCGAGGCGGAGCCGGTCGGCGCGGTAGCGATCGACGAGCCCGGGGGCGTCGACGACGCGGCCGATCCCGGCGTTCCGCGGCCCGCCGAGCTCCTCGGCCCGCCAGATGAGCGCCTCGAGCGCGTCCTCCGCCGGGTCGTCGAGCTTGAGCCCCCGGCTGTCGAGGACCTTGAGGCCGTTGTCGTCGGCCGGGTTGTGGGACGCCGACACCATGACCCCGGCGGCGAAGTCCCCCGTCCCGGCCAGGTACGCGAGGGCCGGGGTCGGGAGGACGCCCGCGACTCGGACGTCGCTCCCGAGGCTGGCCGCGCCGGCCGCGATCGCCGCCACGAGCATCCCGCCCGAGCGTCGCGTGTCCTGGCCGACGACGAGCGACCCGCCGGCCCCGACGAGCTCATGGGAGACGGCGCGCCCGAGGGCGTACGCGAGCGGGGGCCGCAGGTCGACGTTCGCGACCCCCCGGATCCCATCCGTGCCGAACAGCCGGCCCATCGTCAGGGCACCGGGCCGGGGGTCGTCGGCGCGGGAACCGGCGAGGCGACGAGGGTCGCCGTGAGCGAGACCTCCGGCGGCGACGCGGCGACGAGGGTGACCCCGGCCGGGAGGTCGAGGCTCACGGCGACGACGCTCGTCCCTGCCCCGAGCCCCGCGACGTCGAGGCGAGCGGTGAGCTGCGCCGGGTTGACTGCGTCGAGCGCCTCGAGCGTGCCGGCGAGCGTGAGGAGGACCCGGTCGACGGCCGGCCGGTACTCCAGCCCCGGGGCCGCGTTCACGAGCTCGATCCCGGCCTCGTACGTCCGAGTCCCCGACCGCGGCCGCACGGTGATCGTGACCCGGACCTGGTCGACCCCCACGACCGCGACGCCCTGGGGGACGACGAGCCCGACCTCGGTGACGACGTCGGCCGTCGCCCCGGCGATCGCCACGGGGCGCGTGTCGAGGGCCGAGAGCCCGGCGAGGACGTCCGCCTCCCCCTCGACCGTCACGAGCGCCGGCTGGACCTCGACCAGGGCGATCTCCGAGGAACCGGCGGGCCGCCCGGTGACGACCGGGTTCACCGGGAGCGTCCGCGTCGCCAGCTGGCTCCCGATCTGGATCGTCACCCGGATCGCGCTCGGCTGGACGTCGACGCCGTCGACGACCTCGCCGCGGGCGTCGACCGGGAGGAGCCCCACGGTCTCGTTCACGTCGAGCCCGGAGGGATCGATCCGGACGCGGGCCTCCGCGGACGCGACGAACCGCACCGCCGACTCGGGGCCCGAGACGGCGACAGTGTCCTGGGCGACGACCGGGTCGCGGACGTCGAGGCCGGACGGGACGGAGCCGAGGTCGACCTTCACCGGCACGTCGCGCGTCACGAGCGGGTCCAGGCGGACCGCGACCCGCGAGGGCGCGAAGTCGACGACCTGGATCCGCGGATCGACCGCCTGCACCTTCACCGGGAAGGTGGCGGGCGGTGCTCCCGGGAGGGCGGTGGCGTCGGCGAGGTCGACCGTGGCGGTGAACGCCGAGGAGGTGATCTGCGGCCGGTCCGTGCCGATCTCGAGATAGCGGACCGACGTGACGTCGTCGATCGTCCCGAGGATGAACGTCTGCTCCGGCTGGTTGAGGACCTGGATCGGGATCCGCCCCTGGAACGTCTCGGCGGAGGCGGAGACGATGAGGCCGGCGTAGAGGAGCGTTGCCATCGCGAGCGCGGCGAGCTTGAGCGGCCAGTTGCGGAGGATGAACCCCGCGGCGGCGCGCACCGGCGTCAGCGCCCCGCCTCGGCGGCGGCGCCCGACGCGTCCTCGTGCGCCTCATCGGCGGGCCCGCGCTCCCGGGCGACGCGCCCGAGGCCTCCGACCGCCGCCCGGCGGAGGCTCCCCGGGGCCGGCCACCCGAGCCGGTCGCGGAGCGTGCCGCGGCGCTCCGGGCGGAGGAGTTCGGCCAGCGCCCGCGAGAGCTGGGCCTCGTCGAGATTACGGCGGATCCGCGCCCGCTCCACGAGGCTCGCCTGGCCCGTCTCCTCGGAGACGACGACGACGACGGCGTCGGTCTGCTCGGTGATCCCGAGGGCGGCCCGGTGGCGGGTTCCGTAGCGCTCCGCCTGGAGTGTCGTCTCGGCAAGCGGCAGGAGCGCGCCGGCGGCGACGATCGTCTCGCCGCGCACGATGACCGCGCCGTCGTGGAGCGCCCCGCGGGGCGTGAAGAGCGCCTCGAGGAGGTCGGCCGTCAGGTCGCCCCGGATCATGACGCCCGTCTCGGCGATCTCCTCGAGGCCCGTCTGGCGCTCGATGACGACGAGGGCGCCGCGCCCCTCGGCCGCGAGCCGCGACGCGGCGCGCGCGACGACCCAGGCCACCCGCTCGGCGGCCCGCTGGTCGGCGGGCGACACGAGCCAGGCGAACGAGCCGACGCGCCCGAGCCGCTCGAGGCCACGCCGGAGCTCCGGCTGGAAGACGACGACCAGGGCGAAGAGGCCGACGACCGCGCCGGCCTGGAGGAGCTGGGTGAAGAGGCGGAGGCCGGCCGCCTGGGCGATCCCGTAGATGACGAGGATCACGCTCACGCCGATCACGAGCCGCACCGCGCGGGTCCCACGGATGAGGCTGAAGATCCAGTAGATGACGACCGCGGTCAGCGCGATGTCGACGAGGGTGTTCAGCCGGATCTGGCTGGCGATCGACTGGAGGAGGTCCGACATCGTCCGCCGAGTGTAGCACCGGCCTCCCGGCCCACCCGCACGGGGCCGCCCGCGCGGGGGCCCGCGACGGCGCGCCCAACGGCCCGCGGCCGCCGGGTCGCGGTCGAGGCCGAGGTCAGCCCGGCAGGTCGAGGTCGACGGCGGGCAGGCGCGCGTCCGCCGCCGCTCGCACGGCCGCGGCGAGCGCGGGGTCGCCCTCGAGGTCGGCGAGGCGGATGAGATTCCGGTACACGTCCGCGGCATGGCCGGTCCAGCCGCGGTCGACCGCCAGGTCGGCAAGGAGGAGGTGGAGCTCGACGTCGGCGGGGCGCACGCCGATCCCCTCGAGGCAGGCGTCGAAGGCGGCCGCGGCCTGGCCGCGGCCGCGGTACCCGCGGGCGGCGAGGAGGGCGGCGGCCGCCGCGCCATCGGCGTCGCCGCGGTCGGCGGCGGCCTCGAGCTCCAGGACGAGCGCCTCGGGATCCGGGGGTGCCGGCTCCAGCTCCGCCCGCGCCCCGCCGGGCACCTCGCCGACGGCGGCCCCGGCGTCGGGAGCGGGCCCTTCGTCCTCCAGCCAGGCCGCGGCGTCCACCCCGGGTGCGAGCGGTGGGGGACCCTCCTCCGGCTCGCTCCCCCCGGCGGCCCTGAGCGCGGCGGCAAGCGCCGCGTGCCGCTCCCGCCGTGCGTCGGTCGGCTCGATCGCGAGCGCGCGGCGACCCGCCTCGGCGGCGTCCGCGAGCCGGTCGCTCGCCCGGCGGAGCTCGGCGAGCCGGTCGTACACCTCCGCCGCCTCCGCCGTGCGACGGAGGACGACGAGCGCCTGGGCACGCGCGAGGATCGCGGCGTCGTCCTCGGGGACGAGGGCGAGGGCCCGGTCGCACGCCTCGAGCGCCTCCTCCGGCTCGCCGAGCCGGAGGAGGACCCGCCCGAGGGCGATCCACGGCACGGCCCGGTCGGGGGCGATCGCGAGCGCCGCGCGGTATGCGACCGCGGCGTCCTCGAGCCGGCCCCGCGAGACCGCCACGTGGCCGGCCCGGAGGGCCTCCTTGTACCGCTCGAAGAGGGTCTCGGTCATCGCCGCGGCCTCCGGAGACGGAGCGGGCGCCCCTCCCGGGGCGCCCGTCGTGTCAGCGCTTCGTGTACTGCGGCGCCTTGCGGGCCCGCTTGAGGCCGTACTTCTTCCGCTCCTTCATCCGCGGATCGCGGGTGAGGAGGCCCGCCTGCCGAAGCGGCAGCCGATAGCCCTCGGGGTCGACGGTGAGGAGGGCCCGGGCGATGCCGTGCCGGATGGCGCCGGCCTGGCCGGTCACGCCGCCGCCCTCGACCTTGATCATCGCGTTGTAGCGCCCCTCGGTCGCGGTCACCCGGAAGGGCATCCGAAGGTCGCCCTCGGCGATCGCGTTGCCGAAGTGCTGCTCGAGCGACCGGCCGTTGACGACGATCTCGCCCTCGCCGGGCATGAGGCGCACACGGGCGACGGCCGTCTTGCGGCGCCCGGTTCCCTGGAAGTAGGCGGGAGTGGTCATCAAGGCATGCTCCTGTCAGGCGAGCGGCTCGGGCCGCTGGGCCTGGTGGGGATGGTCCGAACCGGCGTAGATCTTGAGCTTGCGGAGCTGCTTCGCGCCGAGCCGGGAGTGCGGCAGCATCCCCTTCACCGCACGGCGGACGACCTCCTCGGGGCGTCGTTCGAGGAGGTGCCCGAGGGTCTCCTCCTTGTAGCCCTGCGGGTAGCCGCTGTGGCGCGCGTAGACCTTCGAGGTCAGCTTGTCCCGCGACACCGCGATCTTCCCCGCGTTGAGGACGATCACGTGGTCGCCGGAGTCGAGGTTCGGCGTGTACGTCGGCTTGTGCTTGCCCTCGAGGACGCGGGCGATCCGTGACGCGAGCCGGCCGAGCGTCTCGTCCGTCGCATCGACGACGTACCAGCGGCGCTCGATCTCCGGCCCCCGGAGCGTGTACGTCTTCGTGGTCATCTGTCTCCGTTCATCTCCCCGGCTCGCCGTCCCAGGACGACCCGCCGCAGGCAGAGCCCCTTCGCCGGGGCGACCGCCCCGTTGAAGGCTGGTGTCCGCGACGCGAGCGCCCCGGCCACCGCCGACTCCTCGACCTCGCCTCGGCCCACCAGGATGAGCGCGGCGGCGATCCGCCGGACCATCTGGCGGAGGAAGGCGTCGCCCGCGACGTCGATCGTCACGAGCGGGCCGTCCCCCCGGACCCGGACCCGGTGGAGGGTCCGGACCGGCTGCCGGTCCGCCGCCCCGAAGGCCGAGAAGTCGTGCCGGCCCTCGAGGACCGACCCGGCCCGCGCCATCGCGGCGGTGTCGAGCGGGACCCGCACCCCGAGCGCGAAGCGCTCGCGGAGCGGGCTGCGCGGCCCGTTCCAGACGGTGTAGCGGTACTCCCGGTACCGCGCCGCATACCGCGGGTGGAACCCAGCCGGCACGCGCCGGAGGTCCCGGACCGCGACGTCGCGCGGCAGGAGCGCGTCGAGCGCCCGGCCGAGCTCCGCCGCCGCGAGCCGTCCGCGGTAGGTGAAGGCGATCACCTGGCCTGCCGCGTGGACTCCCGCGTCGGTCCTGCCTGCCGCGTCGACCCGCAGCCGGCTTCCGCCGGCGAGCGAGGCGAGCGCGGCCTCGAGCTCTCCCTGGACGGTCCGGGCGCCCGGCTGGGCCTGGAACCCGGCGAACTCCGTCCCGTCGTATTCGACCCGCGCGCGGTAGCGCACGGGGGCACCCTCTCGGGCGCCTCGCCGGTCAGACGAGCTCGATCTGGACGATCGGGGCCGCGTCACCGGCACGCTGGCCGATGTGCACCAGGCGGGTGTACCCGGAGGTGCGATCGGCGTACTTGGGGGCGATCTCGTCGAAGAGCTTCCGGATGACGAGGGGCTCGTCGGGAAGCTCGGCCGCGACGGTGCGCCGCGCGGCGAGGTCGCCGCGCTTCGCGAGGGTGATCATCCGCTCGACCTGCGGGCGGATCTCCTTCGCCTTCGCCTCCGTCGTCTTCACCTTCTCGTAGCGGAACACGGAGACGATGAGGTTGCCGTAGAGGGACAGCCGCGGGCCGTGCGGGCGCCCGAGCTTGCGGCCGTCGATGCGGTGGGCCATCGGTCCGGACTCCTAGGGCTCGAACGGGGCGTCGACGGCCTCGGAGGGGTCGCCCTCGAGCTCGTCGGCGGTGGCGGTCTGCTCGTCCTCGAGCTCGTCGTCGTCCAGCCCTTCGAGGTCTGCCGGCTCCGTTTCCGGGACGAGGAAGCCCCGCATCCGGAGGCGTTCCTTCATCTCGTCGAGCGACTTCTTCCCGAAGTTCCGCATCCGGAGGAGCTCGTCGTCGGAGAGCTGGAGGAGCTGCCCGACCTTGACGATGTTGTTCCGCTTCAGGGAATTGTAGGCACGCATCGGGAGGTCGAGCTCCTCGATCGGCATCTCGAGCATGTTCGCCGGGACCTGCGGGGCCCCGGGCGCCGTCGCCGCCGGGACCGCCGCGGCGCCGACGTTCGCGAAGAGCCGGAACTGCTCGACGAGGATGTTCGCCGCCCGGGCGAGGGCGTCCTCCGGGGCGATCGTGCCGTCGGTCTCGATCTCGAGCGTCAGCTTGTCGTAGTTCGTCATCTGGCCGACGCGCGTGTTCTCGACCTGGAAGTTCACCTTCCGGACCGGGGTGAAGATCGCGTCGACGGGGATGACCCCGATCGGCAGGCCCTCGGGCCGCTCCGCGGCGAGGTACCCCACCCCGCGCTCGATCGTGAGGTCCATCTCGATCTGGACGTCGTCCGAGTCGAGGGTCATGAGGAGCTGGTCGGGGTTCACGATCTCGACGTCGGCCGACTCGAGGATGTCGGCGGCGGTCACCGCGCCGGCCCCCGACTTGATGAGCTTGAGCTGCACCGGGTGGGCAGCGAAGCTCCGCAGGCGGAGCCGCTTCACGTTCAGGACGATCTGGGTGACGTCCTCCTTGACGCCGGGGATCGTCGCGAACTCGTGGTAGATGTCGCGGATCTGGATCGAGGTGACGGCCGCGCCCTCGAGCGAGGAGAGGAGGACGCGCCGGAGCGCGTTCCCGAGCGTCGTCCCGTACCCGGCCGGCAGCGGACCGGCCTCGTACCTGGCGTACGGGCCCTGCTCCGCGACGGGCTCGATCTGGGTCGTGGTCTCGAGTTCGATCATGGGGCCGGGCTACCTCGAGTAGTACTCGACCACGAGCTGCTCGTTGAGCTCGAGCGGCATCTGGTCGCGCCGCGGGGCCGCGGCGATCGTTGCGCTGAGGTTCGCCGGATCGAGGGTCAGCCAGTCCGGGACCTGGACCGCGCGGAGCGCGTCCTTCGCGACCTTGAACGGCTCGCGGTCGCGGCGGCCCTCGCGGACGGCGATCGTGTCGCCCGGCTTGAGCTGGTACGACGGGATGTTCGTGGCCCGGCCGTTCACCGCGAAGTGGCCGTGCCCGACGAGCTGGCGGGCATGGTCGCGCGACGACGCCATGCCGAGCCGGAAGATGACATTGTCGAGGCGGAGCTCGAGGATGCGGAGGAGGTTCTCGCCGGTGACCCCGGGGCGCGACTCGGCGACCTCGAAGTAGTTGCGGAACTGCTTCTCGAGGATGCGGTAGATCCGACGGACCTTCTGCTTCTCCCGCAGCTGGAGGCCGTATTCGCCGACCTTGCGACGGCGGACGCCGTGCTGGCCGGGCGGCGACGGGCGGCGCTCGAAGGCGCACTTCTTCGTATAGCAGCGCGCGCCCTTCAGGAAGAGCTTCGCGCCCTCGCGGCGGCAGAGCCGGCAGACGGAGTCGGTGTAGCGAGCCATGGGACGGGCGCTCCGGTCAGACGCGGCGCCGCTTCGGCGGGCGGCATCCGTTGTGCGGGATCGGGGTGACGTCGGTGATCGCGGTGACCTCGAGGCCGGCCGCCTGGAGCGACCGGATCGCCTGCTCGCGGCCGGCGCCGGGGCCCTTCACGTAGACCTCGACCTGGCGCATCCCGTGCTCCATCGCCTTCTTGGCGGCGGAGTCGGCGGAGAGCGCCGCGGCATACGGCGTGCTCTTGCGGGAGCCTTTGAACCCGACGACCCCGGCCGATCCCCAGCTGATGACGTTCCCGGCCGGGTCCGTCAGCGTGATGACCGTGTTGTTGAAGGTCGCCTGGATGTGCGCGTGCCCCTGGGGCACGTTCTTCCGCTCCCGCCGGCGCTGCTTGGGAGCCCGCTTGCGATCGGCCATGCGTCCGACTCGTCCCTCTTACTTCTTGCGCCGGGCGCCGACGGTCTTCTTCGGACCGCGCCGCTGGCGAGCGTTGGTCTTCGTTCGCTGGCCCCGGACCGGGAGGTTCCGCCGGTGGCGGAGGCCGCGGTACGAGCCGATCTCGATGAGGCGCTTGATGTTGAGCGCGACCTCGCGGCGGAGGTCGCCCTCCACCTTGTAGCGCCGGTCGATGACCTCCCGCAGCCGGTTCACCTGGTCCTCGGTGAGGTCCCGGACCCGGGTGTCGGGGTTGACGTTCGTCTGCTGGAGGATCTTCTGGCTCGTGGGGAGCCCGATCCCGTAGATGTACGTGAGGGCGACCTCGACGCGCTTCTCGCGCGGGATGTCGACGCCCGCGATCCGTGCCATTCGTCTAGCCCTGCCGCTGCTTGTGCTTCGGGTTGGCGCAGATGACCATGACGGTCCCGTGGCGGCGGATCACTTTGCAGTTGTCGCAGCGGGCCTTCACGGAGGCTCGGACTTTCAACGGGACCCTCTTCGCTTCTGCGTGCTGCCCGGCTACTTGAGCCGGTACGTGATGCGACCTCGCGTGAGGTCGTAGGGGGAGAGCTCGACCCGGACCCGGTCGCCCGGCAGGATGCGGATGAAGTTCATCCGGAGCTTCCCGCTGATGTGGGCGAGGACGCGATGGCCGTTCTCGAGCTCCACCGCGAACATCGTGTTCGGCAGCGGCTCGATGACGGTCCCTTCGACCTCGATGGCGTCCTTCTTGCCCACGGGCTCCCTTGAATCTTCGTCACATGATCATGCGCCGGCCGAGGCCGGGCGCACGAACGCGTAGCGTACCAACTTCGTCTCGATCCGGCAAGCGCGGGACGCCACGCTCACGGCCGCGTGAGGACCTCCGGCCCCTGCTCCGTCACGGCGATCGAGTCCTCCCAGTGGGCGGCGATCGACCCGTCGCGGGTGACGACCGTCCAGCCGTCCTGCCGCGTCTCGACGTCGGCCGAGCCGAGCGTGAACATCGGCTCGATCGCGAGGCAGATCCCCGGAGCGAGCTCGATCCCGCGCGTCTTCGTGCGGTAGTTCGGGACCTGGGGCTCCTCGTGCATCGCGGTGCCGATCCCGTGGCCGACGTACGGCCGGACGACGCCGTACCCGCCGCCGAGAGCGACGTCCTCGACGGCCGCCGAGACGTCCCAGACCCGGTTCCCGGGGACGGCCGCCGCGATGCCGGCGTCGAGGGCCCGCCTCGTCGCCTCGACGAGGTCACGGACCGCCGGCGGGGCGTCCCCGACGACGAACGTCCGGGCCGCGTCGCCGTGCCAGCCGTCGAGGATGGCGCCCGCGTCGACCGAGACGACCTGCCCCTCGCGGACGACGCGGTCGCCGGGGATCCCGTGGACGACCTCGCGGTCGATCGAGATGCAGAGCGACGACGGGTACCCGTGATACCCCTTGAACGAGGGGGTCGCGCCCGCCTTCCGGATGTACGCCTCGGCAAGCGCGTCGAGCCGCGCCGTCGAGACGCCGGGGCGGAGCTCCTCCTCGACGAGGGCCAGGACGTCGGCGACGACGCGCCCCGCGCGACGCATCCGCGCGATCTCGGCAGCGGACTTCCGGGTGATCACGGGTGGGTCCGCCAGTACGGGACCGGCTCGATGGAGTCGAGGAGGTCGTTCGTCACGGCCGCGATCGGGCGCCGCCCGTCGACGGCCTGGAGGATCCCGGCGGCTCGGTAGTGCTCGACGACCTCCGCGAGGGCGCCGAGCTGCTTCTCCAGGCGCGCCCGGACGACCTCCGGCCGGTCGTCGTCGCGCTGGACGAGGCGCGAGCCGTCGACGTCGCAGATGCCCGGCACGCGCGGCGGGTAGGCGGTCTCGTGGTACGTGTGCCCGGCGGCCTCGCAGAGCCAGCGCCCCGAGAGGCGGGCGAGGAGCTCGTCCGCCGGCACGTCGACGTAGAGCGCGGCCTCGACCGCGGCCCCGCGCTCAGCGAGCGCCCGGTCGAGGGCGGCCGCCTGGGACCGCGTCCGGGGGAACCCGTCGAGGATCGCCCCGCGGGCCGCGTCGTCCGCGGCGAGGCGCTCGAGGAGCATCCCGACGGTGATCTCGTCGGGCACGAGCTCGCCGCGCTCCATGTACGCCTGCGCGGCGGTCCCAAGCGGCGTCCCCTCCCGGACGGCGGCCCGGAAGAGGTCGCCCGTCGCCACCCGGGGCAGGCCGAGGTGGCGGGCGAGGATGTGGGCCTGGGTCCCCTTCCCCGCCCCGGGCGCGCCGAGGAGGACGAGGACCCTCATCGGCGCGAGGCCCCGGGAGCCTCCGCGGTCACCGGATGAAGCCCTCGTAGCTCCGCATGAGGAGCTGGGCCTCGAGCTGCTTCATCGTCTCGACGACGACGCTGACGGCGATGAGGAGGCTCGTCCCCCCGAGCGAGAGGGAGGAGCTGCCGGGGAAGAAGATCGTGATCACGAACGGCATGACCGCGATGATCCCGAGGAAGAGGGCGCCGGCGACGGTGATCCGGTTCACGACCCGCGCCAGGTAGTCCTGGGTCGGGCGCCCGGGCCGGATGCCGGGGATGAAGCCGCCGTTCTTCCGGAGCTGCTCTGCCGTCTCGTCGGGCTTGAAGGTGAAAGCCGTGTAGAAGTACGTGAAGCCGACCGTCAGGAGGAAGTAGAGGCCGCCGTAGACCACGGGGTTCTGCGGCCCGAACGTGTTGACGAAGAACGTCGCGAGGTCCTTCACGACCTGGACGCTCGAGCTCGTGAAGTAGCCGGCGATCTGGCTCGGGAAGAGGAGGATGCTCACCGCGAAGATGATCGGGATGACGCCGGCCTGGTTCACCCGCAGGGGGAGGAACGTCGTCCCGCCCTGGTACATCCGCCGCCCGCGCACCCGGCTCGCGTACTGGACGGGAATCCGCCGCTGGCCCTCGGTGATGAAGACGATCACTGCGATGGCGACGATGGCGAACGCCCCGAAGACGATCGCCTGGACCCAGTTCGGGGACTCCAGGAACGTCACGACCGAGCCCGGGATCCGGGAGACGATCCCGGCGAAGATGATGAAGCTGATCCCGTTCCCGATCCCCTTCTCCGTGATGAGCTCGCCGAGCCACATGAGGAGGACGGAGCCGGCCGTCAGGGTGACGATCTGGGTGAGGGTGTCGAACGAGGCGAGGTCGAAGCGGGTCGTGAGGACGCCCGACGAGTTGAGGAGGGCGAGGAACCCGTAGCCCTGGAGGACCGCCAGCGGGACCGACAGGTAGCGGGTGTACTGGTTGATCTTGTTCCGGCCGTACTCGCCCTCGCGCTGGAGCGCCTGGAGGGCGGGGACGACCCCGGTCATCAGCTGCATGATGATCGAGGCGTTGATGTATGGGTTGACGCCGAGTCCCACGACCGAGAAGCGGGACAGGCCCCCGCCCGAGAAGAGGTCGAGGAGCCCGAAGAGGGCGTTGTTCTGGAAGAAGTTCGCCAGCGCCTTCGGGTCGGCTCCCGGGACCGGGACGTGCGCCAGCGCGCGGAAGACGATGAGGACCCCCAGGACGAAGAGGATCCGCCGGCGGATGTCCGGGGCGCGGAAGGCGTTGAGGAGGGACTCGAACATCGGGGCCTAGGCCTCGTCGGCCGGGGCGGGCTCCACCCCGAGGGCCGCGAGCGGGCCGGTCGGGATCTCGAGGAGCTGGACGGTGCCGCCCGCCGCCTCGATCTTCTCGCGGGCGCTCTTCGTGCAGGCGTCCGCGACGACGAAGAACGGCCGCGTCGCCTCGCCGCCGCCGAGGATCTTCAGCGGCCGGTCGAGGCTGCGGACGAGGCCCGCCACCCGGAGGAGGTCCTGGGTCACCGTCACGGGGGCGCCCTGGGCCCCCTCGGGGAGGCGGCCCATGTCGGCAGCGGCGCTGATCCGGCCGATGTTCACGACCTCGTACTCGATCCGGTTGACGTTGCGGAAGCCGCGCAGCTTCGGGATGCGGATGTGGAGCGGCGTCTGGCCGCCCTCGAACCACGGCGGGATCGAGGCGCCGGTGCGGGACTTCTGGCCCTTCGTGCCGCGCCCAGCGGTCTTGCCCTTGCCGGCCGCGATGCCGCGGCCGACGCGGGTCTTCTTCGTGTGGGCCCCGGCCGCGGGCCGGAGATCGTGGAGCTTCATCGCTTCTTCTTCTCCGGGGCAGCGTCGGGGAGCTCCTCGACCGCCACGAGGAAGCGGATCTGGCGGACCATGCCCCGCGTCGCCTCGTTGTCGGGGACCTCGACCGTGTCGCCGATCCGCCGCAGCCCGAGGGCGCGGGCCGTGGCGCGGTTCTTCTCGATGTGGCTGATCGTGCTCTTCACCTGCGTGACACGGAGCCTACCGGGCATCGGCCACCTCCCCCGCCGGCTGGCCGGCCACGACGATCCGGAGCGCAACCCCGCGGCGCGCCCCGAGCTCCTCTGCCGACCGCAGGTCGCGGAGGGCCTCGAGCGTCGCCCGGACGACGTTGACCGGGTTCGTCGAGCCGTGCACCTTCGTGAGGATGTCGCGGACGCCCGCGGCCTCCACGACCGCCCGGACGGACCCGCCGGCGATGACGCCCGTCCCCTGGGAGGCGGGCTTCAGCATGACCCTCGCGGCGGCGTACTCGGCGTGCACCTCGTGCGGGATCGTCGTCCCGATCGTCGGGATCCGGATGAGGTGCTTCTTGGCGTCCTCGACGCCCTTGCGGATCGCTTCGGGGACCTCGCCGGCCTTCCCGAGCCCCGCGCCGACGTGCCCCTGCCCGTCGCCGACGACGACGACGGCGCTGAAGCTGAAGCGACGGCCGCCCTTGACGACCTTCGCGACGCGGTTGATCTGGACGACCCGCTCCTCGAGCGTCAGCTTCGCTGGATCGATCCTGGCCACGGTCGGTCTCCTCCTAGAAGTCGAGACCGGCTTCCCGGGCGGCGTCGGCGAGCGTCTTCACGCGACCGTGGTAGCGATACCCGGCCCGGTCGAAGACGACCGTCGCGACGCCGGCGGTGCGGGCCCGCTCGGCGACCAGGCGGCCGACGATCCTCGCCTCCTCGACCTTCGTCTGCGTCGAGCCCTTGAAGGAGGGCTCGCGCGTGGAGGCCGCGGCGAGCGTCGTGCCCGCCGCATCGTCGATCACCTGGGCGTAGATGTGGTTGAGGCTGCGGAAGACCGCGAGACGCGGGCGACCGGCGGTGCCCTCCACGCGGAGGCGGATCCGCTCGTGCCGCTTCTGCCGCGCGGCGCCGCGCGAGGCGGCCTTCGTCATCTCGGACGTCCCTTCGTTACTTCTTGCCGCCGATCTTCCCGGCCTTGCCGGCCTTCCGGCGGATCACCTCGCCGGCGTACCGGACGCCCTTGCCCTTGTAGGGCTCCGGCTTCCGGGTAGCGCGGACCTTCGCGGCGACCTGGCCGACGAGCTCCTTGTCGATGCCGACGACGGCGAGCTTCACCGGCGTCTCCACCTCGAAGGAGATGCCCGCGGGGGGCACGATCTCGACCGGGTGGCTGTAGCCGAGGTTCAGCTGCAGCTTGTCGCCGATCTTCTGGGCGCGGTAGCCCACGCCGGCGATCTCCAGCGTCTTCCGGTAGCCGGTCGTGACGCCGTCGACCATGTTCGCGACGAGCGTCCGGGTGAGGCCGTGGAGCTGCTTGTGCCCCTTCGCCTCCGACGGGCGGGTGACGACGAGCGTCCCTTCCGTCGCGGCGACCGTCATCGCCGGCGGGAGCGAGCGGGTGAGGGTCCCCTTCGGGCCCGTCACCGTGATGACCGGGCCGTCGAGGGTCACCTCGACGCCGGCCGGGATCGGGATCGGCCGTCGACCGATGCGCGACATCGCCGTCCCCCTACCAGACGTACGCCAGGACTTCGCCGCCGAGCTGCGCCCTGCGCGCCTGCTGGCCGGTCATGATCCCCTGGCTCGTGCTGACGATGACGATCCCGAGGCCCCCGAGGACCCGCGGGATCTCCGTCTTCCGGGCGTAGACACGGAGGCCGGGCTTGCTGATCCGCTTCAGCCCGGAGACGACGGGCGCCTTCCCGTCGACGTACTTGAGGGTCAGCCGCAGGACCTGCGCGGGCCCCTCGCGCTCCTCGCTGAAGCCGGAGATGAACCCCTCCTCGACGAGGATGCGGGCGATCTCGCGCTTCACGCGGGAGGCCGGGACGACCACCTCGAGGTGGTGCGCCCGCGACGCGTTGCGGACCCGCGTGAGCATGTCGGCGATTGGATCGGACACGTTCATCGGCGGCTCACCAGCTGGACTTCGTCACGCCCGGCAGCTCGCCCGCGAGGGCGCGCTCCCGGAAGCAGATCCGGCAGAGGGCGAAGCGCCGCATGTACGCCCGCGGCCGGCCGCACACCGTGCAGCGGTGGTAGGCCTGGGCCTTGTGCTTCGGGGCGCGCCTCGCCTTCGCGATCATCGATTTCTTGGCCATCGTCTCCTCCCCGCGCTCAGCCGGCGAAGGGCATGCCGAGGAGTTCCAGCAGCCTGCGGGACTCCTCGTCGGTCTTCGCCGTCGTCACGATGCTGATCTCCAGCCCGCGGAGACGGTCGACCTTGTCGTAATCGATCTCGGGGAACGCGAGCTGCTCGCGGAACCCGAGGCTGTAGTTGCCCCGCCCGTCGAACGACTTGCCGGGCACGCCCCGGAAGTCGCGGATGCGGGGCAGGGCGAGGGTCGTGAGGCGCTCGAGGAAGTCCCACATCCGCTCGCCGCGGAGGGTGACCTTCGCCCCGATCGTGTTCCCGGTCCGCAGGCGGAACTGGGCGATCGAGCGCTTCGCCTTCGTCACGATCGGCCGCTGGCCGGTGATGAGGGCGAGGTCGCCGACGGCCGCGTCGACGGCCTTGGCGTTCTGGAGCGCCTCGCCGAGCCCGATGTTCACCACGATCTTCTCGAGGCGCGGCACTTCCATCGGGTTCGCGTAGGAGAAATGCTTCGCGAGCGCGGGGACGACGTCGGTCGCGTAGCGCTCCCTCAGGCGGTTCGTCACGCGCCCTTCACCTCCACGGCCTGGCCGCAGTGGCCGCAGGCCCGCACCCGGGCGCCGGTCTCCAGCTGCAGGTGCCGAATCCGCGTCGGGTGGTCGCAGCGGGGGCAGACGAGCATGACGCGGCCGATCGGGACGCCCATCGGCTTCTCGATGATGCCGCCCTGCTGCATCTGCGGCGTGCGGTCGTTCTGGTTCATCTTCGGGCGCGGCTTCGTGTGCCGCTTCGCGAGGTTGAGGCCCTCGACGACGACGCGGTACGGCTGCCCGACGAGCGCGGGGCGCTCGACGCGCTTCACCTCGCCGCGCTTGCCGGCGTCCTTGCCGGCGAGCACGACGACGGTGTCCCCGGCCCGGATCTCGGGGACCTTCGTCAGGCGGGGAGCGACGGCGTGCGCCATGTCAGAGCACCTCCGGCGCGAGCGAGACGATCTTCATGTAGTTCCGGTCCCGGAGCTCGCGGGCGACGGGCCCGAAGATCCGCGTCCCGCGGGGGTTCCCCTGGTTGTTGATGAGGACCGCGGCGTTCTCGTCGAAGCGGATGTAGCTCCCGTCGGGGCGGCCGTACTCCTTCGCGGTCCGCACGACGACCGCCCGGACGACGTCGCCCTTCTTGACGGCGGCGTTGGGGATCGCCTGCTTGACGCTCGCAACGATGACGTCGCCGACCTCGGCGGTCGTCTTCCGGGAGCGTCCCATGATCCGGATGCACTGGATGACGCGCGCCCCGGTGTTGTCGGCGACGCGCAGCCGCGTCTGCTGCTGGATCACGCCGGGGTCTCCTCGTGGGACTCGGCGTGCGCCCGGCCGGGATGGGCCGCGGCGTGGATCGCCTCGGACGTCTCCGTCTCCTCGGCGACGATCTCCGCCGGGCGGTCCTCGCCGGCGCGGGACATGACCTCGACGAGGCGCCAGCGCTTCGTCCGCGAGAGCGGGCGCGACTCCTCGATGAGGACGGTGTCCCCGACGCGGGCCTCGTTCAGCTCGTCGTGGACGGCGAACTTCTTCGTCAGCCGGATGACCCGCTTGTAGAGGGGGTGGCGCGCCAGCCGCTCGACGGAGACGACGATCGTCTTGTCCATCCGGTCGCTGACGACGCGCCCGACCTTCGTCTTGCGCTGGCCCTGCACCTGTGCTGCTCCTGCCATGTCCCGCTCCCCTATGCCGTCGGCCCGAGCTTGCGCTCGTGCCGGACGGTGAGGATCCGGGCGATCGTGCGGCGCGTGCCCGAGATCGTGCTGTAGTCCTTCAGCTGGCGCGTGGCAAGCTCGAAGCGGGCCTGCCAGAGGTCCCGCTTGGCGTCCCGCAGCGCCTGCTCGAGCTCCGCGTCCGAGAGGGCGCGGACCTTGTCGATGTCCATCACGCGCCCTCCTCTTCCCTGACGATGAAGCGAGTCGCGACCGGCAGCTTGTGCGCCGCGAGGCGCATCGCCTCGACGGCCTGGTCGCGCTCGACGCCGGCCATCTCGAAGAGGATCCGGCCGGGGCGGACGACCGCGACCCAGTGGTCGGGGGCGCCCTTGCCGGAGCCCATCCGCGTCTCGGCGGGCTTCTTCGTCGCCGGCTTGTCCGGGAAGATCCGGATCCAGATCTTGCCGCCGCGCTTGACCGAGCGGGTCATCGCCCGCCGGGCCGCCTCGATCTGGCGGCTCGTGATCCACGCGGGCTCCAGCGTCGCGAGCCCGAACTCGCCGAAGGAGACGGCCGTGCCGCCCTTCGCCATGCCGGACATCCGGCCGCGCATCACCTTGCGGTGCTTGACGCGGCGAGGCATCAGCATCGCGTCAGACCCCCTGGGCGGCCGGCGCGACCGCGGGGGCGGCCGCGGGCCGGGCGGCCCGCTGGTCGGGGACGTCGCCCCGGTAGATCCAGACCTTCACCCCGATCGCGCCGTACGTCGTCCGGGAGAGGACGTAGCCGTAGCTGATGTCGGCGCGGAGGGTGCCGAGGGGGATCCGCCCCTCGCGGTCCCACTCGCGGCGGGCCATCTCGGACCCGCCGAGGCGGCCGGCGACGGCGATCTTCACGCCCTTCGCCCCCGCCTTCATCGTCCGCTGGATGCCCTGCTTCATCGCCTTCCGGAACGCGATCCGGCGGGCGAGCTGCTGGGCGATGTTCGCGGCGACGAGGTACGCGTCGAGCTCCGGCTGGCGGATCTCCTTGATCTCCAGCTTCACCTTCCGCGGCCTCGTCAGGTCGCCGATCTGCTTGCGGAGCATCTCGACGTTCGCGCCGCCCTTGCCGATCACGATGCCCGGCTTCGCGGTGTGGATCGTCACGGTCACGTAGTTGATGCCGCGCTCGATCTCGACGCCGCTCACGCTGGCGTTCGCGAGGCGCCGCTCGATGAGCCGGCGGATCGCGATGTCCTCCTGGAGGAGCGTCGTGTACTCCTTGTCGGCGTACCACTTCGCGGTCCAGGTGCGCGTCGTCCCCAGGCGGAAGCCGTAGGGGTGGACCTTGTGTCCCATCTAGGCCTCCCGATCCTCGAGAACGATGGTGATGTGCGTCATCGGCTTGTGGATCGGGAACGCCCGACCCTGGGCCCGCGGCTTCCAGCGCTTCATCGTCGGTCCCTCGTTGGCGAGGGCCTCGACGATGACGAGCCGGTCGGCCGGCAGGTTGTGGTTGTTCTCCGCGTTCGCGGTCGCGCTGGCGAGGACGCGCGCGACATCGCGCGCGGCACCCTGCGGCATGAACCGCAGGATGGCGGCGGCGTCCTCGGCGCGGCGGCCCCGGATGGCCCGCACGACGAGGTCCGTCTTGCGGGTGGACCCGCGGAGGTACTTGGCGGTTGCGGAAACGCGCACGACCCGGCCCTACCTGAGCGACGCCGAGCGGTCGGTCTTCTTCTCGTGCCCGCGGAAGGTGCGGGTCGGGGCGAACTCCCCGAAGCGATGGCCGACCATGTTCTCGGTGACGAAGACGGGCACGTGCTTGCGGCCGTTGTAGACGGCGACGGTGTGCCCGATGAAGTCGGGGAAGATGACGGAGGCCCGCGACCAGGTCTTCACGACCTTCCGCTCGCTCCGCTTGTTCATCTCCTGGACGCGGCCGAGGAGCCGCGCCTCGACGTACGGTCCCTTCTTGACCGAACGCGACATGCTCCGGTTCCTCCCCTACGACTTGCGATGCCGCGACCGGACGACGAGCCGGTTCGGCTTCTTGCGCTTCACGGTGCGGTAGCCCATCGCGGGCTTGCCCCAGGGCGTCTTCGGCGGCATGCCCGCCGGCGACTTGCCCTCGCCACCGCCGTGGGGGTGGTCGCGGGGGGTCATCGCCACGCCGCGCGTTTCGGGCCGGAGGCCCATGTGGCGAGCCCGGCCGGCCTTCCCGAGGCTCTGGTTCTCGTGGTCGAGGTTCGACACCTGGCCCACGGTCGCCATGCAGCGGAGCGGCACCCGGCGCATCTCCCCCGAAGGGAGGCGGATCGTCGCGAAGTCGCCCTCCTTGGCGAGGAGCTGGGCGCTCGCGCCGGCCGAGCGGACGATCTGGCCGCCCTTCCCGGGCACGAGCTCGAT
Source organism: Chloroflexota bacterium (assembly GCA_021802585.1). Classification (GTDB taxonomy): domain Bacteria; phylum Chloroflexota; class Limnocylindria; order Limnocylindrales; family CSP1-4; genus CTSoil-043. Next base: position 36,896 of record JAJZRQ010000010.1, read on the forward strand.
GTTGTGGACCGTCGTGCCGAGGGGGATGGTCGCGAGCGGGAGGGCGTTGCCCACCCGCGCCTCGGCGTCGGGCCCGGCAACGACGACGTCGCCGACCTTGAGGCCGTGCGGGAGGAGCATGTAGCGCTTCTCGCCGTCGCGGTAGTGGAGGAGCCCGATCCGAGCCGACCGGTTCGGGTCGTACTCGACCGTGGCGATCTTCGCCGGCACGCCGAGCTTGTCGCGCCGGAAGTCGATGATCCGGTAGTGGCGCTTCTCGCCGCCGCCGCGGTGGCGGACGGTGAGGCGGCCCTGGTTGTTCCGGCCCGAGCCGCGCTTCATCGGCTCGAGGAGCGGCTTGTAGGGCTCGCGGGTCGTGACCTCCTCGAACGTCGAGCGGGTCATGAACCGCCGGCCGGCCGAGGTGGGCTTGTAGCTGCGGAGCGGCATCGCTACACCCCCTCGAAGAACTCGATCTTCTGGCCCGCGGCGAGCGTCACGATCGCCTTGCGCCAGGGCGTGGTCCAGCCGCTGATCCGGCCGCGCTTCGTGCCGCGGCGCTTCTCCTTGGCCTTCGTCGTGAGGACGTTGACCTTCGTCACCTGGACCTTGAAGAGCTCCTCGACGGCCGCCTTCACCTGGATCTTGGAGGCGTCGCCGTGGACCTCGAACGTGTACTTGCCGCGGCCGGACACGTCCATCGACTTCTCGCTGATGATCGGCCGGACGATGACGTCGTGGGCGGTGAGCGTCACGCGTACACCTCCTCGAGGCGCGCCAGCGCCGGCTGCTCGATGACGACGACATCGGCGTTGAGGACGTCGACGACGTTGAGCGCGTCGGCGAGGAGGACCCCGACGCCCGGGAGGTTGCGTGCCGACAGGTCGAGCTTCTCGTCCCGCACAGGGGCGACGATGAGCACGCGGCCGCTCGCCTGGAGGTTCCCGAGGACGCCGACGAGCTCCTTCGTCCGGATCTGCTCGAGGGCGAACGCGTCGAGGACCTTGATCGCGCCGTCGTTCAGCTTCGCCGTGAGCGCGCCGCGGAGGGCCAGGCGCTTCATCCGGCGCGGGAGGCGCTGGGCGTAGGAGCGCGGGTGCGGGCCGAAGACGGTCCCGCCACCGGCGAAGTGCGGGGCGCGCCGCGAGCCCTGGCGGGCCCGGCCGGTCCCCTTCTGGCGGTACGGCTTCTTGCCGCCGCCGGCGACCTCGCCGCGGGTCTTCGTGTCGTGGGTCCCGAGGCGGCGGCCGGCCAGCTGCGCGATCACCGCCTGGTGCATGACCGCGGCGTTCACCGGGGCGGCGAAGAGCTCGTCGGAGAGCTCGACCGTCCCGATCGCGTCGCCGCTGCGGGCGTAGAGGGTGGTCTCGGGCATCGTCAGGCCTTCTTCACGAGGACGAGGGCGTTCGGGGCGCCCGGGATCGACCCCCGCACGAGGAGGAGGTTCCGGTCCGCATCGGCGCGCACGACTCGCAGCTTCTTCACGGTGACGCGCTCGTCGCCCATGTGGCCGGCCATCCGGCTGCCGCGGTAGACGCGCCCGGGCGTCGTGCCGGGGCCGATGGAGCCGGGCTCGCGGTGGTGATCCGAGCCGTGCGTCTTCGGGCCGCGCCGGAAGTTGTGGCGCTTCACGGTGCCGGCGAAGCCCTTGCCCTTCGACGTCCCGGTGACGTCGATGAGGTCGCCGGCGGCGAAGAGGCTGACGTCGAGCGTCTGGCCGACCGCGTACGCCGCGGGGTCCTCGACGCGGAACTCGCGGATGACGGCAACCTTCGGGAGGTCCCGGAGCTGGCCCGCCTCCGGCTTCGTGAGCTTCCGGCTCGGCTCCACCCCGAGCTGGACGGCCGCGTAGCCGTCCCGGTCGGGCGTGCGGAGCCGGGTCACCGTGTTCGGCTCGATGGCCAGGACGCTCACCGGGATCATCGTCCCGTCGTCCTGGAAGATCTGGGTCATGCCGACCTTGCGGCCGATCAGTCCGATGCTCATCGCCACGTCACATCTTGATCTCGATGTCGACGCCCGCCGCCAGCGAGAGCCGCATCAGGGCGTCGACGGTCTTCGCCGACGGGTCGAGGATGTCGACGAGGCGCTTGTGCGTCCGGATCTCGAACTGCTCGCGGCTGTCCTTGTCGATGAAGGGCGACCGGAGGACCGTGAACTTCTCGATCCGCGTCGGGAGCGGCACCGGGCCGACGACGTCGGCGCCGGTCCGCTGGGCGGTCTCCACGATCTGCGCGGCCGACTGGTCGAGCAGGCGGTGGTCGTAGGCCTTGAGGCGGATCCGGATCCGCTGCTTCGCCATCTCGTCCCTACTCCTCGATCGAGACGATCGCCCCGGCCCCGACGGTCCGGCCGCCCTCGCGGATCGCGAAGCGCTGGCCGATCTCGAGGGCGATCGGGGTGATGAGCTCGACGGTCATGTCGACGTTGTCGCCGGGCATGATCATCTCGGCCCCCTCGGGGAGCCCGATCGCGCCGGTCACGTCCGTCGTGCGGAGGTAGAACTGGGGGCGGTACCCGTTGTAGAACGGGGTGTGGCGGCCGCCCTCCTCCTTCGTGAGGACGTAGACGCGGGCGGTGAACTTCGTGTGGGGCTTGATCGAGCCGGCCTTCGCCAGGACCTGGCCGCGCTCGATGTCGTCGCGCTCGATCCCCCGGAGGAGGCAGCCGACGTTGTCCCCGGCGCGGCCCTCGTCGAGGAGCTTCTTGAACATCTCGACGCCGGTGACGACGACCTTGCGGGTCGGGCGGATCCCGACGATCTCGACCTCGTCGGAGACCTTCACGACGCCGCGCTCGATGCGCCCGGTCGCGACCGTGCCCCGGCCCTTGATCCCGAAGACGTCCTCGACGGGCATGAGGAACGGCTTGTCGACGGCCCGCTCGGGGGTCGGGATGTACGAGTCGACCGCGTCCATGAGCTCCTGGATCGGGGCGTAGGCGGGGTCGGCCGGGTTGTCGGGGGCCTCGAGGGCCTTGAGGGCGGAGCCGCGGATGACCGGGAGGTCGTCGCCCGGGAAGTTGTACTTGCTGAGGAGCTCGCGGACCTCGAGCTCGACGAGGTCGAGGAGCTCGGGGTCGTCGACCATGTCGACCTTGTTGAGGAAGACGACGATGTACGGGACCTCGACCTGGCGGGCCAGGAGGATGTGCTCCCGGGTCTGGGGCATCGGGCCGTCGGTCGCGGCGACGACGAGGATCGCGCCGTCCATCTGGGCGGCGCCGGTGATCATGTTCTTGATGTAGTCGGCGTGCCCGGGGCAGTCGACGTGGGCGTAGTGGCGGGCGGCGGTCTGGTACTCGACGTGGGCGATCGCGATCGTGATCCCCCGCTCGCGCTCCTCGGGGGCGTTGTCGATCGTGTCGAACGCGCGGTACTCGGCCTCGCCCTTGAGGGCGAGGTACTTCGTGATCGCCGCGGTGAGCGACGTCTTCCCGTGGTCGATGTGACCGATCGTGCCGATGTTGACGTGCGGCTTCGTCCGCTCGAACTTCTTCTTCGCCATCGTCGTGCTTGCTCCCTGGCTCCTCGCCGCGTCCGGGCCCCGCGAGGGACGTCCGCCGCCGGCTCCGCCGCCTCCTAGACCCTGGACTTCTGGACGAGCTCCGCGGCGAGATTGCCGGGGACCTCGGCGTAGTGCGACAGCTCCATCGAGTAGCTCGCCCGGCCCTGGGTCAGCGACCGCAGGTCCGTGGCGTACCCGAACATCTCCGAGAGCGGGACGAACGCGCGGACGACCTGCGTCGAGCCGCGGGAGTCCATCCCCTCCACCTGGCCGCGCCGGCTGTTGAGGTCGCCGATCACGTCGCCCATGAACTGCTCCGGCATCGTCACCTCGACCCGCATCATCGGCTCGAGGATCGCCGGGTCGGCCTTCTCGACCGCGTCCTTCACCGCCATCGAGGCGGCGATCTTGAAGGCCATCTCGCTCGAGTCGACCTCGTGGTACGACCCGTCGAAGGCCGTGGCCCGGACGTCGACCATCGGGTACCCGGCGTAGACGCCCGTCTCGAGCGCCGACCGGACGCCGGTGTCGATCGCCCGCATGTACTCCTTCGGGATGACGCCGCCGATCGTCTTGTCGACGAACTCCACCCCGCTCCCCTTCTCGAGCGGCTCGAGGCGGAGGATGACGTGGCCGTACTGGCCCTTGCCGCCGGTCTGGCGGACGAACCGGCCGTTCCCCTCGGCGACGCGCCGGATCGTCTCGCGGTAGGAGACCTGGGGCTTGCCGATGTTCGCCGCGACTTTGAACTCGCGGACCATCCGGTCGACGAGGACGTCGAGGTGGAGCTCCCCCATCCCGGCAATGAGCGTCTCCCCGCTCTCCTCGTCGGTCTTCACCCGGAACGTCGGGTCCTCCTCGGCGAGGCGCTGGAGGGCCAGGCCCATCTTGTCCTGGTCGACCTTCGTCTTCGGCTCGATCTTCACCTCGATGACCGGCTCGGGGAACGTCATCGACTCGAGGATGACCGGGTGCGCCGGGTCGGTGAGGGTGTCCCCGGTGTACGTCTCCTTGAGGCCGACGGCGGCGGCGATGTCGCCGGCGTAGACCTCGTCGATCTCCTCGCGGTGGTTCGCGTGCATCTGGAGGACGCGGCCGATCCGCTCCTTCTTGCCCTTCGTCGCGTTGAGGACGTAGGAACCGGACTTCAGGGTCCCGGAGTAGACGCGGAAGAAGGCGAGCTTCCCGACGAAGGGGTCGGCCGCGATCTTGAAGGCGAGGGCGCTGAACGGCTCGGCGTCGTCGACGGTCCGGAGGACCTCCGCGTGGGTCACGGGGTGCTCGCCGATGACCGGGGGGACGTCGAGCGGCGAGGGGAGGTAGGAGACGACGGCGTCGAGCATCGGCTGGATGCCCTTGTTCTTCAGCGCCGACCCGGTGAGGACCGGGACGATCCGATACTGGAGCGTCCCCAGGCGGAGCCCGCGGACGATCTCGTCCTCGGTGAGCTCCTCGCCCTCGAGGTACTTGTGCATGAGGTCGTCGTCCATCTCGGCGACCGCCTCGATGAGCTTCTCGCGGTGGCGGCGGGCCTCGGCCTCGAGCTCGGCCGGAATGTCGACGACGTCGATCTGGGCGCCGGCGTCGTCGCGGTAGAGGATCGCGCGCATCCGGACGAGGTCGACGACGCCCGCGAAGGTGTCCTCCGAGCCGATCGGGATCTGGACGGGCAGGGCGTTCGCGCCGAGGCGCTCCTCGATCATCGCGACGCAGTGCCAGAAGTCGGCGCCCGTCCGGTCGAGCTTGTTGATGAAGCAGATCCGCGGCACGCGGTAGCGGTCGGCCTGCCGCCAGACGGTCTCGGACTGCGGCTCGACCCCCGCGACCCCGTCGAAGACGACGACGGCGCCGTCGAGGACGCGGAGGCTGCGCTCCACCTCGACGGTGAAGTCCACGTGCCCGGGCGTATCGATGATGTTCACGCGATGGTCGTCCCAGAAGCAGGTCGTGGCCGCGGCGGTGATCGTGATGCCGCGCTCCTGCTCCTGGGGCATCCAGTCCATCGTCGCCGCGCCCTCGTGGACCTCGCCGATCTTGTAGATCTTCTTCGTGAAGAAGAGGATCCGCTCGGTGACGGTCGTCTTGCCGGCGTCGATGTGCGCGATGATCCCGATGTTCCGGGTACGCACGAGGGGGACGAGGCGGGCCATCAGGGACGCGTCCCGTCTACCACTTGAAGTGGCTGAAGGCCCGGTTGGCCTCGGCCATCTTGTGGGTGTCCTCGCGACGCTTGACGGCCGCGCCCAGCCCGTTCGCCGCGTCGACGAACTCGGCGGCGAGCTTCTCGCTCATGCTCTTGCCGTTGCGCTTCCGCGCCGCCTGGACGAGCCAGCGGACGCCGAGCGACATCCGGCGGTCGCCGCGGATCTCGACCGGGACCTGGTACGTGGCGCCGCCGACGCGGCGGGGCTTGACCTCGATGATCGGGGTCGCGTTGCGGAGGGCGGCCTCGAGCACCTCGAGCCCGGGGCGCTTCGCATGGGCCTCGGCGCGCGCGAGCGCCTGGCGGAGGATCCGGTCGGCGAGGTTCCGCTTGCCGTTCGTCATGAGCTTCGCCGTGATCCGGGCGTTCGTCCGGTTGACCGGCGTCGCCTCGTACTTGGCCTTGCGGGGGATGCTGGCGCGGCGCGGCATGGTCCCTACTTCTTCTGGCCGGGCAGCTGAGCCGTGGCCTTCGCCCCGTACTTCGAGCGGCCCTGCTTGCGGTCGCGGACGCCGGCGGTGTCGAGCGTCCCGCGGATGATGTGGTACTTCACCGACGGCAGGTCCTTGACCCGCCCGCCGCGGACGAGGACGACCGAGTGCTCCTGGAGGTTGTGGCCGATCCCGGGGATGTAGGCCGTGACCTCCATCTGGTTCGAGAGGCGGACGCGGGCGATCTTCCGGAGCGCCGAGTTCGGCTTCTTCGGCGTCATCGTGCGCACCTGCAGGCAGACGCCGCGCTTCTGGGGGGCGCCCGGAATCGGGGTCTGGCGCTGGTCGAGGCTGTTCCAGATCCTGCGCATCGCCGGGGCCTTGACCTTCGCGATCTTCGGCTTCCGGCCGTGGCGCACGAGCTGGCTGATCGTCGGCACGGAGACGCTGTTCCTTCCTGGTCCTGCTGGGCGTTGGCCTCGCCCACCCGCGGGCGGCTCGGCCGTTGGACCCCGTCGCCGCTGGCGCGGGGCGCACGCGCCCACGGCCGGCCGGTCGGGGCACGCAAGCGCGGAGTGTACCAGCGGGCCTCGGAGCGTGTCAAAGGCTCCGACGCCCGCCGGCTGTGTCAGTCGCGCGTCCCCTCGTCCTCCTCGTCGGCCTCGCCAAGGAGCCCGCCGAGGAGGTCCGCCGCGGCGTCCCGCGAGGGTGCCGCGACATCGGAGAGGAACGGGTTGAACGCCTCGTCGTCGCCCTCGCCGGCGAGCTCGTCGGCGTCCTCGTCGGACTCTCCGCCGGCCTCCGTCGCGGCAAGGAGCGCGGTAAGGCGGGCCGCCTCGTCGGCGACGCCGCCGTCCACGGCCTCCTCGAGGAACGGGTTGTACTCGGCCCCGAACGCCTCCGGCAGCTCGCCGCCGGCGAGCGCCTCGGCCGCCCGTCGCCGCTCCGCCTCGCGGCGGGCGGCGATGTTCGCCGGCGCGCCCGTCCCCGCGGGGATGAGCTTCCCGATGATGACGTTCTCCTTGAGGCCGATGAGGTGATCCTTGGCCCCGTTGATCGCGGCCTCGGTGAGGACGCGCGTCGTCTCCTGGAACGACGCCGCCGCGAGGAAGCTCGCCGTGTTCAGGGAGGCCTTCGTCACCCCGAGAAGCACGGTCTGCGCCGTCGCCGGCTCGCCGCCCTCCGCGAGGACCCGGTTGTTCGCCTCCTCGAAGTCGAGGTGGTCGACGAGCTCCGTCGGGAGGAGGTCGGTGTCGCCCGGCTGGTCGATGCGGACCTTGCGGAGCATCTGCCGGACGATGATCTCGATGTGCTTGTCGTTGATCGTCACGCCCTGGTCGCGGTAGACCTTCTGGACTTCCTTCACGAGGTAGCGCTGGACGGCGTCCTTGCCACGCGTCTCGAGGTATTCCTGCGGGTTGATCGGTCCGCCGGTGATCGCGTCGCCGGCGCGGACCTCCTGGCCGTTCTCGACGAGGAGCTTCGCGTCGTGGGGGATCGTGTACTCGCGCTCGACGCGGTCCTCCGACCGCACGGCGATCTCATCGCCCTCGCGGACGAGGAATCCCTTCTCCGGCGCGAGGACGTCCGTCGTGGCGCCATCCTTCCCGGGAACGCGGGCCAGCGGCTGGCCCTTCTCGACGAGGTCGCCGGCCGCGGCAAGGACCTCCGCCGCCGCCGCGAGGCGGAGCGGGGCGTCGTACGTCTCGACGCTCGTGACCTTGACCTTCGTGCCGGTGTCGCCGCGGAGGATCTCGACGATCCCGTCGATGTGGCTGATCTCGGCCTTGCCCTTCGGCACGCGGGCCTCGAACAGCTCCTCGACCCGCGGGAGGCCGGCCGTGATGTCCCGGCCGGCGGACGCGACGCCGCCGGTGTGGAACGTCCGCATCGTCAGCTGCGTGCCCGGCTCGCCGATCGACTGGGCGGCGATGATCCCGACCGCCTCGCCGGTCCCGACGAGGGTGCCCGTCGCGAGGTTGCGCCCGTAGCACATCCGGCAGACGCCGTTCCGGGCCTCGCAGGTGAGCGGCGAGCGGACGAGGACCTCGCGGATGCCGGCCTCCTCGACCTGCCGCGCCGCGGGCTCGCCGATCTCCTCGTTCCGCTCGCAGATCGTCGTGCCGTCCGGCCCGACGATCGGGGCGGCCGAGAAGCGCCCGATGAGCCGCTTCCGGAAGGCGCCCGCCTCGCGGGTGACCTCCTCGGACTCGGCGAGGGTGATCCAGCTCCCCTCGGCGGTGCCGCAGTCCTCCTCGCGGGTGATGACGTCCTGGGCGACGTCGACGAGGCGCCGCGTGAGGTACCCCGAGTCGGCGGTCCGGAGCGCCGTGTCGGCGAGGCCCTTCCGGGCGCCGTGGGTGGAGATGAAGTACTCGAGGACCGTCATCCCCTCGCGGAAGTTGCTCCGCACGGGAACGTCGATGATCCGGCCCGACGGGTCGGCCATGAGGCCACGCATCGCGCCGAGCTGGCCGATGTTGCCCTTGTTGCCGCGGGCGCCCGACGTCGTCATCATCGCGACCGGGTTCGCCGGGTCGAGCTGGCGCATCATCGTGTCGGAGAGGTCCCTCGACGTCCGCTGCCAGACGTCGACGACCGCCTCGTAGCGCTCGTCCTCCGTGATGAGGCCGCGCTGGAACTGGCGGTCGATCTCCTTCACCTGGTCGTCGGCGCGCCCGAGGAGCTGCTCCTTCTCCGGCGGGACGGAGATGTCGGCGACGGCGATCGTCATGCCGCCGCGAGTCGCGTACTCGAAGCCGACGCGCTTCACGCCGTCGACGAGATGGGCGGTCTCGGTCGGCCCGAGCGTCCGGTAGCAGTCGTCGACGAGGCGCCGGAGGTCAGGGCGCTTGAACTCCTCGTTCCGGAAGCGGAGCTGGTCGGGGATCACCTGGTTGAAGATGATCCGCCCGACCGTCGTCACGAGGCGCGTCTCGACGAGCCCGGCGGCCGCCTCGTCCCACGTCCGGACGATCGCCTCGACCGGCTCGTGGAGCCCGACGGTCCGCAGCTCGAAGGCGAGGACGGCTTCGTCCTCGTCGGCGAAGCGCCGGACCGGGGCGCCCGACGACGTCGGGTCGTCCATCGTGAGGTAGAAGCAGCCGAGGACCATGTCCTGCGTCGGGGCGACGACCGGCTCGCCGCTCGCCGGCGAGAGGAGGTTCGCGGTCGACAGCATCATCGTCCGCGCCTCCTCCTGGGCGGCCGTCGACAGCGGCACGTGGACCGCCATCTGGTCGCCGTCGAAGTCGGCGTTGAAGGCCGTGCAGACGAGCGGGTGGATCTGGATCGCCGAGCCCTCGACGAGGACCGGCATGAAGGCCTGGATGCCGAGGCGGTGGAGCGTCGGGGCGCGGTTGAGGAGCACCGGGTGGTCGGTGATGACCTCCTCGAGGACGTCCCACACGACCGGGACGACGCGCTCGACGAGGCGCTTCGCACTCTTGATGTTGTGGGCGAGCCCCTTCTCCACGAGCTGCCGCATGACGAACGGCTTGAACAGCTCGAGGGCCATCTTCTTCGGCAGGCCGCACTGGTGGAGCTTGAGGTCCGGGCCCACGACGATGACGGAGCGGCCGGAGTAGTCGACGCGCTTCCCGAGGAGGTTCTGGCGGAAGCGGCCCTGCTTGCCCTTCAGCATGTCGCTCAGGGACTTCAGGCGGTGGTTGCCGGTCCCGGCGATCGCCCGGCCGCGGCGCCCGTTGTCGACGAGGGCGTCGCACGCCTCCTGGAGCATTCGCTTCTCGTTGCGGATGATGATCTCGGGCGCACCGAGCTCGAGGAGCCGCTTGAGGCGGTTGTTCCGGTTGATGACGCGGCGGTACAGGTCGTTGAGGTCGGAGGTCGCGAACCGGCCGCCGTCGAGCTGGACCATGGGCCGCAGCTCGGGGGGGATGACCGGGAGGACCGAGAGGATCATCCACTCGGGACGCGTGCCGGAGCGCCGGAAGGCCTCGATGAGGCGAAGCCGCTTGATCGCCTTCTTGCGCCGCTGCCCGGAGGTCGTCCGGACCTCGAGGTGGAGGTTCCGGGACAGCTCCTCGAGGTCCATCCTCGTGATGATGTCGCGGACCGCCTCGGCGCCCATCCCCGCCCAGAAGACGCGGCCCGACCGGGCCCCGGAGCCATACCGCTCGTCGAGGTAGCGGAAGTCGGTCTCGGTGAGGGTCACCATCGGCTGGAGCGACTCGATCTCGTCGCGGGCGCGGCGGATCTCGTCCTTGCGGCTCTCGGCCTCGGCCTTGCGAGCTTCGCGGCGGGCGTCGACCGCCGCCTCCATCGCGAGGCGGAGGTCGTCGATCTTCTGCTCGGTCGCCCGCTGCTCGTCCTGCTCGCGGGTCCGGAACTCGTCCGTCACCCGCTCGGTCTCGGCGAGGACAATCTTCTTCAGCTTCGTCTCGGCCGCCTTGCCGCCCTTCTCGCCGGCGGCGACGACGACCTCGCCCGTCGGGGCGAAGGCGATCGTCTCCCCGGCGACCGCGCCCTTGAGCGCGGCGAGCTGGGCCTGCGCAGCCTGGGCGGCGGCGCTGATCTCGTCGGTGCGGTCCGAGCGCTCCTGCTCGAGGCTGGCGAGGAGCTCGGTGCGCGCCGCGACGAGCTCGTCGCGGCGCCGGTTGAACGCGGCCCGCTCCTCCTCCTCGGCGTCGTCGACCTTGCCGTCGCGGCCCCGTCCCTCGGCCTCCTCGTCGAGCGCCTGGAGGGCCCGCCGGCGCGCATCCTCGTCGACGTGGGTGACGATGAACAGGGCGAAGTAGAGGATCCGCTCGAGGTTGCGGGGGCTGATGTCGAGGAGGATCCCGAGGCGCGACGGCGTGCCCTTGAAGTACCAGATGTGGCTCACCGGGCTGGCGAGCTGGATGTGGCCCATCCGCTCGCGGCGCACCTTCGCGCGGGTCACCTCGACGCCGCACTTGTCGCAGATGATCCCCTTGTAGCGGATCCGCTTGTACTTCCCGCAGTAGCACTCCCAGTCCTTCGTGGGACCGAAGATGCGCTCGTCGAAGAGGCCGTCCTTCTCCGGCTTGAGCGTGCGGTAGTTGATCGTCTCGGGCTTCGTGACCTCGCCCCAGGACCAGTCGCGGATCTGCTCGGGGGAGGCGAGCGAGATCCGGATGGCGTTGAAGTTGTTGACCTCGAGCATTGTTCTCCTCCGCGCCGCCGCGGGCCCTCAGCGGCGCGATCCGGACCGGGTGCGAGCGGAGCCGGGCCGGCCGAGCGCCGGCTCCGCGGGGTGGTGGTCGGGGTGGGCGGTCAGTCCTCGAACCCGGCGAGGTTGATCCCGCCGAGGTCGGGGAGCGGGTAGGCGGAGACGTCCTCCACGAACCGGATCTCCTCGTCGTTCTCGTTGAGGATCTCGACGTTGAGACCGAGGCTCTGGAGCTCCTTGATGAGCACCTTGAAGGATTCGGGGACGCCCGGCTGCTGGATCTCCTCGCCCTTCACGATCGCCTCGTACGTCTGGACGCGACCCATGACGTCGTCCGACTTCACGGTGAGGAGCTCCTGCAGGATGTTCGCGGCGCCGTACGCCTCGAGGGCCCACACCTCCATCTCGCCGAAGCGCTGGCCGCCGAACTGGGCCTTGCCGCCGAGCGGCTGCTGGGTGATGAGGCTGTACGGTCCCGTCGACCGGGCATGGATCTTGTCCTCCACCAGGTGGTGGAGCTTGAGCATGTACATCTGGCCGACCGTGATCGTGCGGTCGAACTCCTCGCCCGTCCGCCCGTCGCGGAGGGCGACCTTGCCGTCCTCCGGCAGGCCGGCGGCGCGGAGGGCCTCGCGGATCTGCCCCTCGGTCGCGCCGTCGAAGACGGGGGTCGCGGCCGTGTAGCCGAGGGTGCTCAGCGCCCAGCCGAGGTGGGTCTCGAGGATCTGGCCGATGTTCATCCGGCTCGGCACGCCGAGCGGGTTGAGGATGATGTCGAGGGGCGTCCCGTCGGGGAGGAACGGCATGTCCTCCTGGGGGAGGATCTTCGCGATCACGCCCTTGTTGCCGTGGCGGCCGGCCATCTTGTCGCCGACGCTCACCTTCCGCTTCTGGGCGACCGAGACCCGCACGAGGCGGTTGACGCCGGGCAGGAGCTCATCGCCGGCCTCGCGGGTGAAGATCCGCACGTCGACGACCTTGCCGCGCTCGCCGTGGGGCAGGCGGAGCGAGGAGTCCTTCACCTCCCGCGCCTTCTCGCCGAAGATCGCCCGCAGGAGGCGCTCCTCGGCGGTCAGCTCCGTCTCGCCCTTCGGGGTGATCTTGCCGACGAGGATGTCGCCTGGCTGGACCTCCGCCCCGATGTAGACGATCCCGTCCTCGTCGAGGTCCTTGAGGGACTCCTCGCCGACGTTCGGGATGTCCCGGGTGATCTCCTCCGGTCCGAGCTTCGTGTCGCGGGACTCGATCTCGTGCTTCTCGATGTGGATGCTCGTGAACAGGTCCTCGCGCACGAGGCGGTCGCTGATGACGATCGCGTCCTCGTAGTTGCCGCCCTCCCAGCTCATGAACGCGGCGAGGATGTTGCGGCCGAGGGCGAGCTCGCCGCCGTCGGTCGACGACGAGTCGGCGATCGGGTCGCCGGCCGCGACGCGCTGGCCGACCCCGAGGATCGGGCGCTGGTTGATGCACGTCCCCTGGTTCGAGCGGACGAACTTCTGGAGCGGGTACGTCCGGAGCTCGCCGGAGTCCTCCTCGATGAGGATCCTCTCGGCGGTGACCGACGTGACGACGCCGGCCTCCCGGGCGACGACGACCTGCCCGGAGTCGAGCGCCGCGCGGCGCTCCATCCCGGTGCCGACGATCGGCGCCTCGGGCTCGAGGAGCGGGACCGCCTGCCGCTGCATGTTCGAACCCATGAGGGCGCGGTTCGCGTCGTCATGCTCGAGGAACGGGATGAGCGCCGTCGCCACCGAGACGACCTGCTTGGGGCTCACGTCCATGTACTCGATGCGGTCCGGCGCCACCTCGGGGAACTGGTCGCGCCAGCGGCACGGGACGCGCTCGGTGACGAAGTGCCCCTGCTCGTCGAGCGGGGCGTTCGCCTGCGCCACCCAGTGCTCCTCCTCCTCGTCGGCGGCGAGGTAGACGATCTCGTCCGTCACGACGGGGCGGATCGGGAACGCCTGCGCCTTCTGCTTCTTCAGCTCGGCGGCGGCGGCCGCCGCCAGGGGCTCGCCCTTCGCGGCGACGATCACGCCGCCCTTCGCGGTGACGTCCGCCCCGGCGACGTAGCCCGCGAGGTCGGGGTCGTCCCAGGCGACCGTCCGCTTCACCCGGCGGTAGGGCGTCTCGATGAACCCGTAGTCGTTGATCCGGCCGTACGTCGCGAGCGAGCCGATGAGGCCGATGTTCGGGCCCTCGGGCGTCTCGATCGGGCAGATCCGGCCGTAGTGGCTGTGGTGGACGTCGCGGACGTCGAAGCCCGCGCGCTCGCGCGAGAGGCCGCCGGGGCCGAGGGCCGAGAGGCGGCGCTTCGAGGTGAGCTCGGCGAGCGGGTTCGTCTGGTCCATGAACTGGCTGAGCTGGCTGCCGCCGAAGAACTCCTTCATCGCCGCCACGACGGGGCGGATGTTGATGAGGGCGTTGGGGGTCGCCTTCTCGATCTCCTGGATCGTCATCCGCTCGCGGACGACGCGCTCCATCCGCAGGAGGCCGATGCGGAACGCGTTCTGGATGAGCTCGCCGTTGGCCCGGATCCGGCGGTTCCCGAGGTGGTCGATGTCGTCCGCCTGGCCGTGCCCGTTGTTGAGGACGATGAGCTGGCCGACGATCGCCGCGATGTCCTCCTTCGTGATCGTCCGGCCGAGCTGCGGGCTGTCACCGTCCTCGCGGGGCAGCTCGATGCTCATCCGGGCGGCGACCGCGTCGAGCTTCTTGTCGAACTTGTAGCGGCCGACCCGGCCGAGGTCGTAGCGGCGGAAGTTGAAGAAGAGGCTCTCGACGAGCTGGCGGGCGTTGTCCCCGGTCGGCGGGTCGCCCGGGCGGAGCTTCTTGTAGACCTCGATGAGCGCCTCGGCCTGGGTGCTCGTGGGGTCCTTCGCGAGCGTCTCGTGGACGTACTGGTGCTCGGGGTTGTCGTCGACGGCCGCGAAGAGCGCGGCGATCTCCTCGTTGCGCTCGTACCCGACGGCGCGGAGGAGGGTCGTCGCGGCGATCTTCCGCTTGCGGTCGACCTTGACCGAGAGGAGGTCCTTGTTCGAGGTCTCGAACTCGAGCCACGCCCCCCGGTTCGGGATGACCTTCGCGGTGAAGAGGTCCCGCCCGCTCGTGGGGTCCTCGACCTTGCCGTAGTAGACGCCCGGCGAGCGGACGAGCTGGCTGACGACGACGCGTTCGGCACCGTTGATGATGAAGGTCCCGAGGTCCGTCATCCAGGGGTAGTCGCCCATGTAGACGCGCTGCCGCTGGATCTCCCCCGTCTCCTTGATGAGGAGCTCGACCTGGACGTAGAGAGGCCGGCTGAACGTCAGGTCGCGGGTCCGGCACTCGAGCTCGGTGTACTTCGGATCGCCGAACTCGTAGTCGAGGAACTGGAGCTCCATCACCTTGCCGGTGAAGTCGCGGATCGGGCTGATCTCGTCGAAGAGCTCCCGGAGCCCCTTCTCGTGGAACCAGGCGAACGACTTCACCTGGAGCTCGATGAGATTGGGGATGTCGCGCTTCTCGGCGATCCGCGCGTACGACGTGCGCCCGGGGGCGGGAGTGGACGAATCAGCGACAGGCAGCATGAACCGCTCCTTGGCGGAGGAGGGAGAGAGGTGGGAGGGCCGCGCTCACGGAATTGGAAAGTGTACCGCGATTCCCCCGGCTGTCAAACGCGCCGAAGGCCGGGCCGGCGACCGAGGTCGCCGCCCGGCTCACGGGCCCTGGCGCCGGCCGGCCGCCCGTCGGCGCCCGGCCGTCACGTCGGATGACGGGCTGCCCTACTTGATCTCGACCTTGGCGCCCTGCTCCTCGAGGGCGGCCTTGATCTTCTCGGCCTCGTCCTTCGCGACCCCTTCCTTCACCGGCTTGGGGGACGCGTCGACGAGGTCCTTCGCCTCCTTGAGGCCGAGGCCGGTGAGCTCGCGGACGACCTTGATCACGGGGATCTTGTTCGGGCCGACCTCGGCGAGGATCGCGGCGAACTCGGTCTGCTCCTCCTCCGCGGCCGCGGGGGCGGCGGCGGCGGCCGGGGCGGCCGCGGCCGCGGCGACGGGCGCGGCCGCGGTGACGCCGAACTTCTCCTCGAACTTCTTCACGAAGTCGGCGACCTCGACGAGGGTCATCGCGCCGATCGCGTCGAGGATCTGCTCCTGGGTGAGAGTGGCCATCGGGTGGGTGCTCCTTCGGGTGGGCCCCGGCGGCGACGCGCGGGGGCGGGGTCGTCAGGCGGCGCCTACGCGCCGGCCTGGGCCTGCCGGTCCCGGACCTGGGCGAGGACCGAGCCGAGGTTGCGGAGGTTCGCGGCGAGGAGGCCGGCGACCTGGGTGGCGGGGGCGTTGAAGGCGCCGCCCAGCTGGGCCAGGATGACCTCCCGCGAGGGCAGCGTCGCGAGGCGCTGGACGCCGTCGGCGTCGAGGGTCCGGCCCCCGACGACGGCGCCCGTGACCTTCACGAGCTTGAACGGGCGGACGGCGTCGATGACCGTCTTCGCGACGGCCGCCTCGTCGCCGGACCCGAACGCGATCGCCGACGGGCCGCGGAGGAGCGGGGCGAGACCCGGGTTCCCCTCCTGCTCGGCCGCGATCCGCATGAGGCGGTTCTTGACGACCCGGTACGTGACATCGTTCTTGCGGAGCGCGCGGCGGATCTCCCCGATCTCCCGGACCGTGAGGCCGCGGTACTCGGTCGTGATGAGCGTCGTGCTCCGGGCGAGGTCGTCGCGGAGCTCGGCCACCGTGGCCCGCTTGGCTTCGGTCGGCATGCAACCCTCTCGTCGTCGCGCGCTGCCGGCGCGCCCGGTGGACCCGCAGGGCGGGGCCCCTGCCAGACGGTGCTCCCTCGCGTCTCGCAGGTTCCGCGCGGATCCGCCCCGGGGAGGGCGTTCGCTCGTGGTCCTGCCTCGGCGTGCCCGCCGTCGTCCCCGGGCCCGCTCGCGCGGGCGCCGGTCCGGTCCGGCGGATCAAGCCCCGGCCGTGCCGCCGGCCGGTTGGGCCCGGGCGGCGCGGCCCGCGGGCGCAGGCTGTCTGCGGCGGTCCGTCTTCGATCTCGTGCGGCGCGCCGGGCGGCGGGCCGCGCTGCGGGATGGTAGCCGATCGCCGCCCGGCGCGCGCCGGGCGGGACGGCCGTCGGTCAGGCGGCCGCGGCGGCCAGGAGCGAGGGCAGGTCGACGCGGACGCCCGGCCCCATCGTGCTGGCGATCGTCACGCCGCGGAGGTACGTGCCCTTCGCGCCGGACGGCTTCGCCCGGTTCACGGCGTCGAGGAGGGCGGCGAGGTTCGCGACGAGGGCGTCGGCGTCGAAGCTCGCCTTGCCGACGGGGACGTGGATGATCGCCCCCTTGTCGACCTTGAACTCGACGCGGCCGGCCTTCACCTCGCCGATCGCGCGCTCGACGTCGAACGTGACGGTCCCGGCCTTCGGGTTCGGCATGAGGCCCCGCCGGCCGAGGATCCGGCCGAGCTTGCCGACCATCCCCATCATGTCGGGGGTGGCGACGGCGACGTCGAAGTCGAGCCAACCGCCCTCGATCCGCTTCACGAGGTCCTCGCCGCCGACCTCGTCGGCCCCGGCGCGGAGGGCCTCCTGGGCCTTCTCCCCCTGGGCGAAGACGGCGACCCGGACGACCTTGCCGGTCCCGTGCGGGAGCACGACCGTGCCGCGGACCATCTGGTCGGCGTGGCGGGGATCGACGCCGAGGCGGATGTGCGCCTCGATCGAGGGGTCGAAGTTCACGACCGACGTCTGCTTCACGAGCTCGACGGCCTCCGCGGGCACGTAGGCCCGGGTGCGGTCGACGAGCTTCGCGGCATCCTGGTACTTCTTGCCGTGGGTGGCCATCGCGGCTCCTCCGTTGGCGGCCGGCGTTCCGGCCTCCCCCGTCTCGTGGGGTCGCCGTCCGGCCGTCCGGCCGGAACGGGGGGCGTCGCCGGCTAGCCGGCGACCTCGATGCCCATGCTCCTCGCGGTGCCCTCGACCTGTCGCATCGCGGCCTCGAGGTCATTCGCGTTCAGGTCGGCGAGCTTGATCGCCGCGATCTCCCGGAGCTGGTCCCGGGTGATCGTCCCGGCCTTCTCGCGGCCGGTCGTCGCCGATCCCCGATCGACGCCGGCGGCCTTGCGGAGGAGGTCCGCGGCCGGCGGCGTCTTGAGGACGAACGTGAACGAGCGGTCCTCGAAGATCGTGATCTGCGCCGGGATGACCTGGCCGACCTTGTCGGCGGTCTTCTCGTTGTACGTCTTCGTGAACTCGACGATGTTGATCCCGTGCGGTCCGAGCGCGGTGCCGACGGGCGGCGCCGGGGTCGCCTTGCCGGCCGGGAGCTGGAGGGTGAGGACGATGCGGATCTTCTTCGCCACGGTCGCAGGGATTCCTTTCGCTCAGAGCTTCTCGACCTGGAGGAGGTCGAGCTCGACGGGCGTCTCGCGGCCGAAGATGCTCACGAGGACCTTCACCTTGTTGCGCTCCGCGTCGACCTCGTCGACCGTGCCGACGAACTCGGCGAACGGCCCGTCGGTGACGCGGACGCTCTGGCCCTTCGCGAACGCGACGCGGAACTTCGGCGTTTCCACGCCCATCTGGCGGAGGATCGCCTTGACCTCGTGCTCCTCGAGCGGGATCGGCTCGCTGCGCGCGCCGGGGAGGTTGCCCGTGCCCACGAAGCTCGTGACGCCGGGAGTGTTCCGGACGACGTACCACGATTCGGGGTCGTAGATCATCTCGACGAGGACGTAGCCGGGAAACACCTTCTTCTGGACGGTGTGCCGCTGGCCCTGCTTGATCTCGATCTCGTCCTCCATCGGGACGAGGACCTGGAAGATCTTGTCCTCCATGCCCATCGACTCGATGCGGTGCTCGAGGTTGGCCTTGACCTTGTTCTCGTAGCCCGAGTACGTGTGGATCACGTACCACCGCTTCTCCGGCGCGCGGACGCCCTCGGTCGTCACCTCGGCGCTCCTCACGCGGCCCCGGGCGTGATGATCTTGACGACCTCGGTGAAGACGAAGTCCCAGACGGCGATGAAGACGCCGATCGCGGCGCTCACGACGAAGACGAGCACCGTCAGGTTGCGGACCTGGTCACGGGTGGGCCAGGCGACCTTCTTGAGCTCGGACCAGGATTCCTGGAAGTAGCGGCGGATGCGACCCACGGTTCGGCTGCTTGCTCTCTCGATGAAGGAGGGGGATGGCAGGGGCGATAGGACTCGAACCTACAACCGCCGGTTTTGGAGACCGGTGCTCTGCCAATTGAGCTACACCCCTGTGGTTTCTCTCTCTCCTACTTCGCCTCCCGGTGAAGGGTGTGGCGGCGTTCCCGCGGACAATACTTCCGCAGCTCGATCCGGTTCGGATCGTTCCTCTTGTTCTTCCGCGTCGTGTACGTCCGCGTCTTGCACTCGGTGCAGGCCAGCTGGACGATCGGGCGGTTCTCGGCGGCCTTCGCCATCTCGTCCCTACTCCTCGATCGAGACGATCGCCCCGGCCCCGACGGTCCGGCCGCCCTCGCGGATCGCGAAGCGCTGGCCGATCTCGAGGGCGATCGGGGTGATGAGCTCGACGGTCATGTCGACGTTGTCGCCGGGCATGATCATCTCGGCCCCCTCGGGGAGCCCGATCGCGCCGGTCACGTCCGTCGTGCGGAGGTAGAACTGGGGGCGGTACCCGTTGTAGAACGGGGTGTGGCGGCCGCCCTCCTCCTTCGTGAGGACGTAGACGCGGGCGGTGAACTTCGTGTGGGGCTTGATCGAGCCGGCCTTCGCCAGGACCTGGCCGCGCTCGATGTCGTCGCGCTCGATCCCCCGGAGGAGGCAGCCGACGTTGTCCCCGGCGCGGCCCTCGTCGAGGAGCTTCTTGAACATCTCGACGCCGGTGACGACGACCTTGCGGGTCGGGCGGATCCCGACGATCTCGACCTCGTCGGAGACCTTCACGACGCCGCGCTCGATGCGCCCGGTCGCGACCGTGCCCCGGCCCTTGATCCCGAAGACGTCCTCGACGGGCATGAGGAACGGCTTGTCGACGGCCCGCTCGGGGGTCGGGATGTACGAGTCGACCGCGTCCATGAGCTCCTGGATCGGGGCGTAGGCGGGGTCGGCCGGGTTGTCGGGGGCCTCGAGGGCCTTGAGGGCGGAGCCGCGGATGACCGGGAGGTCGTCGCCCGGGAAGTTGTACTTGCTGAGGAGCTCGCGGACCTCGAGCTCGACGAGGTCGAGGAGCTCGGGGTCGTCGACCATGTCGACCTTGTTGAGGAAGACGACGATGTACGGGACCTCGACCTGGCGGGCCAGGAGGATGTGCTCCCGGGTCTGGGGCATCGGGCCGTCGGTCGCGGCGACGACGAGGATCGCGCCGTCCATCTGGGCGGCGCCGGTGATCATGTTCTTGATGTAGTCGGCGTGCCCGGGGCAGTCGACGTGGGCGTAGTGGCGGGCGGCGGTCTGGTACTCGACGTGGGCGATCGCGATCGTGATCCCCCGCTCGCGCTCCTCGGGGGCGTTGTCGATCGTGTCGAACGCGCGGTACTCGGCCTCGCCCTTGAGGGCGAGGTACTTCGTGATCGCCGCGGTGAGCGACGTCTTCCCGTGGTCGATGTGACCGATCGTGCCGATGTTGACGTGCGGCTTCGTCCGCTCGAACTTCTTCTTCGCCACGTGCGCGTCTACCTGCTACCTCTGTTGGCCGGCTGGAGGGGTGGAGCCCAGAATGGGACTTGAACCCATGACCTCATCCTTACCAAGGATGTGCTCTGCCAGCTGAGCTATCTGGGCCCGTGCGTGCCCGGTGGATCGTGGTGGGCAGGAGAGGAATCGAACCTCTACAGTCGAAGACGGCTGATTTACAGTCAGCTGAGCTCACCACCTGCTCAACCTACCCACGGAGACGATCGGCCGGGCGAGGCTGCGGCACCGTGGTTGGTGCCCGGACGATGACCTGTTCAGTTGGAGCCGACGACGGGACTCGAACCCGGACCGGCGGTTTACAAAACCGCTGCTCTGCCAATTGAGCTACGTCGGCGGGCGCAGGAGAACACCGCAGTCGTCTCCGAGGCGCAGCGGCGATCATATTCGGGCGGGCCGACGACGGTCAAGCGCGACCCCCCGTCAACCCTCCTCGCCCGGGCCGCCGCCATCCTCCGCGCGCCCCTGCGGCGACCGCTCCGGGAGCGCGCGCTGGGCCGCAGCCTCGAAGACGAGGACCGACCCGGCGACCGCCGCGTTGAGGGAGTCGATCCGCCCGCGCATCGGGATCCGGACGAGGACGTCGCAGCGGCGCCGGACCGCCGGCGCGAGGCCCCGCCCCTCGCTGCCGACGACGAGCACGAGCCCGCCCCGGAGGTCGGCATCGCGGTACGTCAGGCTCGCACCGGCCTCCGTCCCCACGACCCGCAGGCCGCGGACGTGGAGCTCGGCGAGCGTCGCCGCGAGGTCATCCACCGGCGCGAGCAGGAGGTGCTCGGTCGCCCCCGCGGAGGCCTTGATCGCGGCGGGAGAGAGGGGCGCCTGCCGGCGTGTCGGGAAGACGACCCCGTGCACCCCGGCCGCCTCCGCGCTCCGGAGGAGCGTCCCCACGTTCTGGGGATCCTCGAGCGAGTCGAGGACGAGGACGAAGGCCGGCTCGTCGCGCTCGAGCGCGCGCGCCAGGATGTCGGCAACGCCGGCAGGCCGCCGGGCGGCGACGACGAGCGCGACGCCCTGGTGGCCGTCGAACCCGGCGACGGCGGTGAGCGATCCGCCCTCGATCTCGACGACCGGGATCCGGAGCGTCGTCGCGTGGAGGACGATCCGCTCGAGGGCGTCGCGCCGCCCGGGCGTCACGAGGAGCCGCAGCGCCTCGCGCCCGGCGACGAACGCCTCCTCGACCGGATGGCGCCCGGCGATGAGCTCCTCGCCCTCGGCGAGCGCCGCCTCGGGCGGCGCGGCGGGAGCGGCCCACGACGGTCGCGGGCGCGGCGGGAGCGGGGCCGCCGGCCGCGGAGCCCGAGGTCCGGGCACCCAGGGCCGCCCGCCGGGTCGCGGCGGCACGAACGGCGCCGGACGGCCCGGACCGGGGGCGGTCCCGGGAGCCCGGAGATCGGCGTCCGGTGCGGCCTCCGCCCGCCACGGCGCGCCGGCGGGTCGGCGCCATCCGCCGCCCTCCGCCGGCCGCCCGACCGACGGTGGCACCGGCCGCGGTCGCGGACCGTGCGGACGACCCGGCGCGGCGGCCCGCGCCCCGTACGGCCGGAAGGGGCCGCCGGGCCGGGGCCCCGGACGAGGGCCGGGCGGGGTCGCACCCGGCGGAGTCCAGCCGGGCGGGCC
>JAJZRQ010000063.1 GCA_021802585.1 Chloroflexota bacterium
TCGCCGTGATCCTCCGCGTCTTCGCCGAGGCGCTCGCGCCGCTCCGCCAGGAGTGGCTCATCGTGATCTTCGTCCTCGCGACGCTGACGATGACGCTGGGGAACCTCGTCGCGCTCACCCAGGACAACGTCAAGCGGATGCTGGCGTACTCGTCGATCGCTCACACGGGGTACATGCTCGTCGGGCTCGCCGCGTACGCCGCTGGCGAGATCCGGGGCCTCGAGGGACTCCTCTTCTACAGCGCCGCCTACGCGTTCATGAACCTCGGCGCGTTCGCCGTCATCGCCGCGCTCCAGAAGCGGCCGGGGGTGACGAGCCGCCTCGAGACGTTCGCGGGGCTCGGCCGCCGCGAGCCCGTCCTCGGCGCGCTCATGGTCCTCTTCCTCCTGTCCCTCACGGGGATCCCGCCGACGGCCGGCTTCTTCGCCAAGGCGTACGTCATCCTCGCCGCCGTGCAGGCCGGCGGATGGCTCTCGCTCCTCGCGGTCATCGCGGTCCTCAACGCCGCGGTGGCGGCGTTCTACTACCTGCGGGTCATCGTCTACATGTACATGCGCGAGCCGACCGGCGAGCCGACCCCGGTCGCGCACGGCGCGCTCCTGCGGCTCGGCCTGACGATCACCGCGGGCGTCACGATCGTCCTCGGGCTCATCCCGACGCCGCTCCTCGAGAGTGTCGGGACGGCCGCCCGGGCGCTCGTGGCCGCGCTGCCGCAGTAGCCGCCGCGACCCGGGCGAACGCCACCGCTCTGGCGGCCGCTGCCGCGACCCGGGCGGCGGAGCGCGCGGCCCGCGGGCGACGCCCCGCGCGGCCCGCGGGCGTCACTCCCCGATCGTCACGCCCGGCAGGATCGCCCCGAGGTCCCGCGCCATCTGGTCGGGGCCGAGGCCGCCGAGGGCGGCCTCTCGGACGACGCCCGTGGCGTCGATCCAGTAGTGGACCGGCAGGGCGACGGCGTCCCAGGCAGCGGCCCGCGTCCCGTCCGCGTCGAGAACGACGGGGAACGCCACGCCGAGCGCGGCGACGAACGGCTTGACGGTCGCGGCGTCCTCCCTGACGTGGACGGCGATGACGACGAGCCCGGCGTCGGCATAGCGCACGGCGAATCCGTTCATCAGGGGGTACTCGTCGCGGCAGGGCGGGCAGTACGTGCCCGTGAACACGACCCACACCGGCCGGCCGCGGTATGACGCGAGGTCGAGCATGGAGCCGTCGAGCGCGGGCGCGACGAGCGCCGGCGCCGTCCTCCCGACGAGCGGGAACGGCGAGGGGCTCCGGGTGGCGGTCGCCGCCGCGGTGGGGGCGGCAGTCGGGCTGCCGGGGATCGCGGTCGGCCCGGCAGGCGTCGGGGAGGCGAGCGCGGCCGGGGTCGCCGTGGCGGCGAGGGTCGGGGGTGGCTCCGCGGGCACGAGCGAGTAGACGGCGACGGCGAGGCCGAGGGCGGCGACGATGCCCACCGCGACGCCGAGCGCGAGGGCGAAGAGGTTCCGCATCGGGCGGAGCGTACCGAAGTCGGGGCGCGGGCGCCCGCGGCGTCCTCACCGGCCACCTTGCTACGATCAGTTCGCCGATGTACGCGTTCTTCGCCTGGCTCCGCGGCCGCCTCCTGCCTGCCCTCATCACGGCGGCCGGCGTCGCGCTCATCGCCGCCGGGCTCTTCTCCTACCAGGACGCCCCGGAGGCGGTCGCCCTCGCGCCGACGCCCACCGCCGTGCCGGCGGCGACCCCCGTCCCGAGCCTCCTCCCGCTCCCGACCCTTCCTCCCGCGACGAGCGCGGCGCCGTCGGCGAGCCCGCCCGCGGACCGCGTCGCGACGCGGGTCGTGATCCCGGCCCTCCGCATCGACCTGCCCGTCGTCCGGCCGCCCGACGACCCGAACCACTTCCCGTACTGCGACGTCGCGGAGTTCCTCCCGGAGCTCCACCAGCCCGGCGAGCCGGGCACGACGTACCTCTACGCCCACGCGCGCGTCGGGATGTTCCTGCCGATCCTCGAGACCCCCGACGCCGCGATGCGGGGGATGCTCGTCCAGGTCTACACGAGCGACGACCGGCTCTTTCTCTACGAGGTGACGCAGGTCCTCCGCCACCAGACGACCCTCGACGCCGCGTTCGCGGCGAAGCGGGAGCAGCTCATGCTCCAGACCTCCGAGGGTCCGCGGGGCACGATCCCCAAGACGATGCTCGTCGCCCTCCCGCTCAGCAACGGCCCCGCCGACCACGCGGCGGCGCACCCGACGCCGAAGCCGGTCGCCTGCCAGTAGGCGCCGCGGCCGGTGGCGGCGCCGGCCGGCCGAACGGGGGCGCCGGCGGCCCGAGCGGGGCGAACGGGGGCGCGGTGAGCGCGGTGCGGGCGGGTCGGGCGGGGGCGGGCGCCGCCCCGGCCGGACCCTCAGATCCACTCGCTCCGGCGGAGGACGACCGCGATGAGGACGGCGAGCGCGACGATCCCGATCGTCACGATCCAGAACCCCGGCGCCTCCCCGAGCGCGAACGCGGCGCCCGCCTCGCTCATCCCGAAGATCCCCGCGAAGGCCCCGATGCCGGCGAGGATGACGGTGATCCCCGTGAGCCGCTTCATGATGAGCGAGAGGTTGTTGTTCACCGTTGAGAGGTAGACGTCGAGGGCCGCCGTCACGAGCTCGCGGAACGAGTCGTACTCGTCCGAGAGGTGGACCGCGTGGTCGTAGACGTCGCGGAAGTAGACGACGTGCTCGGGGGCGACGAACGGGAGCGCGCGGTTCGTCAGCTGGTTGAAGACCTCGCGCTGGGGCGAGCTCACGTGCCGGAGGTCGACGAGCTGGCGCTTGAGGCTGAACAGCTGGTCGAGGGTGTCGCGGCCGGGGCGGCTGACGATCCGGTCCTCGAGGTCGTCGATGACGTCCTCGATCCGGTCGAAGACGGGGTAGTAGGCGTCGACGACGTGGTCGAGGATCGCCCAGAGCAGGTAGTCGGTGCCGCGCCCGAGGACCGCCGCGACGCCGTCCCGGAGGTGCTCGGCGCGGCGCGGGTCCCAGTACCGCGTGTGGACGGTGAGGAGGAAGCGGCTCCCGAGGACGATGTCGATCTCCTCGACGAGGAGCTCGCGCTCCCACGCCACGGCGAAGACGACGAGGTGGGCGAACCCGTCGGTGAGCTCCAGCTTCGGCCGCTGGTTCCGCTCGACGATGTCCTCCGCGATGAGCGGATGGAGCCCGAGCTCGGTCGCGACCGCGGCGACGAGGTCCGGCGACGGGTCGACGAGATCGACCCAGTGGCGGGCGGTCGATTCGCCGACGGCGTGGCGGAGCGCATCGAGGCCGGCCATCGTCCGGTGCTCGCCGTCCCGCCAGTGCTCGATCCGGAGCGAGGCCTCGGCCTCGCGGGCGAGCTCCGGCGGGACCGTCCCCGCGGTCGACGCGCGTGCCGCGGCCGCGTCGGCGCCGCCGGCCGCCGCACCCTCAGAGGGCGAGGGTCGGCTCGGACCCGCCGGACCCGGCTCCGTCGCCATCCACACCTCCCGCAGCCGCCGCGGCCGCCGTCTCGTCGCGGAGCATACGCGGCCGGGACCCCAGCGCGACGCCCGCCGGGACCGCCGCGAGCGTGACCCCGGCCGCGACGAGGAAGAGGGCGACCATCGTCTCGGCGGCCTTCCCGGCCGCCCATGCCTCGAGCGCGCCGACGACGAGCGGGTCGTGGAGCGGCCGGTCGGCGAGCGCCGGGGGCACGATCTGGCGGTACGCGTCCGGTGAGCCGAATACCTCCTGCGAGAAGCGGGCGATCGCCGTCGAGCCGTACGCCGTGAGGACCGCGAGGCCGACGGCCATCCCGATCATCCGGGCGACGGTCACCGTCGCCGAGGCGGCGCCGAAGCGAGCCCGCCCGACCGCCTCGACGGCCGCCGTGCTCCGGGGCGTCACCGTGAGACCGAAGCCGAGCCCGAAGAGCCCGCCGGCGGCCGCGATCAGCGGGTACGTCACCGCCGCGGTCCACGTCCCCATCCAGGCGAGGCCGGCGACCGAGGCGGCGAGGCCGAGCGCGGTCACGGCCCGCAGCGACCAGTGCCGGACGAGCCAGCCCGAGGCGAGGGCGCCGACCGCCGTGGCGCCGGCGAGCGCCCCGAGGGCGAGCCGCTGGTCGTCCGGGCCCCCGTAGAGGACCCGGTCCACGAAGACCGCCGACCCCACGATCGCGGTGGCGAACCCGTAACCGGTGAGGAGGCTCACGAGCGCTGCCGAGGAGAAGACGCGGTCGGCGAAGAGGTGCGGGTCGAGGAACGGGTCGGGGCGGCGCAGCCCGAGGGCGGCGGCGGCGAGGCCCGCCCCGGCCCCCAGGACGAGGAGCGTCGCGGAGACGAGGAGGGGGTCCGGGCCGGCGTCCCCGGGGGCGCCCCGCTCGCCGAGGAGCGTGACGCCGAGGAGGACCGCCCCGACGGCGAGCGTGAAGAGGAGGGCCCCCGCGACGTCGGCCCGGGCGCGGGCCCGGGGCGTGTCCCATCCCTCCGTCGCGGCCCAGCCGAAGGCGAGGGCGACGACCCCGATCGGGACGTTGACGTAGAACACGTAGCGCCACGACGGCGCGGCGAGGTCGGCGAGGAGGCCGCCCTGGATCCCGAGGCGCGCGAGCGCGGCATCGGGGCGCACGGCGTCGAGGATCGCCGCGCCGAGGAACGGGCCGGCGGCCATCCCGAGGAACGTGAGGGCGCCGATCACTCCGAGCGCTCGGGGGCGGTCGTGCCCCTCGAAGAGGTGGGAGGCCGCGGCGGTCGCGACCGGCACGAGGGCCCCGCCGCCGAGCGCCTGGACCGCCCGGGCGGCGATGAGCTGGTCGAGGCCCTGGGACATCCCCGCGAGGAGCGACCCGAGGGTGAACAGGACGAGGGCGGCGAGGAAGAGCCGCCGCGCCCCCCAGAGGTCGGTGAGCCGGCCCGCGAGAGGCATCGTCCCGACGTAGACGAGGAGGTACGCGTTGATGATCCAGCTCGCGTGGCGGAGCTCGGTCCAGCTTCCCAGGTCCGCGACGATCGCCGGCAGGGCGACGGCCGTGATCATGAGCTCGAGGCCCGCGAGGAAGACGCCGGTGCCGAGGACGGCGAGGAGGACGAGCGCGACCCGGCGGTCCATGGGCGGAGTGTAGGGCGCGCCGAAGGGCGCGCCGACGAGCGCGCCGCGGGAGCCGCTCGCGGCCCGCGGCCCGGGGCGCCATACTCGCGGCGCACGGGAGGCGAGATGCGCGACGACGGGCTGGAGATCGAGCGGAAGTACCTCCTTCGCGCCGCGCCGTCCGACGAGGAACTCGCCGCCCTCGGGGCGCGACCCCGACGGATCGAGCAGGTCTATCTCCGCCCCGCCGATGGCTGGATCCGGCGCCTCCGCCGGGTGGAGGCCCACGGGCAGAGCCGCTACGTCCTCACCCGGAAGCGCGACGTCGAGGGGATCGTCCGCCAGGAGCTGGAGGCCGAGCTCTCCCCGGAGGAGTACGGCCGCCTCGTCGCCGACGCCGACCCGGCGCGGCGGGTGATCCGGAAGGTCCGCCACGTCATCCCGTACGGGCGCTGGACGCTCGAGCTCGACGTGTTCAGCGACCCGCCGGACCTCGTCCTCCTCGAGGTGGAGCTCGCCGGCCCCGACGAGGTCCCCGACCTGCCGCCGGGCGTGGCGGCGCTCGTCGTCCGCGAGGTGAGCACGGACCCCGCGTACGCGAACTACCACCTCGCCCTCCGCGGCGCGCCGGCTTGACGGCTCCCGACGGCGGGTGCACCCTCGCGCCGATGGCGCCCCATCACTCCCTGGACGAGACCGGCGACGACCTCCCCCCGTCGGAGGCGGCCCGGGCGCGCCGGCGCGACCACGACGCGACCGCGGGCGCGCGCTCCGGGATGCGGACGGGCCTCGCGAAGCAGTTCAAGCAGGTCCTCGACGCCCAGGCGAAGCGCGGGCGGGGCGCCGGTCCGCCCGCCGAACCCGAGCGGTCCGAGGAGCCGGAGCGGTCCGAGCAGCCTGACGACACGCCTCGCCGGGACGGGCGGCGGCACGGGGAACGGCGGCGGCCGGACCGCGGGGACCTCGCGACCCGTCCTTGACACGACCGGAGGGGCCGCCTACCATCAACGACGCTTTATATAAACGCGCGTTGGTTCACCCGGCGCGGAGCGGGCGTTCGGTCGCCCGCCGCGCCCCGCTCGTCGATCGGAGCCCGCCCTGAGCCCGTCGCCCGCCCGGTTCCGCGCCACGATCGCGTCGATCGTCGACCAGCCCGACGACCTCCGCGAGATCCGGACCTTCCACCGGGCCCTCGCCGACGTCAACCGGCTCCGGATCGTCCGGCGCCTCGCGGACGGGCCGGCCAGCGTCGGCGAGCTCATCGACCACGTCGGCCTCAGCCAGCCGCTCGTGAGCCACCACCTCCGGAGGCTCCGCGAGGCCGGTCTCGTCGTCTCCCGCCGCGCCGGCCGCGAGACGATCTGCTCTCTCCGGCCGGAGGCCTTCGGCGAGGTCGCCGCGCGCGAGCGCGCGATCCTGGGGATGACCTGAGGGCCGCGATGACGATCTCGAACGACACCCGGACCCGGGTCAAGGCGGTCGGCGAGCCGATTGCCCTCTTCCTCGGCCGGCTGGGGCTCACGCCGGACGCGCTGACCCTCATCGGGTTCGGCATCACGGCGGTCGGGGCGATCCTGCTCTGGAACCAGCTCTGGATCGCCGGCGGCCTCGTCGTCTTCGCCGGTGGCGTCTTCGACATGTTCGACGGGACCCTCGCCCGGGCGACCGGCCGGGCCACGAGGCTCGGCGCCTTCATGGACTCCGTCTTCGACCGGTGGGGCGAGGCGCTCGTCTACGTCGGCCTCGTCGCGGGCCTGGCGATCGCCGGTTGGGCCGATGGCCCGGTCGTCGCCGCCGCCGCGATGGCCTCGGCCTTCCTCGTCAGCTACGCGCGGGCGAAGGCGGAGGGCCTCGGCTTCTCCGCGGGCACCGGGATGGCCGCCGTCGGCCTCATGCCCCGCGAGGTCCGCCTCGTCATCCTCTGCGGCGGGCTCGTCCTCGGCGGGCTGCTCGGGACCGAGGTGGTCACGGTCGGGCAGGGCGCCGGCGGCGGCGCCATCCCGGTCGGCATCCTCGTCATCGAGGGCGCCCTCGCGATCATCGCGCTCGGCGCGACGGTCACCGTCGCCCAGCGGGTCCTCCACACCCGCGCCGAGGCCCGCCGCCAGGCGCGCGCCGACGCGCGGGACGCAGGTGCCGGCGCGATCTCCGCGGCCCCCCCGCAGGCCACCCCCGCGGCGCCCCCCGCGACCCGCCCGACCACGACCACGGAGGGGCCCGATCACACGAGCTGAACGAACGATTCCACACCCCAGCCCATTCGAGCAGGAGGATCCACGGACCAGCGATGGCGAAGAAGAACGGGAGCAGCGACGTGGCGAGCAACGGGAACGGCGCGAAGCCGACCGGCACGTGGGCCGGCGCGAAGCGCAGGGACGGCAAGATCCGGGTCGCGATCGTCGGCGTCGGCAACTGCGCGAGCAGCCTCGTCCAGGGGCGCTACTACTACGAGAACGCGAAGGAGACGGACTTCGTCCCGGGGCTCATGCACGTGAGCCTCGGCGGCTACCACGTCCGCGACATCGAGTTCGTCGCCGCCTTCGACATCGACAAGAACAAGGTCGGCAAGGACCTCTCCGAGGCGATCTACGCGAAGCCGAACAACACGTACGTCTTCCAGCAGGTCCCCCACCTCGGCGTGAAGGTCGACCGCGGGATGACCCACGACGGCCTCGGCAAGTACCTGAGCCAGATCATCGAGAAGGCGCCCGGCCCCACGGCCGACGTAGTCGGGATCCTCAGGGAGCGCGAGGTCGACGTCGTCGTCTCCTACCTCCCGGTCGGGAGCGAGGAGGCGACGAAGTGGTACGTCGAGCAGGCCCTCAAGGCCGGCGTCGGCTTCGTGAACGCGATCCCGGTGTTCATCGGCCGCGAACCCTACTGGCAGCGCCGCTTCGCCGAGGAGGGCCTGCCCGTCATCGGCGACGACATCAAGAGCCAGGTCGGGGCGACGATCAGCCACCGGGTCCTCACCCGCCTCTTCATGGACCGTGGTGTCCGCCTCGACCGGACGTACCAGCTGAACTTCGGCGGCAACACCGACTTCCTCAACATGCTCGAGCGGGAGCGCCTCGAGAGCAAGAAGATCAGCAAGACGAACGCCGTCACGTCGATGCTCGACTACGAGCTCGACGCCGACGACGTCCACGTCGGCCCTTCCGACCACGTCCCGTGGCTCCAGGACCGCAAGTGGTGCTACATCCGGATGGAGGGCACGACGTACGGCGACGTCCCGCTCAACGCCGAGCTCAAGCTCGAGGTCTGGGACAGCCCGAACAGCGCCGGCGTCATCACGGACGCGATCCGCTGCCTGAAGCTCGGCCTCGACCGCGGGCTCAAGGGGACGCTCGTCGCCCCCTCCAGCTACTTCATGAAGAGCCCGCCACAGCAGATCCACGACGACATCGCCTTCAACCGCGTCGAGGCGTTCATCCGCGGCGAGGACAACGAGACCCTCGTCGGGACCGAGAAGCCGGTCGAGCGCAGGCTGCGAACCCTCGCCAAGGCGCCGGCCCGGGCCGTCGCGAAGTGACCTCCGCCCCGAGCCCCCCGGACGGCGCGGTTCCCGCCGCGTCGCCGGGGACCGAGGCGAACGGGGCGAAGGGGCGCTTCCGGGCGCCCCATCGCCGCGAGGCGAGCGGCGCGCGCCTCCGGGAGAAGGCCGCGATTCTCGGCTACCGGGCCGGGACGGCGGTCATCGGCCGCCTGCCGTTCGGTCCCACGGTCCGGGCCGGGAGCCTCGTCGCGGACGCGGCGTACGTCCTCTGGCCGGAGAGGCGCCGCTTCGTCCGGGCGAACGCCGCCCGGATCCTCGGCGTGCCCGCGGGCGACCGCCGCGCGGGGGCCCTGGCGCGGGCCGTGTTCCGCAACCAGGTCCGCTGGGTCATCGAGGGGATGCGCCTCATCCGCCAGTCGAACGCGGAGCACGTCGCCCAGTTCGACGCGACCGCCGCGGACCGCTTCCACGAGGCGTGGCTCGCCGCGCGGGGGCTCATCATCGTCGGGCTCCACCTCGGGAACGGCGAGGCGGCCGCCGCCGCCCTCGCCGGCCGCGGATGGCCCGTCCACGTCGTCGCCGACGACACGGCCTACGAGGAGCTGTTCGAACGGATGGCCGCCCAGCGGCGCGCCTGGGGCGTCGAGGTCATCCGCTGGCGCAACCTCCGTCGCGTCTACGAGGTCCTCCGCGCCGGGGAGATCCTCGCCCTCCTCGTCGACTGGGGGTACCGCCCGGACGCCCAGCCGGTCCGGTTCCTCGGGGCCTGGACGACCCTCCCCGCCGGGCCGGCGGTCCTCGCCGCGCGCACGGGCGCCTCGATCGTCCCGTTCTGGACGCGGCGCCTGCCCGACGGCACGTTCGACGGCGACTTCGCGGCCCCGATCGTCGCGGCGTCGTCGGAGCCGGCCGAGGTCGCCCGAGTGACCCAGGCGATCGCCGACGCCCTCGAGGCGGGTGTCCGCTCGATCCCCGACCAGTGGTGCGTCTTCAAGCCGATGTGGCCGGACGACCCGGCCGAGGAGGCGGCCCTCGGGGCGCGGGCCGCGGCCGCGCGGGCGCCGTCCGGCGGCCCCGCGGCCGCCCGGGAACCGGCGCCCGGGGCGCGGGCGCAGCGGGAAGCCGGGCGGCGGGTCCCGACGCCGGAGGCGGCGGGATGAGCGCGGCGGCGCCGGACGGGGCACTGGAGGCCCGCGGCACCCGCGCGCAGCGCCTCCGCGGCGCGATCGTCGGCGCCGTCGCCGCCCTCCTCGCCCACCTGCCGACCGACGCCGACGACGGCCTCGCCGACGCGGTCGGCGAGCTCTGGTACCGCGCGGCGCCCGGGCGGGCCGCGCGAGCCCGGGGGAACCTCGCCCACGTCGCCGCGGCGCTCGCGGCGAGCGGCCGGGGGAGCGGGCGGGCGCGGGCGGCGGCGAGCGATCCCGCCGCGCTGGAGCTCCTCGTCCGGGCCGCCTTCCGCCACGCGGCGCGGACGTACGTCGAGACGCTCCGCGGCGCCGCCGAGGTCCGGGTCGCCCGCCGGCGGCTCCTCTTCGACGACCCGGAAACCGTCGCGGCCGCCTTCGGCGCGGGCGGGCCGGTCGTGTTCGCGACCCTCCACCTGGGGTCGATGATGGCGGCGACGGCGGCCCTCCCGGGCGCCGTCACCGTGCCGGTGACCGCGCCGATGGAGACGCTCGACGACCCGGAGCTCCAGCGGATCCTCGCCCGGTCGCGCGGCGCCGGGGGCACGCGGATCGTGCCCCTCGCCACGGCCGCCCGCGAGACGCGGGCCGCGCTCCGGCGCGGCGAGGCGGTCGGGCTCGTCGCCGACCGCGACATCGTCGGGGGCGGGATCGCCGTGCCGCTCTTCGGCCTCCCCGCGTCGCTCCCGATCGGGCCCGCGTTCCTCGCCCTCGAATTCGGTGCGCCGCTCCACGTCGCCGCGGTCTTCCGGGAGCCCGGCCGGCGGTACCGCGGGGTGCTGACGACGCTGCCTCACCCGCCGGCGGACCTGCCGCGCCGAGCCCGGGTCGAGGCGCTCCTCGCCGCCGAGGCGCGGGCGTTCGAGGACCTCGTCGCGATCGCGCCGGAGCAGTGGTGGACCGCGTTCTTCCCGATCTGGGAGAGCGTCGGCCCGCGCCGGCGGGACGACCGATGAGCCCGCCGCTCCACTCGTCGCACGGCCCGGGCCCCGACGAGCCCCATGGCCGCGCCGACCTCCACGTTCACACCCTCGCCTCCGACGGGGTGAGCGGCGTCGACGAGATCCTCGCCTTCGTCCTCGAGCAGACGCGGCTCGACGTCATCGCGATCGCCGACCACGAGCGGGTCGATGCGGCCCACGCGGCGCGCGCGGTCGCGCGGGCGCGCGACCTCCCGGTCGATGTCGTCATCGGCGAGGAGGTGAGCACCCGCGGCGGGCACCTCCTCGCCCTCTTCATCGAGGAGCCGATCCCGCCGCTGCGGTCCCTCCGCGAGTCGATCGGCCTCGTCCACGAGCAGGGCGGCCTCGCGATCCCGGCCCACCCTCTCTTCCCCTACCCCCTGTGCGCCCAGGCGTGGACGCTCCGCGACCTCCTCCGCGCCGGGGATCCGCGCGTCCGCCCGGACGCGCTCGAGGCGTTCAACCCGACGACGTTCGGCCGACCCGTCCACCGCCGGGTCGTCGCGTTCGCCGCGGAGCACGGCCTGCCGGCCGTCGGGAACAGCGACGCCCACCAGGCGTCCGCCGTCGGGACCGGCTGGACGACGTTCCCCGGCCGCTCGGCCGACGACCTGCGGGCGGCGATCCTCGCCGGGGCGACGGGCTGGCACGGGAGCTTCCATGGGACCGCCTCCCAGCTCCCGACGTTCGGCCGCCAGCTCCGGAAGTACGGGCGCGACGCCCGGGCGGAGCTCCTCGGCCGGGTGCGGCGCGACGGCACCGGCCGGGACCACGGCTACCCCGGCGGCGACCGCCGGCCGCCGACGCTCGACGCGTCGGCCCTCGGGCCGGGCCGGGAGGGTCCCCGGGCATGAAGATCGGCCTCGTGACGCCGTACGTCTACCCGCTCCCCGGCGGCGTGAACGACCACGTCGGGCACCTCTACGAGGGGCTGCGGGCCCAGGGCCACGACGTCCGGATCCTCACCGCCAGCCACGGCCTCCAGCGGAGCTCCGAGGGCGACGTCATCCGGATCGGAAAGGGGTTCTCGGTGCCGGCGAACGGGTCCGTCGGCACGCTCACGGTCTCGCCGCGCTATCAGTCCCAGATCCGGGCCGTCCTCGAGCGCGAGCGGTTCGACCTCCTCCACTTCCACGAGCCGTTCGTCCCGTTCCTCACGCTCATGACCCTCCGCGACTCGCGGAGCGTGAACGTCGCGACGTTCCACGCCTTCGCCGGGTTCGCGCCCGGCTATCAGCTCGGCGGGCGGATGCTCGGGCCGGTGGCGGCGAGCCGCCTCCACGGGAGGATCGCCGTGAGCGCGGCGGCGCGCCACTTCGCGGACCGCTACCTGCCGGGCGACTACAAGGTCATCCCGAACGGCGTCGACCTCCGCCGCTTCGCCCACGCGGTGCCCCTCGCGCGCTGGCAGGACGGCCGGTCGAACATCCTCTTCGTCGGCCGCCTCGAGCCGCGCAAGGGGCTCCTGCCGCTCCTCAAGGCGTTCCGCATCGTCCGCAAGGCCGGCTGCGACTGCCGGCTCCTCGTCGTCGGCTCGGGACCCCTCGAGCGCGAGGCCCGGCGTTACGTCATGACCCGACGCCTCGGCGGCGTCGAGTTCCTCGGCCGGGTCTCCGACCAGGAGAAGGTCCAGCTCTTCAAGACCGCCGACGTCTTCGTCTCGCCGGCGACCGGGCGCGAGAGCTTCGGGATCGTCCTCCTCGAGGCGATGGCCGCCGGGACGGCGATCGTCTGCTCGGACATCCACGGCTACAAGGGCGTCGTGAAGCGCGACGAGCAGGCGCTCCTCGTGCCACCCGGCGACCACCGTGCCCTTGCCGAGGCGATCCTCCGCGTCGTCGGCGACCCGGCCCTCAGCGCGCGCCTCGGGGCGAGCGGCCTCGAGCGCGTCCAGGCGTTCGGCTGGGAGCGGATCGCCGCCCGGGTCGAGGCCTACTACGGGTTCGTCATCCGGCGCCTCGCGGCCCAGGGCGCGCTGCCGCCCCACTTCGGCGCCGAGGTCCCGCCCGACCCGCGCTCGGGCAGCATGTAGCTCTGGCCCTCGACGGCCGCGGCCTGGTGGCCCGCGTTCCGCCAGCGGCCTCGCCGGGATCAGGTCCCGGCGGCGGCCTCGCCCTCCGCCGCCGTGGCCTCGCCCTCCGCCGCCGCCCGCTCGACGGCCGCGAGCCGCCACAGCCACGCCGCGTACGCGACGAGCCCGGCCGCGAGGACGACCGCGACGAACAGGATCACCGGCCACGGGCTGGCGAACGACACGGTGAACGGCGGATCGGT
>JAJZRQ010000064.1 GCA_021802585.1 Chloroflexota bacterium
CTCGGAGTACTTCGCCCGCGGCGCCCGCGAGCAGCACGGCCTGCCGTACACGATCCTGCGGCCGTTCAACTGCGTCGGGATCGGCGAGCGGCGGGCGGTCCGCGACGCGGCCATGATGAGCGGGAACGTGAAGCTCGCCCTCTCCCACGTCGTCCCCGACCTCGTCCTCAAGGTCCTCCGCGGCCAGGACCCCCTCCACCTCCTCGGCGACGGGACGCAGGTCCGCTGCTACACGTACGGCGGCGACCTCGCCCGCGGGATCCGCCTCGCGATGGAGTCGCCGGCGGCCGTCGACGAGGACTTCAACCTCTCGACGCCGGTCAGCACGACCGTCCTCGAGCTGGCGGAGCTCGTCTGGCGGAAGGTCCACGGCCCGGACCGCCCGTTCGCGTGGGTCCCGGACCCGCCGTTCGAGCACGACGTCCAGCACCGCGTCCCCGACGTCCGCAAGGCGCGCGAGGTCCTCGGGTTCGAGGCGACGACGACGCTCGCGGAGATGCTCGACGAGGTGATCCCCTGGATCAGGGCAGAAGCAGGTGCGGGCCGCGTCTGATGGGCGACTTGGAGACCGTGTACGACAACCGCTTCTCGGAGCGCGACGCCGCGGCAAAGGAGCGGATCTGGCGCGAGATCGCGCGCTACCTCCAGCGCTGGTTCCCGCCAGATGGCTCGATCCTTGATGTCGCCTGCGACCGGGGTGACTTCATCCGTCACGTCGAGGCCCGCCAGCGGTGGGCGACGGATGTGCGCGACGTGTCCGCCAACCTTCCTCCGGATGTCCGGTTCGTCCGAGCCGACGGACGAGACCTGCTCCGGGTCCTGGCGCCCGCATCGTTCGATGGCGTCTTCATGAGTAACTACCTGGAGCACCTCCCGTCGAGCGATGACGTCGTTGAGCAGCTTCGCGTTGGCGCCGGCCTCCTGCGGCCCGGCGGGCGCCTTGTGATTCTCCAGCCGAACATCCGACATACCGGCCCCGCCTACTGGGACTTCATCGACCACCGGACGCCCCTCACCGAGAGGAGCCTCGTGGAGGCGGCCGAGATCGCCGGGCTGCGAACGGTCGCGGTCGTCGGGCGCTTCCTCCCGTACACAACGAAGGGCCGTCTCCCGACGCATCCCCTTCTCGTCCGAGGCTACCTGGCATGTCCGCCGATCTGGAGGCTGATGGGGCGCCAGACGCTGTACGTCGGCGAACGGCCGTGATGGCGCCCAGGCCCGGAGGCAGCCCGCTCAGCCGGCGCCACGTCGGCCTGACCGCCATCGGCGTCGTGGTCAGCGCGGTCGCCATCTGGTTGTCTGTCCGATCCGTCAACCTCGGCGAAGTCGGGCGCCTGCTCGTCGACGCCAGTCGCGGACCCGTCCTGGCCTTCCTCCTCGTCTTGGCCACCCAGACCATCATCCGCGCCGCACGATGGAGCATCCTGCTCCCGCGACGCCATGGGCGGCGGATCCCGATCTTGCGGACGCTCCCTCCGCTGCTCGTCGGGTACCTCGCGAATTCGGTCCTCCCGGCGCGACTTGGTGAGCCCGTAAGGGCAGTGCTCGTGGCGCGACGCGAGGACCTCCCGGTCGCGTCGGCATTCGGCGTTGTCGTCCTTGAGCGCCTCATCGATTCCGCAGCCGTGGCGCTCCTCGTCCTTCCGGCCGCATGGGCGGTGGGAGCCCCAAGCTGGATTGTCCAGATCGCGGCCGTCTGCGCGGCGGCCGCGAGCGCGTTTCTCTTGGTGCTCTCGTTCGCCGGCCTTGCGGGTCCGGTGCGACTGGTCGACTGTCTCGCGAACGCAGTCTCCCGGGCTGGCGTCAGGCCTGCGATGGTTCGTCTAGTGGGGCATCTGCGGGAGTTCGCGAGCGGGGCCGGCACAGCGGATCGGCGACCCTTGGTCCTCGTGGCCGCATGTCTCAGCCTGGTGGCCTGGACCATGGACGCGACGCTGGTCTGGTTGGCGGCGCTATCGATCGGCGTCATGCTGGATCCGGCCCAGGCCATCCTGATCGCGGGAGTCGGCGTCTTCGCAACCATGATCCCGGCGGCGCCGGGCTACGTCGGGACCTACGAGCTTGCGGCGAGCGCGACTGCCGTGGCGCTAGGGATCGAGCGGGAATGGGCGCTGGCGATCGCGGTGCTGGTGCACGCGCTGGCTCTCCTGCCGATGGCAGCTGCCGGAGCCATCTCCGTGCTCGTCCTGCAGCGGGCGGGATCGCGTGGCTCCAACATCGCTGGAGCCGCGCGTGCCGGCGGCGAGCGCAGCGCGTCGGCCGGGATGCGGGGATGAGTCCAGCGACCGAACCCCCGGAACTCACGGCGGTCATGCCCGTCTGGAACGAGGGCGAGCGGGTCGAGCCGACGATCCGCGCCTTCGCGGCCGCGGTCCGCACCCCGTTCGAGCTTCTCGTCGTCCACGACATGCCCGAGGACACGACCGTCCCCATCGTGGAGCGCCTCCACGCCGAGATCCCGGCGGTGCGGGCCCACCGGAACAACCTCGGCCCGGGTGTCCTCAACGCGATGAAGGCGGGGATCGCCGCCGCCCGGGCCCCGTACGTCCTCGTCACGATGGCCGACGGGTCCGACGAGTACGGGGCCGTAGACCGGATGGTCGCGCTCGCTCGCGACGGCGCGGACCTCGTCGCCGCCAGCCGGTACGTGCGCGGCGGCCGCCAGGTCGGGGGGCCGCGCCTCAAGCGGCTCCTCTCGCGCGGGGCCGGGCTGTCGCTTCACCGGCTCGCCGGGGTTCCCATCCACGACGCGACGAACAACTACAAGCTCTACAGCCGGCGCTTCCTCGCGACGACGCCGATCGAGAGCGAGGCCGGCTTCGAGCTCGCGATCGAGCTCACCGTGAAGGCGACCCTCCAGGGCCGCCGCCTCGCCGAAGTCCCGACGACCTGGCGTGACCGGACCGGCGGCGCGAGCCGCTTCCGGCTCCGGACGTGGCTGCCGCACTACCTGCGATGGTACCTCCTCGCATTTCGAGGCCGGCGCCGGCGAACACCTGACGGAGGTGAATCGCGGACATCCTGAGGTGGGTCCAGCGGCGCCGCGAGCTGCGCACGGTGGCCTTGGGCGTTCTCGGAGGTCTCGTTCTCACCGAGCTCGTCATCCAGCTGCAGACGGCGGGTGGCGACGTCGGCCAGGACTTCCGGTTCTACCGGGCGGCCGGGGAGCGCTGGGTCGCGAGTGGTGCCTTCTACCTGCCGCATCAGCTCGCGGGGCCCTACGAATTGGCGCTGATGGTGGACATGCTGTACCCGCCGGTCGCACTCCTCCTGTTCGTGCCGATGTCCGTCCTGCCGTCCATCGTCGCGGTCTTCGTGTGGTGGGGGATCCCCGCCGCCGTGATCGGCGCGACGACGCGCCGCCATGCATGGGTCTGGCTCGTCGTCCTGCTCTGGCCACGAGCGATGGGGGCCTTCGTCTACGGCAACACCGACATGTGGGCCGCGGCGTCCGTCGCCGCTGGGCTGCGGTGGGGATGGCCCGCCGCGCTCCTGTTCCTCAAGCCGGTGTTCGCCCCACTTGCCGTGGTGGGGATGAGTCGACGGTCGTTGTGGCTCGCGATCGGATTCCTGGCGTTGTCGGTCGTCGTGGCGGCGCCCCTCTGGCTCGACTATGTCGCGAGCATGCAGAACGTGCGTGGTCTTGAGCTCGGCTACTCGCTGCCGGCCGTTCCCCTGATCGTGGCGCCGATGCTGGTCGGCGACCCGGCCTCGTTGCGCCGGCTCCACGCGATCATCGGCCGGCGGGACGGACCACCGCGAGCCGGCCGCCACGGGCAGGCCCCGGCGGGGTCCCCGTACGACTGACGATCACCCGCGTTCCGGCAAAGTCCGTGGCTCTGGCGTCCGCAGCGCGGCGACGCCGAACGCCGTCGCCCCGAGGATTGCCGCGCACCCGGGCGGCCAGAGCGCCGCCGCGCCCTCGACGAGTACGGCGGGGAGGCGGTCGGCCGGGACCGCCGCCACGAGGTTTGTGGTGACGGCTGCCACCAGGACCACCCACGCGGCGCGGGTGCGGCGAGCGGCGATGAGCGCGACGGGGAGGAGGAAGACGACGGCGCCGTACGAGTAGCGCTCGTGCATCGTCGTGAGGGACGAGAACGTCACGAGCACGGTCGCGGTCAGCCCGAGGAGGAGCCCGTCCCGCGTCGGCCGCCGGAGGCCAAGGAGGAAGACTCCGAGTGCCCCGATCGCCGCCAGCCCGTACCCGACCATCCGCGGCGTGACGGGCCCGACGAGCGGGGCGGTGTCCGCGACGAAGCTGCCTCCCGCGGTCAGCTCCTGGACCACCCACCACGGGTTCCAGGCCCGAAGCGAGAGGACCGCGAACATCCCATCCTGGTAGTGCGCGAGGTTGGCCGCGTACCGGGCCGGCCCGCCGTCCGCGAGGAATGGGAGCCAGGTCGCGGCGGCCGTCACCGCGGCGACCGCCCCGAGCACGGCGCCGCGGCGCCAGCCATACCGGCCGAGCGTGTACGCCGCGAACGGGACGACGAAGGGGAGGGCCTGCGGCTTCGTCATGAGGGCGAGGCCGAGGGCCGCCGCGGCCGGCAGGGGACGGTCGGCGAGGAGGAGGATCGCGGCGACGAGGCCGAGGAGGACGTAGATCGACTCGAACTGGCCCCACCACGCGCTCAGGAGCCAGGTCACCGGGACGAACGCGACGAGGAGGGCGCCGGCGACGGCGAGCCTCGGCCGGTCGCGCAGGAGCCACGCCACCCCGAGCGCCAGCCCGAGGTCCGCGGCCGACGCCGGGACCTTCAGCGCGATCCGCGCCGCCACGTCGGTCGAGTCGACCGCCGTGGCGAACACCGGCGCGGCCTTCGCCACCGCCCAGATGACGGACGTCATCACCGGGGGGAACGAGAGGTCGAGGCGATACGCCTGCCCGAGCGGCAGCCCGGTCGCGAATGCATGCGCCCACCCGACGAACTGGTCGAGGTCGGGCGACCCGTCGGCGGGGAGCAGTGCGATCCGCAGGAGGGCGGCGGCCACAAGGCCGACCACGAGACCAGCCAGATCGCGGGATCGCCATGCCGCCGCCGGTTCGGGGTCCCCCACGTCGGGCGTGGCGCCGGGCGACACCATGGCCTCGCCGGCGGTCATCCCGCTACAGCTTCGCGGTCGCCCAGTAGCGCTCCGCGAAGCCCGACCGGCCGGCGAGGCCGGCGACCCGGGTGCCGAAGCCGCGGACCGCGTCGCCCATGGGGTCCTTCCCGCCGAAGAGCCGCTCGAGCTGGCTCTCGTAGAGCGTGAGGCCCATGATCTTCCGCTCCACCGTCTCCGTGATGTCGGCGAACTCGGGCGTGAGGGCGACGTCGCCCGGCAGGCCGGCCAGGGCTCCCGCCGGCAGGTCCGCGAGCCTCCCGAAGCCGTTCCACCAGGCGTAGGGGAAGTCCTCGTAGAACGTCACGATCCCCGCGTACTCGGGATCGGGCATGACCCAGCGGCGTCCGAGCTCGAGGAGTGCGACCCCGGCTGCGCGGACGAGCTGGTGGTCGACGTGCCCGCCGATCCCGAGGGGCAGGTAGACCTTCTGCGGCTCGAGGCGGGCGATCTCCTGCACGACGAGGTCGACCGGGGCCCCGTCGTCGGCGCGTGGGGCCCCGAGGAGCTGCTCGTCGCCCTCGTAGCCGCGGAAGACCGCGTCGGGGAGGTCGAGGAAGACGATCGACGCCTCGGCGAAGTAGGCGTAGCGCTCGTCCTCGAGGCGTCGGGCGGCCATGAGGTCGCCGGCCATCTTCGCCTCGACGAGCTCGGTCGTGAGGACGGCGCCCTGCTGCGGCACCTCGTCGATGAGGGCCTGCCCGGCAAGCGGCCGGTTGTGGATGTCGGCCCGGCGGTACCACGACGAGCGCTGCCAGAAGCGCTTCGCCGCCGCGTCCGCGTCGGCCTGCGTCGCGTCGAGGCGGTCCGCCGCCGCAAGGTACGGCGCCGTCGCCGCGGGCCCGACCGCCTGGTCGGCGGCGACGTTCTCGCGGTTGAAGGCCTCCGTCGTCGGCCAGACCGCCTTCGTGCCGAAACCGAGCGCCTCGCGCTGGTACGCGGTGAGGCCGGCCGCCGACCCGTTGCCGGAGAAGACGGTGAGGATCGTGACGTTCTGGCCCAGCTCCCGGAGGCTCGCGACGAGGCCGCCGCACGAGAGCGCGACGTCGTCGGGGTGGGGCGCGACGAAGACGTGGGTCATGGTCGCGCGAGTATACCGATCGCCGATCAGGGCCAGCCACCGGCGCCGACGAGCGGGACGAAGACGCAGAGTCCGTGGTGCGTCGTCCGCAACCGGTCGCCGTCGCGCTCGACGAGCACCAGCTCCTGCTCCCAGCGCGCTCCGACGGGGACGACGAGCCGGCCGCCCTCCGCGAGCTGCGCGGTCAGCGTCTCCGGCACGCGGGGTGCGGCGGCCGCCACGAGGATCCGGCGCCAGGGCCCATCCTCGGGCGCACCGATGCTGCCGTCGCCGACCCGGATCTCGATCTCCTCCCCCCAGCCGAGCGCCACCAGCCGCTCGCGGGCGGCGGCCGCCAGCTCCGCGACCCGCTCGATCCCGAGGACCCGGCAGCCCATCGCCGCGAGGACCGCGGCCTGGTACCCGGATCCCGTGCCGATGTCGAGGACGCGGTCACCGGGCCCCGGATCCAGGAGCTCGGTCATGAGCGCCACCATGAGGGGCTGGCTGATCGTCTGGCCGTGCTCGATCGGGAGCGCCTCGTCGGCGTACGCCAGGTGGCGCAGGTGCGCCGGGACGAACGCCTCGCGCGGGACCGCCGCCATCGCCGCGAGGACGCGCTCGTCGCGGACGCCGCGCGCCCGGAGCTGCCTCGCGACCATCGAGGCCCGGTCCGCGGCGAACGGGTCGCCGCCGCCGGGCCGAGGCGCGGGGTCGTGACTCCGGCCGCCCGGCCCACTCACGCGGCGAGGATACGCCCGCGCGGACGCCGCGACCGCCCGCCGTGGACGGGCGTGACCGCCCCACCGCGGGGAAGCGGCCCCCGGGGTCGCGCCCCGGAGTCGCGGACCGCGCTATGGCGCCGGTGTGGCGCTCGGGGCGGGCGAGGCGGCCGGCGACGCCGATGGAGCCGCGCTCGGGGCCGCCGTTGGGGCGGAGCTCGCCCCAGGCGACGGGGAGGAGACGCCCGGCGAGCCGCTCGCCGCCGGCGAGGCGCTCGGGGCGGCGGTGACGCTCGGGATCGGCGTCGGCGTCGGGACCGGGGCGAAGAGGCCGCCCTTGCCGAGGAGGAGCGCGTTCAGGAAGATGAGGCCGAACACGACCGCGATCCCCACGACGAAGACCTGCGAGATCCGGTCGTCGATGTGGACGGCCCGCTCGGATGCGGTCTGGACATGTTCGGGGGTCGCGGCGCCGCGTCGCGCCGGACGCCGGCCGACGGCACCGGCCGGAGCCGCCGCGCGGGTACCCTCTTCGGCCTCCTCCGCTTCGGCGCCGGCGTCCTCGCCCGCCTCGGCCTCCTCGTCCTCGCCTTCGTCGAATCCCTCGACGCCCTCGAGATCGTCCTCCTCGGGCAGGTCCTCGCCGGCGGCCTCCGCCTCGGCCGTCTCGTCCGGGGCGCGCCCGTCCCGCTCGGTCATCGTGTGTCCTACTCCCTGGTATGCCGCCGGAGGGCGGCGAGCGCGGGGCCATGTCGTGCCCGCGTGAGCGCTCCGGCCGGAGTGTACCGGAGGGTCGCCGCCCGGGTGGGCGCCGGCCGCCGATCGCCGCGCGCCCGGCGTCCGATCGCCGTGCCCGGCGTCCGATCGCCGTGCCCCGCGGGCCCGGGGCGCCGCGTCACGCCTCGCGGAGCGGCCGGCTCAGGAGGCCGGCGAGGCCGGCCACGACGGTGACGAGCCCGAAGATGCCGAACACGACGGCCGACCCCACGAACTCGCCGAGGACGCCGCCCGCCGCCATCCCGAGAGTGATCGACCCGAAGACGGCCGCGAACCGGAAGGAGATGACGCGGGCGATCATGTCGTGGGGCGTCCGCTCCATGAACAGCGTCTGCGTCGGGATGACGAAGGCCATGTTCGCCGCTCCCATCCCGAACGCCAGCCCGAACGCGACGGCGACGTTCCCCGACAGGGCCAGCGCGGCGATGCAGGCGCCGTACACGACGTAGCCGCCGATGATGAGGCGGCCCCGGGCGATCCGCGCGCCGAGGAGCCCGATGACGAAGCCGCCCACGAGGTTGCCGATCCCGATCGCCGCCTCGATGAGGCCGTAGCGCGCCTCCGGCCCGAGGAGGTCCGAGGCGAGCGCGTCGCTGGCGTACACGGCCATGAGGCCGATCGTGATGCCGATCGCGAACTGCCCGACCACCGCCTGGACGGTGTTCGGGAAGAGGACCGGCTCGCGGCGGAGGAAGCGCCACCCGATGCCGAGGTCCTCGCGGAGGCCGCGCATCCCCGGGAGCGCCGCCGAGGTCACGTGGACGACCGCCGGGATCGCCATCGTCACGATGAGGAGCGCCGACGCCAGGTACGAGGCGGCGTCCACCCAGAAGGCGATGACGAGCGAGCTGCCCACGAGCGACACGAAGACCGTCGCGAGCGGGTAGCCGACGACGTCGGCGATCGAATCGCCGAGCCAGATCGCCGAGTTCGCCGCCACGAGCTCGTCGTCCCTGACGATCCGCGGGATGACGGCCGTGCGGGCCGGCCGGAAGAAGATCGAGACCGTCGTCAGGCCGAACACGAGCGGGTAGACGAGGAGGATGTTGACCCCCGCCGCGACCGGGAGGAGGAGCACGATCGCCGCGCGGAGGAGGTCTGAGATGACCATCACCCGCTTCTGGTCCCAGCGATCCACGAGGGCGCCGGCGACCGGCCCGATGACGAGGTTCGGGAGCGTCGCGGCGAAGAACGTGAGGGCGACCGCGATCGGCGAATCGGTCATGTCAAGGACGAGGAAGGCGAGGGCGATCTGGTGGATCCGGTCGCCGAACAGGCTGACGAGCTGGCCGGCCCACAGCGCGCCGAACGACGCGTTCCGCGCGAGGCGCACGTACGGGTGGCCGAGCGCGCGGGCGACGATCCCGCCCCGCGCCGCCTCGAGGCCGCCGGGGGCCCCCGGCTCGGAGGTCGGGGCCGGGACCGCGACGCCCGCCGCCGATCCGCCGAAGACGACCGGGCGCTGGAGCCCGATCGAATCGGTGAGGCTCGCCGAGAGCCCGGTCGCCGGCCGGACGCGCGACCGCCGGCCGGGCAGGGCCGCCGGGCCGGCCCGCACGACGTCACCCGCCGCCGGCGTCTCGGCGCCGATGCGCGGGGCCTCCGGGGCGCGGAGCAGGCTGTCGAACAGGAAGATCGCCACGCCCATCGCGAGGAGCGCGTCCCCGATCGAGAGGACGTTCCGCACGAACGGGACCGGGACGGGGATGAGGTCACCGAGAGCGCCGGCCCGGACGAGGAACTCCGTCGCGGTGCTCGTCGCCGGCAGGAGGAAGTGGAGCGGCGAGACGATGTCGGCCGGCGTCAGACCGGCGGCCTGGAGGCTCGGCTCCCAGACGGGCATGTACCCGCCGTTCAGGAGGATCGCGATCGCGTTCAGGCCCGTCCCGACGAGGGCGAGGCCGAGCCCCGGGCGGGAGCGGTTCGCCCAGAGGGCGACGACGAGGAGCCCGTACGCCGCCGCGAGGAGGGGGACGCGCAGGTCGTCGACGACCGCGACGCGGCGGAGGAGCGCCGCCTCCGTGGCGAGGCGGAGGGCCAGGGCGACGAAGATGAGGAGGACCCAGCGGAGGCGGACCGCGAGGAGGTTGTCGAGCCGGCCCCCGGCAGCGAGCCCGGTGAACAGCCCGACGAGGATCGCGGCGAGGAGCACGCGCCGGTCGGATCAGGAGGCGGTTTCGGGGGCGCCCGCGGCCGCGCCCGGCGCGGCCGCGGGCGCCGGGTCGACAGGGCCGACCTGCGCCATCCGGATCGCGGCCTGGGAGAGGAGCGGCACGAGCGGGCGCGGGTCCGACGCGCGTCCCGGATCGTGCGCGCCGGCGGCCCAATGCGTGCGCGCGAAGGCATCCACGATCGTCGGGTCGAACTGGATCCCCGCGAACTTGCGGAGCTCGGCCATCGCCTGGTCCGTTGTCAGGGGCTTCATCCGGTACGGGCGCGCGGCCGTCATC
Source organism: Chloroflexota bacterium (assembly GCA_021802585.1). Lineage (GTDB taxonomy): Bacteria > Chloroflexota > Limnocylindria > Limnocylindrales > CSP1-4 > CTSoil-043. The sequence continues at coordinate 10,116 of JAJZRQ010000064.1, forward strand.
GCCTCGAACGCGTCCGCGACGTGGAGGATCCGGGCGAGCCGCGGGATCTCCTCGCCGATGAGGCGATCGGGGTATCCGGAGCCGTTGTACCACTCATGATGGTGGCGGATGATCGGCAGCTCGGGAGCGAGTTTCGTGACCGGGGCGATGATGTTCGCGCCGATCACCGGGTGGGCGTTCATGATCGCCCGCTCCTCCTTCGTCAGCCGGTCCGGCTTGTTGAGGACGCTGTCCGGCACCCCGATCTTCCCGATGTCGTGGAGGAGCCCGCCCCACTCGAGCGCCTCGAGGTCGCGCTCCCCGACGCGCATCGTCCGCCCGATGTCCACCGAGATCTGCTTCACCCGCACGCTGTGCCCGGACGTGAACTTGTCCCGCGCGTCCACCGCCTGCGCCAGGCTCGCCACCGTCTGGGTGAACATCTGCCGCATCTCGATGTACCGCCTCATCGAGAGACGGATCAAGTACACGGGAAGGATCACCAGGAGGACCGCCCACCATCCCACGCCGGGTAGGACGTAGATCTGGCTCATGAGCCACGCGAGAGGAACGAGCGCGAGGAACGTCCAGAAGAACGTCGGAGCGTCGCCACGAACGATGTCCACAGCGCTCTCGCCATGCCGCAGGCTCAGGATCGCAGCCGTGATCGCGAGGTTCGCGAGGAAGAAGACGGTGGCTCCGGCGACTGTCGAGATGAAGCTCAGCGACGGACTGTCACTGACGGTCCCGAACGCGCCACTTACAGCCCCTCCGAGGACAGCCGGGAGCATGAGGCCCGCGTGGTTCGCGAGCGTGCCATACCAGGGCACATCTCGTCGGATCTCGCGCAGTTCGCTCGTTCCCAGCAGGGCCACCCAACCTGCCGCGGTCGGACCTCCGAGACTGAGCATGACAACCAACGGGGCGATCGACGTGTTGACGATCGATCCGCGCGGCATCTCCACGGGGAGAGCAGATGCAAGGAGAGTAATCGCGACCCAGAAGACCATGCCTGCGACGACGTCGGCCTGCGGATCTTCGAATAGGCGCAGTCGGATCGCGTCATCCACGGGAATCACAAGGCTCGTCACCGCGAGTGCAACCGCACTTACGGCAACGAGCCCTGCGATGTAGATCTTGAGGCTACGAGGCATTAGACCCAGGTCGCTGTGGGCATCTGGCGTACGAATCTACCGTCGCCCGCGAGCGCCCAGTATGGGACCTAAGTACCTAGAGCCCCTTCAGTGAGGCGCCACCGGCCAGCAGCGTGGCCACCAGCGTGGTGACCAGCATCGCGAGGCGCAGGAGCCGGAGTTTCATCTCTCGATACCCTGGCTGCCTCGAGGCCGTCGCCTAGAAGCCCTTGAGGCCGTACTCGGGAGCCATCGTGTGCCCTCCACACGGTTCCCGTGCTCCGCGGAACACGAAAACCGACCTGACTGGGGTCGGTCGGTTGCACTATCCGCTCCACCCCGCCCTAAGTGCCCATGTTCAGGCGAGGCTTCGGCGCGTCCGAGATTGACATTGCTTCCTAGTACGTGAGTACCAGTCGGCGTCGGGACTTTAGTCGTCGTGCTCGTGGACGGTCAATACGTAACGTTCCCTATCTGCACTGGACCGCCACACGATCCACCGAACGTCAAAGCTGGTCAAGAGGGGGAGGCTCGACGCCGAGCTCGTCGCGCATGAACGTGGCGTAGTGCTGATACTGCTCTGCCGCCGCGGAGTGCGCCCCGAGGAGCCGGTACATCTTCACGAGGCTGGCCTCGACCTGGTCGAGCGACGGGTCCGTCTCGAGCAGCGCGCGCGACAGCGTCATCGCGTCGGCGAAGCGCCCGGCCGCCGTCGACGCCGCGATCGCGCGCTCCATGATCTCGAGGTACTGCGCGTGCAGCGACTCGCGATGCATGGACGCCCAGTCCTCGTATGCGAAGTCGAGCGCGAACCGGCCGCGGTACTCCGCCGCGAGCGCGAGCACGGCCGGGAGCGGCGGGTCGGCTCCGAGGCCGCGCATCTGCTCCTTGCAGCGGACGCTCCGGCTCGCAATGAGCTCCGGATCGAGCCAGACGAGGTCCGAGTCCTGGTTCAGGTAGCCGGGTGAGAGGTCGTCCGAGTAGGACGGCTCGATGATCCTCCGCAGGAAGTAGACGGTCTGGTGGAGCGAGTTGATTGCCTGGTCGGGATCGTTGTCGGGCCAGAGCGCGTCGAGGACCTGGTCGCGCGTCGCCGAGAGCCCCGCCCGGCTCAGGAGGAAGCACAGGAGGGCGAGCGGCTTCCGCCGGATCTCTGTTCCCGGGATGACCCTCCCGCCGATTCGCACGATCACCCGGCCCTGGTCCTCGACCCACACCCGGTCCGCCGTCCGCCGCGCGAGCTCCCGCCCCAGCAGCGGGGCGCGATGCGCACCCTTGAGCTCGCGGCTCAGGACCCGGAGCCGCCGCACGTCCGACTTCTCGCCGACGGCGTCGAGGATCCGCCCCGCCTGCCAGCGTGCGCGCGGAGGCCCCACCTCGACGATCCAGCGCAGGCCGCGTCGCCAGCGGGCCGGGTTCCGCTCGGCGGCGACGCGCACGACGTCCACCGCTTCGTCGCCGAGGGCTTCGAGCCGGGCGAGGATCGGCTCGGCGAGCGCGACGACGACGCCGGGCTCGACCGCCCAGTACGCGACGACGGATGACGTGGCGCCGGAGGGGTCGCCCTCGAGGCTGGCGAGGAGCTCGATGGCGCGCAGCTGGAAGGTGGCCCCCTGCCGCTCCGCCTG
>JAJZRQ010000065.1 GCA_021802585.1 Chloroflexota bacterium
ACGCGCGGTCCCAGCGGCGAGGGGTCGAAGCCATGGCGGGCATTCTACCGTCCGGCCGGCGGCGCGCCACCTCCGGTTGCGGCGCGCCGCGCGCGGGCGGCCGACCTCGCGCCGCGCGGCGGCCGACCGCGCCCGCCGGCCGGCCGACCGCGCCCGCCGGCGGTCCGCGGGGAGGCGCCGCGTACACTGGGTGCCGTGCGGATCGACGCGGAGGGCCGGCGCCACCTCGACGCGAACGGGCTCCGAGTGGGGTACGACGCGGTCGGGGAGGGACCACCCCTCGTCCTCCTCCACGGCGCCTCGTCGACCGGCCGGGAGGACTTCGGGGCCCAGCTGCCGCGGCTCGGCCGCTCGTTCGCCTGCTACCTCCCCGACGCCCGCGGCCACGCCCGGACGGTGTTCGACGCGCGGGCCGGCCTGCGCCTCGACGACCTCGTCGCCGACCTCGAGGCGTTCGCGGACGCCATCGGCCTCGCGGCGTTCCACCTCGCGGGCTTCTCGATGGGAGGCGCCACCGCGCTCGCCTTCGCGATCCGCCGCCCGGATCGCCTCCGCAGCCTCGTCCTCATCGGCACGGCCACGGAGCGGGAGCCGCGGACCCGCGTCATCCGCCACCAGGCCGACGTCGCCCGGATCGAGCGCCAGGAGCCGGGGTGGGCCGCCGCGCTCGCCCGACGCCACGACCCGGCGCAGGGAGAGGGCGCCTGGCGGCGCCTCATGCCGGCGATCGCCGACCTCGTCGCCGGGCAGGAGCCGCCGACACCGGCCGACCTGCGGCGCGTCGACGTCCCGGCCCTCGTCGTCGTCGGCGATCGCGACCCGGTCGTCCCGGTCGGTCAGGCGTGGGCGCTCGCGCGCCAGCTCCCCGACGCCCGCCTCTTCGTCGTCCCCGGCGCGCCCCACGCGGTGACCGCCCGGCGGCCGGGCCTCGTCCTCGAGGGCCTCCTTGGCTTCTACCGGTCGATCGACGCGGCGGAGCCGCGCGCGGACGGCTGACCGGCGGCCCGCGCGGCGTGGATACTGGGCGTCGGCGACCGCGCGCGAAGGAGGAGGAGGACGTGGCCCGGCAGCCCGCCCGCGACGACCCGCAGGACCTCGTGCTCGTCGAGCACCCCGCGTCCCGGCGCGGTCCGGACGGGGCGGCCCTCGACCCACCCGAGCCGCTCCCCGGCGTCGCGCTCGTCACCCTCAACCGGCCGCGGGCCCTCAACGCCCTGAGCTTCGGGCTCCTCCTCCGGCTCGCGGAGGCCGTCGAGGCGCTCGACGCGGACCCCGGCTGCCGGGCGATCGTCCTGACGGGTGCCGGGACGCGGGCGTTCGCCGCCGGCGCCGACGTGGCCGAGCTCGCGGCCCAGGACGCGGCGAGCCTCGCGGCGGCGCCCGGGTTCCGCGGCTGGGATCGCGTCGCCGCGGTCGCGACCCCGACGATCGCGGCCGTCCGCGGGTACGCGCTCGGCGGCGGGGCCGAGCTCGCGATGGCCTGCGACATGATCGTCGCCGGCGACGACGCGACGTTCGGCCAGCCGGAGATCAACCTCGGGATCATTCCCGGTGCCGGGGGCACCCAGCGCCTCGCCCGGGCGATCGGCAAGGCCCGCGCGATGGAGCTCGTCCTCACCGGCCGGCGGGTCGCCGCGGCGGAGGCGGAGCGCCTCGGCCTCGTCACCCGGGTCGTCCCCGCCGGGGAGGCCCTCGCCGCGGCCCTCGACCTCGCCGCGGCCGTGGCGGCGCAGCCCGTCGAGGCCGTCCGCGCCGCCGTCGAGGCCGTCCGCGCCGCCGCCGAGGTGCCCCTCGCCGCCGGCCTCGACGTCGAGCGGGGGCTCTTCCGCGGCCTCTTCGGCACGCCCGACCAGGTGGAGGGGATGGCCGCCTTCCTCGATCGACGGCCGCCGCGGTGGCGTGCGCCCGGGCCTCCCGCCGGCGCCGCGGACGGCGCATCCTGACGGCGCACGCGACGGAGGAGGGAGCGCCATGGACGATGCCAGCCCGGGCCCGACCAGCGAGCCGACGGCGATCTCGGAGGCCGCCGAGCACGCCTGGGAGGCCGCCGCGCCCGTCCTCTACCCGATCGTCCGCCCGGCGGGAAGTGCCGGGCTGCGCCTCGGATCCCTCGACTCGCCCCGAGACGCGGCCGGCAACGTCGAGCCCCTCGTGGACGAGGGGCCGGGCGGCCTCGTCGTCGCGTACGTCCTCGCCATCGGGGGCTACGACGTCCTCGCGAACGGCGACCATCTCGCCGCCTGGGGCGTCCCTGCGGCGACCCTCCGGGAGACGGCGCTCCGCAACCTCGCCGCGTGGTCGGCCACCGCGCCGTGGTCCGAGGAGGCGGAGGGCGGCCGGAGGATCCTCTCGTCGGACACGGGCGACGGATGGGACGCCAGCCGGATCCTCCTTCCCGAGACGACGGCCCACCTCGAGCGCTCCCTCGGCGGTCCCGGCGGACGCGTCCTCGTCGGGATCCCGTCCCAGCACCTCCTCATCGCCGGCGCCCTCCGGGACGACGACCCGGCGTTCGGCCCGCTCTTCGCGGACTTCGTCCTGGAGTACGCGGGCGACTCCGACGACGCGATCGACCGGCGCGTCTTCGAGCTCCGCGAGGGACGCCTCGCGCCCTTCAACCCCTCCCATCCCGCCTGACGCCGGCCCGGCTCAGGCGACCGCCCCGCCGAACCCGCGCTCCACGGGCCCCCGCGGGGGACGCGCCGAAGCGGGTCAGGGGACCTTGAGGTGGACCGGGTTGCCCCGGATGTTCACCTCCCAGGTCGTGATGTCGGTGGCCGAGGTCCCGGGCGCCCCGAGCATGTTGTAGCGGATCCGCCACCAGCCGTCGAGCGGCGCGGCGTACGCCGTGTCGATCTTGACCCGGATCGTGAGCCAGCAGCCGTTGAACTTGCTTCCGCTCGCGTACGTCGCGACGGACGTGACGTTCGTCCCGCTGGTCCCCGTGCAGTACGACGCGCCGCTGTTCGTCGTCCCCTTGGCGGCCGTCCAGCTGAACGTCGCCGTCACCCATCCCGAGGCGGTCGGCTTCAGGATCTGGATGTTCGCGTTCTGGTTCGTGTCGCCCGGGTCCCAGAGCCGGATCTCCATCGTCTTGCCCGCGTGGATCGCGTCGATCTGGGCGAGGTAGAACTCGGACGACTGCCCGCCGGGGAGCGGGGTGTACATCTCCATCGAGCCCTTGCCGTACACCCGCGGGGTGCCGGTCCCGCCGCTCGCCGAGACGTAGATCGCAAAGCCGTTCCGGGCGTTCGTCCCCTTCTGGTCGTCCGGGAGCGAGGGATCCGCCGTCGTCGTGTACAGCCAGTAGGTCTTCCCGCCGCCGCCGGCCGCGCCGCCGGAGAGCCCGGCGGCGAGCGTGTACCACTTCATGTGGTAGGCGTCACAGCCGACCGGACCGGGCGTGTCGGCGGCGGCCGTGTAGTCGCCGTCCTTCCCGGTGCTCCGGCGGAACGTGTTCCCCGACGAGGCCACGAGCGTGTCATCACCCGTGTAGTACGGCGTGTTGTTCGTGTCGTAGAGGTTGTAGAAGGCGCTCACCGGCGTCCCGATCCCGGTGACCCAGTTGTCGCCGGTGCCGTACTGGAGGTCGCCATGGCAGAAGCCGGGGTCGAAGAGGGAGACGGTGCCGCCGGTCGCGCCGGGCGGGATCTCGACGGCGTAGATGTAGTGCCCCGTCTGGTCGTACCCGATGGAGTTCACCGCCGAGGTGCGCCGGTCGTAGTAGGGGAGATACGCGTCCCCGTTGATCGTCTCCGCGCCCTGGCTCAGCATCTCGGCCCAGAAGCCGCGCGGAGTGATCGCTGCCCCGCCCGGGCCGGTGAGCGGGATCGAGGTGCCGTTCGCCTTCCGGATCGGCCCGTACGCGCCGTAGTAGTTCTCCGGGCTGCCCATCGGGACCGGCAGGACGTACTCGGCCTTCGCGACCCGCGTCGCGGGGATCGTCCCGATGCCGATGACCCGCATGAAGAACGTGCCGACGTTCGCCGTGAGCGTGACGTTCAGCTGGCGGTTGTTGAGGGGATCCTGGACGGGCGTGACGGTCGCGTTCACGCCGTTCGCGTAGCCGTTCTTCGTCGCCTCGTCGCGGGCGCGGGTGACGGCCTTCGGGACGTCGCCGGGCAGGTAGACCGCGCCGGCGAGGGCGGCGGCGTCGGCGGCGCGCTGGACGCGGAGGGTGCTCGCCCAGTACCAGGAGACATCGACGACGACGGCGAGGAGGAGCGTCAGGAGGAGGGTCGCCCCGGCGAAGATGACGAGCACCTGGCCTCGCTGCGCAGCGCGCCGCGGCGGCGCTGCGGGCGCCCCGGCGGCCCGATCGCCCGGGTCGGCGCGGAGGTGGGAGATGGGCGTGTTCATCGGTGGTCCCTAGTTCGTCGGGTTGAGGGCCATGACCGAGCGGTCGGAGATCGTGATCGTCGACCAGCCGGAGCCGCCGAAGAAGCGCAGGACAGGCCCGAGGGCCGTCTCGAGACGGTACGTGTACGTCAGCGACACGCCGATCGAATCAGGCGGGGCGCCGCTCACCTCGTAGTTGATCCGCGAGCACGCGCTCCAGGCCACCGACGACTGCACGTAGTCGAGGGCTTTGCCGTCCACGACCGGGCCGGCGCCGGGGCTGTACGTCCAGACGTTCACGAGGGAGCCGCTCTGGTCGCCGCTCGCGAGCGCCTTGTAGATCCGGATCGTCGGCACGTCGGCGACGTGGACGCGCGACCCCGGTGAGCTCAGGACGCGCATCACCGCGGCGACGACGTACTGGTCCACGGAGGCGCACGGGACGCTCGCGGAGCCGTTCGCGAGGGCGGACCCGACGCGGGCTCCCTCGCGGGAGGCGTACCGGATCGTGAGCGTGTGGTCGAAGACGAACCCGAACTCGAGCATCCCGAGGAGGACGAGGGTGAAGACGGGGACGAGCATCGTGAACTCGACGAGCGCCTGCCCGCGGGCGTCGCGCCAGCGGGCGCCGAGCCGCCTCACAGGATCGGCTCCATGCGCATCGAGTTCGACTGGCTGAGGGTGAACCCGCTGCCGCCCTGCCCGCCGAACCCGGGGCCCGGGAACCCGCCGAGCGGCGTCACCCAGCGGTGGATGTACGTGATCCGGACGCCGATCGTGTCGAGGCCGTCGTGGCCGGCCTCGCAGCCGCCCCCGACGTCGCCCGCGACGATGTTGCAGCGGCTCTCTTCGGGATAGCCGTTCGTCGTCCGGGTGTACGGCACCGGCGAGCCGGTCGCGCAGGCGGTGGACCCGCCGCGGACCCATGTGTTCGACACGCCCGGCATCTCGACGCCGTTCCGGTCGGCGCGGTAGATGACGATCGACTCGATCCGGTTGTCGTCGGCCGGCGCCCCCACGGCGTCGTCGACGGTTCGCAGGATGAGGCAGTCCGCCCCGTCGGCGTTGCCCGCCTCCGCCGCGATGAGCGCGCCGTCGCGCGTGGCGTACGAGATGCCGAGCATCCCGCTGAACACGAAGGTGAACTCGATGACGGCGAGGAGGAGGAGGAGGAACAGCGGGAAGACGAGGGCGAACTCGACGAGCGTCTGCCCGGCCTCCCGTCGCCGCCCGCGGCGACGGCTCCCGTCACGCCGATTCGTCATCACCTCTTCGAGCCTTCCGGCCCGCTCCCCGATCCTGCTGGCGAGGTCATGGCAGGCACCTTGGCCGGCGGACCTTTGCTCGTACCTTGCCGTGGTGCCAGATCGCACACCGTCGCCCCAGAAGTACTGCTCCGAAGGACGGGTCCGAACGTGGCCCCGGCGGACGGTCCGACCGTAGGGCCACACCCCTTACAGGTCTCATAGCCGGCGCTGCCGACACGCACCACCGGCAGCGCCGGGGGGGTGCCCGGCGTGACTCGCAGCGGCGGCTTCCCGTCAGGCCGGTCCGAGGGGCGGCTCGGCCGGGAGCACGAGCTCGAACGCGCTCCCGGACGGCGAGGCGTCGCGGTACGCGAGGCGGCCGCCCATCGCGCGGGCCAGGCCGCGCGCGACGTCGAGCCCGAGCCCGCTTCCGTCGGCCCCGGCGCTCGTGGAGCCGCGGACGAACCGCTCGAAGATCCGCTCCCGCTCCTGGACCGGGACCCCCGGGCCGGTGTCGACGACGGTGATCGCAAGCGCCCGGGGAGGCGGCGGCCCGGCCCCCGCCTTCCCGGCGGTCCCGCCGACGGGATCTCCCGGCCGTGGCTCGATCCGCACGACGACCGAGCCCCGCGGCGCGTACTTCAGGGCGTTGTCGAGGAGGATCCAGAGGATCTCCTCCACGCACGCCCGGTCGGCGACCGCGAGCATCCCCGGGGCGCGGTCGTCGACGATGAACCGCCGGCTGCTCCGGAAGCTGGCCCACGCGCGCCGGACGAGCGGGCCGGGAGCGAGCGGCTCCGCCTCGATGCGGATCGTCCCGGCGTCCAGGCGCGACATCGTGAGGAGCTCGCCGACGAGCCGTGCCAGCCGGTCACTCTCGGCGCGGATGTGCACCGCGGCCTCCCGCGCGCGGATTGGGTCGGGCGCTGCGAGGTCGTCGGCCACGAGGCGGATCGTCGTGAGCGGCTGCTGGAGGTTGTGGCTCACGCCCCGCAGGAAGTCGGCCTGGAGATCGGCCAGCCGGCCCAGGTCGCGGGCCCGATCGGCGGTGCGGTCGACGAGCTCGGCATCCCGGATCGCGATGCCGAGCAGCCGGGCATAGAGCTCGAAGATCGCCCGGTCCGGGTCCTCCCACGTGGCGAGCCTTGCTCCCCGGACGAGGAGTCGCGCCGGGGCCGGCGGGGTCGCGGTCGGTGCCCCCGTCGGCGCGGTCGCGCCCGGCGCCCCGGCCGGCGCGGTCGCGCTCGGCGCCCCGGCCGGCCCGGAGCCCCCGACCGGGTCGATGGCGAGCGGTGCCCCGAGCTCGGGGCGCGAGGCATCGGGCGGCTCGTCGATCGCGGCTCCGCCGGCGTCGATCGCGGCTCCGCCGGCGACGACCGCCCCGTCCGCGCCGAGGAGGATCGCCTCGTCCGCTTCGAAGACCCGCTGCGCCGCGAGCGTCCCGGCCTCGGCGACCGCCGCGGCCCCCAGGCGGGGGCTGAGGCCCGCGACGGCGTCGAGCACGGCGCGCAGCCGGTCCGCGCGCCCCCGCAGCGTCGCGGCGAGGTCGTCCACGGCGCGCGAGATGTTCCGCATCTCCGTGTCGGCGACGGGTGGCTGCGGCGGAGGGTCGCCGGCCGCGATCGCGTCGACCCAGCCGGCGACGGCGTCCGTCCGCCGGCGCAGCCGGATCCCGAGGACGCCTGCGAGGAGGACGGCCCCCGCGGCAGCGAGCGCGAGCGTCGCTCCGACGAGGGTCACGAGGTTCGCGATCACGACGTCGAGGAGGTCGACGGCGTTCGCGACGACGAGCGTCCCGACCGCCAGCCCGTCCGCATCGACGATCGCCGCCCGCCCCACCGCGAAGCCGTCGCGGATCGCGACCTCGGGGTGGTCGGCCGGTGGAGGGGACCCGCCGACCCGTGCCGCCAGCGCCGCATCGGTGACGACCGGGTCGCCGCCGGCGATCGACGTGATCGCGACCTCGAAGCCCGTCGCCTGGCTGACGGCGAGGATCGTCGGGGCGTCGAGTCGGCGCGCCATCGCCACCGCGCCGATCGTCTCCCCCGATCTGACGACCGGGATCGCGGCGATGTCGTAGACGCCGGCGTCCGTGCCCACGCTTCGCGGTCCGACGTCCTCGACGACCGGCGGCGCCGACCCTGCGCGCCGGGCGACCTCCTCGAGCGCCCCCGTGATCCCCTTCTCACCGCCGGTGGCGACCCGATCGCCCGCGGTAACGACGACCGCCGCGAGATCCCCGAGACCGACCTGGAAGTCGACCACGTCGGCCTGGAGGCCGGCGACGTCACCGCGAGCGACGGCGGCCGCGAGGGCCGGCCACGTGGCGTAGCTCCGAGTCGTCTCGACGAGATCGCGATGATCCCGGGCCAGCAGCCCGGCCGCCCCGGTCAGCGCCGCCCGGACCTGGCCCTGGAGGCTGGTGGAGACGGCCGCGTCGACCTGCAGGAGGGCGAGCGCGCCGAACGCGATGAGCGGGACGAGGGCCGCGGCGACGAGGGAGGAGGCGAGGTCGCGCCGGAAGTCGCCCGCCGCAACCGCTCGCCCGCGGGTCCGCCCCCCCCGGCCCCCGCCGGTCCGCGCTTCGGGGGCGGGGCCCGGTGTCATGTCTCGTGGACCAGGCGGTAGCCGCCGCTCCGGTCGGTCAGGAGGTGGCGGGGGGCGTCCGGGTCGATCTCGATCTTGCGCCGCAGTCGGCGGACCGTGACCCACACGTACGCGGGCTCGGCGCCGTCGGCGCCGCTCCACACCCGCGCGAGGATCGTCTCGGTGCTCACCGGCCGGTCGAGGCTCGCGGCGAGCGTCGCCAGGAGGCGGGTCTCGATCGGCGAGAGCCCGACCGGAACGCCGTCGCGGATCGCGGTGCGGCGCCCGAGGACGATCGTGAGGTGCGGGCCGAGCGTCAGGGGCTGGCTCGGGATGCGGTCGCCGACGCGCCGGAGGACGCGCTCGATCCGCGCCGCGAGCTCCGCGAACTCGAACGGCTTCGTCACGTAGTCCTCGGCATACCGCTGGAGGAGCTCGACCTTGCTCTCTGCCGTCGAGATGGCCGAGACGACGACGATCGGGATGTCCGCGCGTTCCTTGATCCCGGCGGCGATCTCCTCGCCGTCCATCCCGGGGAGCATGAGGTCGAGGAGGACGAGGTCCGGCCACGCGACGTCGAGGCGGCGGAGCGCGTCGTCACCGGACCGGGCGACGACGACGTCATAGCCGTGGCGCCGCAGGCGATCGCCGAGGACCGCAGCGAGCCGGACATCGTCATCGACGAGGAGGATCGACGACCGGCGAGGGTCCCCGCTCACGGCTTCGGGCTCTTCGTGGGCTTCGGCGTCTTGTCGGGCGGCCCGTTGCCGTTCCCGTTCCCGTTGGGGTTCCCGTTGCCGTTCCCGTTCCCGTTCCCGTTGCCGTTGCCGTTGCCGTTGCCGTTCCCGTTGCCGTTGCCGTTCCCGTTGCCGTTCCCGAGGCCGGTGGTCGTCCCGTGGGGAGGATCGGGCTGGCCGCCCGGCCCGAGGCCGCCCGCCGGCGTCGCAGGGACCGCCGTCGAGCCCGGCGCCGGCCGGGGCGATCCCGGCGAGGCCGCGGGCGCCGGGGATCGCGCGGGGCCCCGGGGCGTGGCACGCGGCACCGCCGGCCGGGCGGACGACGGAGCGGCGTCGGGGGGCGGCGCCGACGATGACGCGCCGCCCGGTCTTGCGGCACCTCCGCCGCGAGTCGCGGGCACGTCGGTGTCGAGACCCGCCGCGGCCCCGCCCGGCCGGGGCGACCGCAGGGGCGCGCCGGAGTCCGTGACACGCACGAGAACGAGGGTCGGTGGTCCCGGCTCCGCGCGCGCGGCCAGCGTGCGCCGACCGTCGGAGTACTCCTGCCATCCGCGGACGGCGCCGGTCGGGGCGAATCCGGCCCGCTCGAGGGTGGAGCCGTACGCGGCGAGGGCGAGGTCGGGCGGGAGATCGGAGGCGAAGCGGTAGAAGGCGCCCCCTCCGTCGAGCCCGGCCACGGCGCGGACCCCCGGCGGGAGCGGGATGTCCGCGACGCTGCCCGGCGACGGGGTCACGGACATCGCGGCGCAGCCCGCGACGGCGAGCGCCGTGATCAGGGCGGCGACGACGAACGCGAGCGAATGCGGTCGTCGCAGGCGAGCTGGCACGTCTTGGTCCCCGGCGGTGACGGCGGGGCCCCTGCCCCGTCGCGCGCGATTGTACGGCGGCGTCGGCCCGCCACCCACCCTCCCGGACCACCGCCCTGCGGCGCGGCGCGAATGCGGTGCCGTGGAGCACCGCCCGCGGGCGCACGGGCGCCTGCGCCGCCGGCCACCCGGGAGCGGACCATAATCCCGTCATGACCCGAGACCTGCAACGCCCGCTCCGCGAGGCCTGGATCGTCGACGCCGTCCGCACGCCGATCGGCCGCTACGGTGGCGCCCTCGGCGGGGTCCGGCCCGACGACCTCGCCGCGCTCGTTCTCCGCGCGATCGTCGAGCGGACCGGGCTCGACCCGGCGGTGATCGACGACGTGATCCTCGGGTGCGCGAACCAGGCCGGGGAGGACAACCGCAACGTCGCCCGCATGGCGCTCCTCGTCGCCGGGTACCCGGTCGAGGTCGCCGGCCTCACCGTGAACCGCCTCTGCGGCTCGGGGCTCCAGGCCGTGAACTCCGCGGCCCACGCGATCGCCGTCGGGGACGGCGAGGTCTTCGTCGCCGGCGGCGTCGAGTCGATGACCCGGGCGCCGCTCGTCATGCTGAAGCCGGAGGCGGGCTTCGAGCGCGGAACCCGCGAGCTCGTCGACTCCACCCTCGGCTGGCGCTTCGTGAACCCGCGCCTCGACCCGCGCTGGACGACCTCCCTCGGCGAGACGGCGGAGCGCGTCGCCGACGAATGGTCCGTGTCGCGCGAACGGCAGGACGCGTTCGCCCTCGAGAGCCAGCGCCGCGCCGCCGCCGCGATCGAGGGCGGGCGCTTCGACGCCCAGCTCGTCCCGGTGGCGGTCCCGCAGCGGCGCGGGGAGCCGGTCGTCGTCGCCCGCGACGAGCACCCCCGCCCCGACACGACCGCCGAGGGCCTCGCGCGGCTGCGCCCGGCGTTCCGCGAGGGAGGCACCGTGACGGCGGGGAACGCCTCGGGGATCAACGACGGGGCGGCCGCGATCCTCCTCGTCGCGGCGGAGCGGGGTCGGGCGCTCGGCCTGCGCCCGATGGCCCGCGTCGTCGCCACGGCCGTCGCCGGCGTCGACCCGGGGGTCATGGGGATCGGGCCGGTGCCGGCCGTCCGCGCGGCGCTCGCGCGGGCTGACCTCGGGGTCGGCGACCTCGACGTCGTGGAGCTGAACGAGGCGTTCGCCTCGCAGTCCGTCGCCTGCATCGACGAGCTCGGCCTCGATCCCGCGCGGGTGAACCCGAACGGCGGTGCGATCGCCCTCGGGCATCCCCTCGGCGCGTCGGGGGCGCGGCTCGTGACGATGCTCGTCCACGAGCTCGCGCGGACCGGCGGCCGCTACGGTCTCGCCACGATGTGCATCGGTGTCGGCCAGGGGATCGCGACGATCGTCGAGCGGGTCGATGGGTGAGTCGCGTCACATCGCCCCCGGCCCGCGGGTCTAGCGGGCGTAACCAGGACGATCGGGAGAACGCCGTGGCTCGCGACGAGCAGCACGCTGCCCCTCCCCTCGCGGTCCCGCGCCCGCGGGCCCGCGCCACGCTCGTCCGCGCCCGCGCCCTCGGACGGCTCGCCCGTGACGCCGCGCTGGCCCCCGTCTACCGCGCCTACGCTGCGCGGCTCCGCTCGGCCGTCCTCGCCCACCCCGTGCCCCAGCACGTCGCGGTCATCATGGACGGCAACCGGCGCTGGGCGCGGGAGCTCGGCCTCCGCGGGATCCGCTCCGGCCACCGCCACGGCGCGGCCAGGGCGATCGACGTCCTCGACTGGTGCGCCGCCCTCGGGATCCGCGAGGTCACCCTGTGGGCCCTCTCCCTCGAGAACCTCGAGCGGTCGGCCGACGAGGTCGAGGCGATCACGGAGATCGCCCGGGAGACGCTCGAGGCCCTCGCCGACCGCGACCGGGCCCACCGGCTCCAGATGAGCCTCCAGGTCATCGGCCGCCGCGACCTCCTCCCGCCGCGCCTCCGCGAGGCGGCCGAGCGCGGCGAGAACGAGACGCGCGGGCGGCCCGGCCTGCGGGTCGTCCTAGCCCTCGGCTACTCGGGGCGCGACGAGCTCGTCGAGGCCGCCCGGGCCGCGGTCCGCTCGCTCCTCGCCGAGGGGACCCCGCCCGAGGCGCTCGCCGACGCTCTCGACGCCGGACGGCTCGCCGACCAGCTGTACACCCGCGGCTCCTCCGACCCGGACCTCATCATCCGGACGTCCGGCGAGGTGCGCCTCTCGGGGTTCCTCCCCTGGCAGAGCGCGTACAGCGAGTTCTACTTCTGCGACGCGTACTGGCCGGCGTTCCGCGAGATCGACTTCCTCCGGGCGATCCGGACGTACCAGCAGCGCGCCCGCCGCTTCGGCCGCTGACGTCGGGCCCGGCGGGACGATGGCCGCGCGCCGCGTGCGCCCCCGGCGAGGGGGCCCCCGCTCGGGGGTCGGTTCGGCGCGTCGGTCCGCGCGATTCGTCCTTGCCCGCCGGGCGGCCGGTCGGTACGCTTCCGCAGCACTCGGGGAGCGCGAGGAGGACGAGGAGGAGTCATGCACGGTCGTGTCCTGGCCGCCGGCGCGGTCCTGCTGGTCGCGATGGCCGTGGCCGCGTGCGGCGGAGGCGGGGGAGGCGGAGGCGGGGGAGGGGGCGCCGCGACGGCTCCGCCGAAGGCGACGGTCCCCCCCGACCTCGAGATCATCTCGTGCTTCCCCGCGGGTCCGTTCACGACGGCCCCCTGCTCCAGCCCCATCGAGACGATCTACGCGCAGGTCGCCGCGAACGGCCCGTTCGACGGCGTCCGCGTGACGACCGTCGGCGTGGCGGACTGCGCGAATCCCCGCGAGTTCCCGGCGGGGACGCCGCGGCCGGAGACCTGGTGGTGGATGGTCCGGCTCGACAAGGGCGGGACGGACTACGGTGGGTTCGTCGGCACCGGCGGCAAGCTCGGCCCGGTCTGCGCGCCGTTCACCGGCTCCTGAGCCGCCATCCGCCGTTTTCGGCG
>JAJZRQ010000066.1 GCA_021802585.1 Chloroflexota bacterium
GGGCAGCCCGCTCGTGACGATCGTCGACGACGCGCGCGACCCGGCCGGGATGCCCGCCTCGTTCGACTACGAGGGCGTCCCGACGCGGCGCGTCGTCCTGCTCGACGCCGGGGTCTGCGGCGAGGTCGTCCACGACGCGGCGACGGCGGCGCGGGCCGGCGTCCCCTCGACCGGGCACGGCCTGCCGGCCCCGAACCCGTGGGGCCCATTCCCCCTCCACGCGGCGATCGCCGCCGGCGCGACCGCTCGCGCCGACCTCGTGGCAGGCCTTCGCGACGGGCTCCTCGTGACCCGCTTCCACTACACGAACGTCGTCCACCCGAAGCTCGCCGTCGTCACCGGGATGACCCGCGACGGCACGTTCCTCGTCCGCGGCGGCGAGGTCGTCGGCCCGGTCCGGAACCTCCGCTTCACGCAGTCGTACCTCGATGCGCTCGCCGGCGTGGAGGCGGTCGCCCGCGAGCGGCGGCTCCTCGGGGGCGACTTCGGCTCGCTGCTCGTCCCGGCGCTCCGCGTCGGGGCCTGGCGGTTCACGGGCGCGACGGCCGCCGGCTGACGGGCGGTCGAGCCCGGAGCTCTCAGCCGAGCGGCTCGGCGTTGCTCTCGTCCGCGAGGACGCCGGCCGCCTGGACCTCCCGGTAGTCCGCCAGCCGCGCGGCGAGGGCCGCGTCGCCGAGGGCGAGGATCGCCGCCGCGAGGAGGGCCGCATTCTCCGCGTTCCCGATCGCGACGGTCGCCACCGGGATGCCGCGGGGCATCTGGACGATCGAGAGGAGGGAGTCGAGACCGCCGAGGTGCTGGGTCGGGATCGGCACCCCGATGACCGGAAGCTGGGTCTTCGCGGCGAGCATCCCGGGAAGGTGGGCCGCTCCCCCGGCCCCCGCGACGATGACCCTGATCCCCCGCCCCGCGGCCGTCTCCGCGTAGCGGAAGAGGTGGTCGGGCGTCCGGTGGGCGGAGACGACGCGCAGCTCGGACGGCACCCCGAGCTCGTCGAGGAGCGCCTTCGCCCGCTCGAGGACGGGGAAGTCGCTCCGGCTCCCGCCGACGATCCCGACGCGCGGGACGCCCGGCGGGGCCGGGCGGGCCGCCGCTCCCCCGGCCACGGCCTACTGGCCCTGCGCCTTCGTGAAGCCGTCCGCGCCGGCGAAGACGTGGAGCTTCTCGAGGTGCGTCCACGCGTACCGCTCGCCGATCCGGGCGACGAGGGCGCTGATGTCGGCGTCGCTCGCCGCCGCGCCCTCGGCCCGCGCCACGTACCGGGCCCGGAGGAGCCCCACCGCGTCGGGCTTGAGGCCGGTGCTCGGCCAGACCATCGTCCCGCGGCTCGAGATCATCTGGAGCCGGAGCGCGTCGCCGGCGAGCGCCTCGAGGGCCGGCCCGGCCGCGGCGACGGGCTCCCACGTCTCGAGGAAGACGTCGACGCCGACCGTCGTCCGGGGGACGGCCGCCGCGACCTCCGGTCCGTACGACCAGCGCGGGCGCGGGGCGGCCGGGCCCGATGGGCGCTCCGTGCCGGCGCGCGGGGGGACCGTCGTCGGCTGCTTCCCGAGGTTCGCGATGATCGAGTCCGTGAAGCCCGTCGTCGACGCCGCGTGCTCGACGTCGCCGCCCGTCTGGCGGGCGAGATCCTGGGTGACCGCGCGCCCCTCCTCGAGGGTCACGAGGACGGCATCCTCGATCCGGTCGGCCGCGCCGGACTCACCGACGTGGCGGAGCATCATGAGCGAGCTGAGGATGAGCGCCGTCGGGTTGATGACGTCCTTGCCCGCGTACTTCGGGGCCGAGCCGTGGACCGCCTCGAAGATCGCCACGTCGTCGCCGTAGTTGCCGGACGGCGCGAAGCCGAGCCCGCCGACGAGCCCCGAGGCGAGGTCGCTGATGATGTCGCCGTTGAGGTTCGTCGTGACGACGACGTCGAACTGGGCCGGGTTCTTCGCCATCTGGTGGGCGACGTTGTCGATGATGAGGTGCTCGGGGGCGATCTCCGGGTACTCCCCGGCGAGCTCCTCGAAGACCCGTTTGAAGAGGCCCTCGGTGAGCTTCATGATGTTCGCCTTCGTGGCGCAGGTGACCTTCCGCCGCCCCTCCCGGCGGGCGAGCTCGAAGGCGTAGCGGATGATCTTCTCGCTGCCCTTGCGGGAGATGACCTTCAGGCACTGCCCGACGTCCGGCGTCTGCATGTGCTCGATGCCGGCGTACAGGTCCTCGATGTTCTCGCGGACGATGATCATGTCGACGCCCTCGCCCGCGTAGCGGGTGGGGACGCCGGGGAGCTCCCGCGCCGGCCGGACGTTGGCGTACGTCTCGAACAGCTTCCGGAGCGTGACGTTCGCGCTCTTCTCCCCGAAGCCGACGGGCGTCTCGAGGGGGCCCTTGAGGACGACCCGCGTCCGCTCGATCGACTCGCGCGTGGCGCGGGGAACGCCGGACGTGTCGCCGCGCCGGAAGACCTCGGCGCCGGCCTCCGCCTCCTCCCAGTCGATCGCGACGCCGGCGGCGGCGATGATCCGCTGCGCGGACCGCACGACCTCCGGTCCGACCCCGTCGCCGGGGATGACGGTGATCCGATGGGGCTGGGCGGTCATCGGGAGGGATCTCCTGTGGGGCGGGCGCGACAGGCGCGCGGGCGCGGGCGGGTGTGGCCGTGATTCTGCCGCATCCGTCACGCCGCGGAGCGGGGCCCGCGTGCCCCCCTCGCACGGGCCGCGCCCGGCGCCCACGGCCCGGTGGGCGGGTCAGTACGGAACGCGGTCGGGCTTCGCGAGCCACTCCCCGAGGACCGCGGCACCCTCGGCGTGGAGGAGCTGGTCCGTCGGGAGCGAGCGGGCCTCGGGGGGGAGCGGGACCTCGCGGTAGATGAGGGCGTCGTCGAAGCCGGCCCGGGCCGCGTCGTCCCGGGTCGCCGCGTAGACGAGCCGGTCGACCCGCGCCCAGTAGGCAGCCGCGAGGCACATCGGGCACGGCTCGCAGCTTGCGTAGAGGACGCAGCCGGCCAGGCTGAACGTGCCGAGCCCCCGGCAGGCCCGCCGGATCGCGACGACCTCGGCGTGGGCCGTCGGGTCGCACGTCGACGTCACGGCGTTCCAGCCGCGGGCCACGACCACCCCGTCCCGGGCGACGACGGCGCCGAACGGGCCGCCGCGACCCTGGCGCATCCGGGCTCGCGACAGGCGGATCGCCTCGCGGAGGAGGCGCTCGTCGGTCGCGCGGTCGGGATCGGGGCTGGCCAGGGCGCTCACGTCCCGCAGACGGTAGCGCCGCGCGGCCCGGCCGGCACAGGGCCGAACTGCCGGTTCGGGAGCGCCTCCCGGCCCCGGGTCGGGCGGGACGCGGGGCCCGGCGCCAGCGCGGTCACGCCCACCGGAGCCGCGCCAGCGCGGCGCGGCCGCGGGCGAGCCCCTCCTCGACGTCCGCCGCACCGGCGACGGTGAGGTGGCCCATCTTCCGGCGCTCGAAGACACGCCGCTTGTCGTAGAGGTGGAGGTGGACGAGCGGGTCGGCGAGCGCCTCCGCGGCGCCCTCGAGGCGGGCGTCGCGCGGCTCGCCCGCGCCGAGGAGGTTGACCATCGCCGTCGGGCCCTCGGCCGCGGGGGCGCCGAGCGGGAGCCCGCAGATCGCCCGGACGTGCTGCTCGAACTGGCTCGTCCGGGCGCCGTCGATCGTCCAGTGGCCGCTGTTGTGGACGCGCGGCGCGAGCTCGTTCACGGCGAGCGTGCCGTCGGCGAGGAGGAACAGCTCCGCCGTCACGAGGCCGACGGCCTCGAGCGCCTCGGCGACCCGGGCGCCGATCCGGAGCGCGGCGCCGGCGATCGCGTCGGGAATCGGGGCGGGGGCGACGGATTCGACGAGGATGCCCGCGTCGTGGCGGTTGCGGGCGACCGGGAAGGCGGCGAGGCCGCCGTCCACGGCCCGCGCGGTGATGACGGAGAGCTCGGCGACGAAGTCGAGCTCCCGCTCGACGAGGAGCGCCGTGCCGGCCGGCCGGCCGAGCCGCGCGACGGAACCCGGGACCTCGTCGCGCGACGCGATCCGCAGCTGGCCCCGCCCGTCGTACCCGCCGATCGGCGCCTTGAGGCGGAGCGGGAAGCCGAGCGCGTCGGCGGCCGCGAGGAGCGCGTCGTCGTCCGCGACCTCGCGCCACGGAGCGGTCGCGATCCCGAGCGACGCCACGAACCGCCGCTCCGCGAGCCGATCCTGGGTCATCCGGAGGGCCCGTGCGCCGGGCCGCACGGGGACGCCGGCGGTCTCGACGGCGTCGACGAGGGCCGCGTCGACGTGCTCGAGCTCGTACGTGACGACCGCGCAGCCCTCGGCAAGCGCGAGGGCGCCCTCGACGGAGTGGTACGGCGCCGGCACGACCCGATCCGCGATCGCCGCCGCGGGGCAGGCCGGGTCGGGGTCGAGGACGGCGACGCGGTAGCCCATCGCCCGGGCCGCGAACCCGAGCATTCGCCCGAGCTGGCCGCCGCCGAGGATCCCGATCATCTCCCCGGGCGGGATCGCATGGTCATCGAGGCGCGAGGTCATGGCCCGCCGAGTGTACGGGCGGCGGGCCGGCGGCGGGGCGGGCTGGGCGGGGCGGGCCGGCGGCGGGGCGGGGTCGGGCGGGGCGGGCTGGGCGGGGCGGGCCGGCGGATGGATCGGAGTCCAGCCTATAGACTTGGTGGCCCATGTCGGACGCCGTCCCGCCGGTCTTCTGGATCGGCTTCCTCGCCGTCATCGGCGCCCTCCTCGCCCTCGACCTGTTCGTCTTCCACCGGAAGCCGGGCGAGGTCACCGTACGCTCGGCGGCGCTGACGTCCGCGTTCTGGATCAGCCTCGGCCTCGGCTTCGGGTTCGTCGTCCTGGCCTGGCTCGGCCCCGCCAAGGCCGTCGAGTACTTCAGCGGCTACCTCATCGAGGAATCGCTGTCGGTCGACAACGTGTTCGTCTTCAGCCTCGTGTTCGCGGCGTTCGCCGTCCCGGGCCACCTCCAGTACCGGGTCCTCTTCTGGGGCGTGATCGGCGCGCTCGCGATGCGGCTCGCGATGATCCTCGTGGGGGCGGCCCTCATCGAGCGGTTCGAGTGGATCCTCCTCGTCTTCGGCGCGTTCCTCATCGTCACCGGGGCCCGGATGTGGCTCGGCACGCGCCGCGAGGAGGAGCCCGACCCGGCCGCCAACCCGATCGTGAAGCTCGCCCGGCGGCACCTCCCGTTCACCGACCGGCTGGACGGCCAGCGGTTCTTCTCGCGGCTCCACGGCCGGCGCGTCGCCACGCCGCTCCTCCTGGCGCTCCTCGTCGTCGAGGTGAGCGACGTCGTCTTCGCCGTCGACTCGATCCCCGCGGTCTTCGCGGTCACCCGCGACCCGTTCATCGTCTACACCTCGAACGCCTTCGCGATCCTCGGCCTCCGCTCGCTCTACTTCTTCCTCGCCGACCTGAAGGACCGCTTCCGGTTCCTCACCCACGGCCTGTCCGTCGTCCTCGTCCTCGTCGGCCTCAAGCTCCTCGCGAGCCCCTGGATCCACCTGCCCTCCTGGGTCTCCCTCGTGGCGATCGCGGGAATCCTGGGGACGGCGATCGCCGTCTCCCTGGCGCATGCGCGGCGCGAGGAGCGCGCGCTCCGCGCCGGGGCCGGGGCGGCCGACGGGATCCCGGGGAGCGCCGGCGAGTGACCGTGGCCGCCGCCGGATGGCCGCGGCGGCGGCGCGCTAGGATCGGCGGGCGATGACCGACCCGCCCGCGGTGACCCCACTCCTCCTCGACGTCGACACCGGGATCGACGACAGCCTGGCCCTCCTCTACGCCGCCGGCTCGCCCGACGCCGAGATCGTCGCCGTCACGTGCGTCGGCGGGAACGTCGACGCCCGGCAGGTCGCCGAGAACACGCGGGCCGTCCTCGAGCTGGCCGGGCGCGACGACATCGAGGTCGCTCTGGGGCGCGAGACGCCGCTCGTGCGGCCGCTCGTGACGACGCCCGAGACGCACGGCCCGAAGGGGATCGGGTACGCCGTCCTGCCCCCGCCGCGACGGCCGCTCTCCGAACGCCACGCGGCCGACCTCATCGTCGCCGAGGCGCGGCGGCGGCCGGGCCAGGTCACCCTCGTCACGCTGGGGCCGGCGACGAACCTGGCGGTCGCCGTCCTCCGCGAGCCCGAGCTGCCCCTCCTCCTCCGCCGCTGGGTCCTCATGGGCGGCTCCTACCGGTCGCCGGGGAACACGGCGCCGACGACGGAGTGGAACGTCTCCGTGGACCCCGACGCGATGAAGGTCGCGCTGACGGCCTTCTCGGCGCCTGATGTCGTCGCGCGGCGCGAGGCCGCCGGGCTCCCGGCGCTCCCGCTCGCCCTCGGCCTCGACGTCACCGAGCGGGCGAAGCTGCTCCCCGAGCGGGTGGCGGCGATCGCGCGGCGGGCCGGCTCGCGGCCGGACCCGGCACGGCGCGGCGCGGAGGCGGGCGCCGCGAGAGCGGGGAGCGCGGCCCCGGCGAGCGCCCCGAGCGCCGCGACCCACCCGGTCATCCGCTTCGTCGAGGACGCCCTCCGCTTCTACATGGAATTCCATTCCCGCTACGACGGCTTCTACGGCGCCTTCGTCCACGACCCGCTCGCCGTCGCCGCCGCGCTCGATCCGGCGCTCGTCCGCAGCGAGGAGCTCGCGGTGGACGTGGAGCTCGGCGGGACCCTCACGACGGGCGAGACGGTGACCGACTGGCGCCGCGCCTGGGGCCGGCCCCCGACCCTTGCCGTCGCCGTGGAGGTGGACGTGGCGACCTTCTTCGACCGCCTGGTGGAGCGGATCGGCACCCTCGCCGCGCGGATCGGCCCCGGCTGA
Source organism: Chloroflexota bacterium (assembly GCA_021802585.1). Taxonomy (GTDB): domain Bacteria; phylum Chloroflexota; class Limnocylindria; order Limnocylindrales; family CSP1-4; genus CTSoil-043. The sequence goes on from JAJZRQ010000066.1 coordinate 6,820, forward strand.
CGCAGACGCATGGCGTGGTCCGCGAGGCTGGCGGAGGGCGGGTGCCGCGGGCGATACTGTGGGCGTGCGCGAGCCCCGTGGCCGCGCGGGGAAGGGAGGAGGATCACCGGTGGACTGGATCCGGCGCCAGTTCGACACGCGAACGATCGTGCTCATCCCGATCGCGATCGCGATCAACATCGTCCTCGGCCAGACCGTCGCCGCGGCCCTCAAGGTGCCGATCTACCTCGACTCGATCGGGACGATCTTCGTCGGGGTCGTGGCCGGGCCCGTCCCGGGGATGCTCACCGGCCTCCTCGCGAACCTCATCTGGACGTACGTCCTGCCCGCGCCGTTCAACTCGCAGTTCGCCGCGCCGTTCGCGATCGTCGCCGTCGAGATCGGGCTCCTCGCCGGGATCTTCGGGCGCTTCGGCTGGTTCCGCAGCCGCCCGAACACCCCCCTGCCGCAGCTCGTCACCGGCTTCGTCATCGTCGCCGCAATCGTCGTCGTCGTCTTCGTCTACGGCTTCCTGCCGTTCTACGCCGACGGGACCCTGACGTTCTTCGGTGAGCAGACCGACGTCTCGCCGGTCTTCGTTCTCCTCAGCTGGATCGTCCTTGCCCTGCTCGTCGTGGCCATCGTCGGCTTCCTCTACCTGCTCCTCGCGCGGCGCGACCTCGGCGTCGCGTTCGTCTTCGTCGGCGGCGCGATCACCGGCGTCGTGTCGGCGATCATCTCGGCGCCGATCGCGGCGATCGTGTTCGGCGGCGTGACCGGCTCCGGCACGGACCTCCTCGTCGCGGCGTTCCAGCAGGCCGGCTCCGACCTCCAGACGGCGGTCCTCCAGCAGGGCCTCCTCTCCGACCCGATCGACAAGGTCCTCACGTTCTTCATCGTCTTCCTCCTCCTGCAGACACTGTCGCGGCGCTTCGTCGCCCGCTTCCCGCAGGGTGAGCGCGCCGTCGGGCTGGAGGGCGCATAGACCTCGTCCAGCTGGGGGACGCGGAGCTCGTCGCCCGTCTCGTCCCGCCGACCCCCTCGCCGTACCACCGCCTGAACCCGCTCACGAAGGCGCTCGCGGCGACCGTGTCGTCGCTCGTCGCCTTCGTGGCCGGGGGCTACCTCGTCCCGCTGGCGCTCGTCGCGATCGCCCTCGTCTCGGCGGCGACCGGCGGCGTGGCGCGCCGGCTCGCGAGCGTCTCGCTCCTCCTGACCCTTCCGATCGCGGTCTCGGTCGTCCTCGTGAGCGCCCTGACCCGGGCCGGCACGGAGGTCCTCGTTGTCCTCGGGCCTTTCGACGTCACCCGCGAGGGCGTGGACTTCGCCGGCCAGATGCTCGTCCGCCTCTTCGCGATCTCGACAGCGATCGGCCTCTTCTCGCTCACGACCGACCCCCGGGCCTTCGTCTTCGACCTCGAGCGGCGGGGTCTCTCGCCGCGGTTCGCCTTCGTCGCGGCGGCGACGGTCGAGGCGGTGCCAGCGATGGTGACGCGTGCCGGCGTCATCGCCGCCGCCCAGCGCAGCCGGGGCCTCGACACGGAGGGCAGCCTCCGGGCGCGCCTGCGGGGCGTCCTGCCGCTCGTGGGGCCGGTCATCCTCTCGTCGCTCACCGAGGTCGAGGAGCGGAGCCTCGCCCTCGAGGTCCGGGCCTTCGGCCGGCCGGGGGTCCGTCACCTCCTCTGGTGGCCGCCCGACACGGCCGTCGAGCGGGTCGCACGGTGGCTCATCGTGGCCGCCCTCCTCGTGCTCGTCGCCGTCCGCCTCGCCGGCGCCTGGCCGCCGATCCCGTGAGCGGCGTCGCGCGGGCCGCCACGGACACGGCGCCCGCGATGGGCGCGCCGACCGCGACGGGCGCACTGCCCGCAGCGCCGGGGGTCGCCGGTCGTGCTTGAGCTGCGCGGCGTCACGTACCGCTACGCGGGGTACGCCCGTCCGGTCCTCCACGACGTCGACCTTGCCCTCCGCGACGGGGAGATCGTCGGGCTCGTCGGCGCGAACGAGGCCGGGAAGTCGACGGTCTGCCTCGTCGCGTCCGGCCTCGCGCCGGCCTCGATCGGCGGCCAGCTCGGCGGCGACGTCGTGATCGACGGCGAGCGGACGACGAGCCTCCCCGTGCACGAGCTCGCCCAGCGGGTGGTCATCGGCTTCCAGAACCCGTCGACGCAGCGCTCGGGAGTCGCCGCGACCGTCTTCGAGGAGGTGGCGCTCGGGCCGATGAACCTCGGCCTCCCGGTCGCAGAGACCCTCGCCCGGACGCGGCGCGCGCTCGCCACGCTCCGGATCGAGGACCTCGCGGATCGCGACCCGGCGCGCCTCTCGGGCGGGCAGGGCCAGCTCGTCGCGATCGCCGGGCTCCTCGCGATGGGGCCGCGCCACATCGTCCTCGACGAGCCGACGGCGCAGCTCGACCCGGAGGGATCGAATCTCGTGGCCGCCGCCCTCCGCGACCTCGCCAGGACCGGCGCCGCCCTCCTCATCGTCGAGCACAAGGCCGACCTCCTCGACGGGATCTGCGACCGGGTCGCGGTCGTCGACGCGGGGCGGATCGTCCTCGATGGCCCGACGACGGCCGTCCTCGGGGACGAGCGCCTCGCCGGCTGGGGGGTCGAGCCGCCCTCCCGCGTGCGCCTCGCCCGGTCGCTCGCCGCCCGCGGGCTCCCGGGCCTCGCGGAGCTCGGGTGGACGGCGTGATCGAGGTCGAGCGGCTCGTTCACGTCTATCCGGAGGGGACCCGCGCCCTCGATGGCGTCGACCTCCGCGTGGCTGCCGGCGAGGCGGTCGCGGTCGTCGGCCAGAACGGGAGTGGGAAGTCCACCCTCGTCCGCCACCTCAACGGGCTTCTCCGTCCGACGGACGGGGTGGTCCGGATCGACGGCCGGGACACGGCGGGGACAAAGGTCGCCTGCCTCGCCGCGCTCGTCGGGCTCGCCTTCCAGGACCCCGACAAGCAGATCTTCGCCGGCCGGGTCCGCGCCGAGGTCGCCTTCGGGCCCCGGAACCTCGGCCTCCGCGGCCCGGCGGTCGACGAGGCCGTGACCGGGGCGCTTCGCCTCGTCGGGCTCGCCGACGTCGCCGACGTGAACCCGTACGACCTCGGCCAGTCGCGACGCAAGCTCCTCGCGATCGCGTCCATCCTCGCGATGCGGACGCCGATCGTCGTCCTCGACGAGCCGACGACCGGCCAGGACCTGCGCGGCGTCGCGCGCGTCCAGGAGATCGTCCGCTCGCTCGTGGCCGACGGCCGGACGGTCCTCGCGATCAGCCACGACATGCGGTTCGTCGCCGAGACGTTCCCGCGCGTCGTCGTCATGCGCGCGGGCCGCGTCGTCCTCGACGCCCCGCCGGCGGAGGTGTTCGGCGCCCCGTCCTGGCCGACCCTTGCCTCGACATACCTCGAGCCGCCGCTCGCGGCGCGCGTCGGGGCGCACCTCGGGCTCGGCGCGACCCCGACGGAGGCGGCCCTCGTGGACGCCGTCGCCGCACGCCTCCGGAGCTGAGCGTCGCCCGGGGCCCCGAAAGTCAGCCGGCGCCGGCCACGCGGCCGGTCACCCGACGACCTCGCCGGCGAGGAGCTCCATGAGGAGGCCGTCGGACCACGTCCCGTCGGGCATTCGCTCGTACGCGCGAAGGCGGCCGACCGGCCGGAAGCCGACCCGCGCGTAGGCGCGGATCGCGTGCTCGTTCGCGGCAGCCGGGTCGATCGTCAGGCGGTGGTGGCCCCGCTCGTCGATGAGCCACCGGGCGACCGCGCGGATCGCGTCCGGGCCGAGGCCGCGGCCCTGGGCGCCCGCCGCGAGGAACAGGTCGATCCCGGCGTGGCGGTACTCCGGGTTGGGCTCCTCCCACGCCTGGATCCCGCCGATGACGACCGGGGGGCCGGCCGGATCGAGCCGTGCCTCGATCGCCCAGACCGTCGTCTCGGCGCCGCCCACGAGGAGCTCCCCCTCGACGCGCGCCTCGTCGTAGCCGCGCCACCAGCGCGCCACGGATGGCTCAGCGAGGATCGCCGCCAGGACGGGAACGTCCTCCGGGAGGACGGGCCGGAGGCGCACGCGGTCGCCGGCGAGGAGGGGCGCGGACGGGCCGGGAGGCGAGGTCAGGCGGCGGGCATCCATGCCGCCATCATCGCGGATCGACCGCGAGCGCCACCTCGGCAGCCTCGCCGTCGACGATCCGCCAGGCCCGGACGCTCGGGGTGCCGGAGGCGGGATCCGCCTCGGCCTCGGCGAGCGAGACGAGGACGTAGAGAGCATCCGGGTAGAAGGCGAGGCCGACGTCCGTCGGCGACGGCCGCGCCGGCGAGCGGACGTGGCTGTGGACGATCCCCCAGATCACCTCGCCGGCGTCGTCGATCGCGATCGAGAGGCGGAGGAGGTCGTCGGGGTCGATCTCGTAGCGGAGCGGCGACGCAGCCCGGTTGCGGGTCGGGTGCCAGGCCGTGGCGACCCCCCCGTCGGCGGCCGGCGCCGTGCCGGCGATGAGGCCGCAGGCCTCGTTGGGGTACCCGTCCCGGGCGTGGGCGACGATCGCGTCGCGGATCGCGGCGGGGAGGGTCGCCCGCGCCGGGCCGGGCACTCCGTCGCGGCCGCCGGGCCCCGACGCCGGCCGCGGGCCGGGCCCCCATGCCGGCCGCGGCCCGGCCGCCGCCGCGTCGCTCACCACCAGCTGACGCCGCCCTCGAGGTCGTCCTCCATCTCGTCGAGGTCGCGGGTGAACGTGCCGGCGGACAGGTACTTCCAGCCGCCGTCCGGGAGGAGGGCGACGATCGTCCCCGCCTCCATCGTCCGGGCCACCCGGACGGCCGCCACGATCACGGCCCCGCACGACGGCCCGGCGAAGATCCCCTCGCGGAAGACGAGGTCGCGGAGCGCCGCCACCGCGTCGCGGTTGCTCACGAGGAACTTCGCGTCGAGGATCGCGGGGTCGAAGACCTCCGGGACGAAGCCCTCGTCGAGCGAGCGCAGGCCCTGGACGTTCTCGCCGGGCAGCGGCTCGGCCGCGACGACGCGGACCCCGGGCCGGCGCTCCTTCAGGTACCGCCCCGTGCCGGTGAGCGTGCCGCCCGTCCCCAGGCCGGCGACGAAGACGTCGATCTCCGGGCAGTCGGCGAGGATCTCCGGGCCGGTCGTCTCGTAGTGTGCCCGGGGGTTCGCCGGGTTGCCGTACTGGTACGGCATGACGAACCGCGGGTCGCGCGCCACGAGCTCCTTCGCGAGGGCGATCGCGCCGTTGCTGCCCTTGGCGCCGGGCGAGTCGATGATCTCGGCGCCGTAGAGGGCCGCGACCTGGCGCCGCTCCATCGTCACGTTGTCGGGCATGACGAGAGCGACCCGGTAGCCCTTCCGCCGCCCGATCATCGCGAGGGCGATCCCGGTGTTGCCCGACGTCGGCTCGAGGATGATCGAATCCTCGTGGAGGAGGCCACGCCGCTCGAGGTCCTCGACGAGGTACTTCGCCGTGCGGTCCTTGACAGACCCCGTGGGGTTGTACATCTCGAGCTTGGCGAGGATCCGGACGGCCGGCGTCGGGCTCATCCGGGGGATCTCGACGAGCGGCGTGTGCCCGACGGCGTCGAGGATGTCGGCGTGGCGACCGCCGTGGCGGGGGAGGTCGTCGTGCCCGGACCGCTCGGGCTCGGGCGGGCGGGTCGGGGCCGGCCGGGTCGCCGTCATCCCCCGCCTCCCGCCATCGCGGGGAGGATCACGACGTCGTCGCGCTCCCCGACGGCGGTCGCCAGCTCGCCGGTGTAGCGGACGTCCTGGCCGTCGACGTACACGTTGACGAACCGGTTGAGCTCGCCCTCGGCGGTGAAGACCTGGGGCCGGAGGCCGGGGTGCGCCGTGACGAGCGCCTCGAGGAC
>JAJZRQ010000067.1 GCA_021802585.1 Chloroflexota bacterium
ATCGTTCTGGGCCGCGATCCAGTCGAGCCCGCAGAGCCACCAGGAGAGGTAGCCCTCGCCCTTCGCGTCGAGGATCCGGACCGCCCACAGGCGAACCCCGGGCGCCACCCCGACGACGCCGGAACCGTCGTCGCGGGCGCCGACCGTCCCGGCGACGTGGGTCCCGTGGCCGTACCCGTCGGCCCAGGCGGTCCGGTCCGGGCTCGTGCAGTTGTACCCGCCCGCGACGACGAGGTCGGGGTGGGCCGGGTCGATCCCCGTGTCGAAGATCGCCACGTCGGCATCGACGCGGGCGTCGACGCCGATCCCCCCGGCGGCGACGGCGGGGCTCTGCGGCCCGCGGACGCGGCTCACGCCCGTCGGGACCTCCTGCCCGGCGAGGACGTCCGGCCCCGCGATCCGCTCGTCGGGGACGATCGAGACGACCTGCGGGTCGGCGGCCAGGGCGCGCTCCTCGGCCGGGCTCACGGTGGCGGCGAACGCCTGGACCGCGCTCCCGTACGTCCGCTCGACGGCGACGCCCGCGCCCCGCGCCGCCGCGGCCTCGGCCGCCGTGTCCGCGCCGGGCGCGAGGACGACGATCACGCGCTCTTCGCCGCGGGTCCCGGCCGGCTCCCCGGGGAGCGGCCCGGCCGCGAGGGCGGCCGATCCGACGGCGAGCGCGGCGACGATCGCCGCGAGGCCGGCGAGGAGCGGCGAGCGGCGGCGCGTCGGGAGGGTCATCGGGCGTCCCCAACCTTGCCGTCGTCGGTGCCCCTCGTCAACGGGCGCGATGGTCCCGGCCGCCGGTGGGACCCGCACTCAGGGCGCGTCCGCGGCCGCCACCGGCCTCGCCTCCCGCCGGGCCACCCGGCCGGCGGCGAGCCGGCCCGCCGCCACGACGGCCGCACCGCCGGCGACGATGAGCGCGGAGGCTCCGACCATCCCCGCGCCGAGGCCCGCGACGGCGGCGACGACGCCCATGAGCGGCGGATACGTGACCGACCCGGCGACCCCCGCCGCGGTGATGATCCCCGCCACGGCGGCGGCGCGATGGGGGAAGAGCGACCCGGCGACCGCCATGATCATCGGGTAGACGGGCCCGAACGCGAACCCCGCGGCGAGGAACAGGGCGATCCGGGCCGGACCGGAGGCGACGGTGACGGCGAGGAGGACGGCGAGGCCGCCGGCGAGCGCGCACGACGTCGTGAAGCGCAGCGGCTCGAACCGGTCGGCGACGCGGCTCGCCACGAGCCGGCCCGCGGCGAGCCCGCCCCAGAAGAGGCCGAGCGCGAGCGTCGCGGCGGTGAGCGGCTCATCGGCGAGGAAGCCGACGAGCCAGCTCGAGACGCCGGACTCCGCGGCGACGTAGCAGGCGATCGCGAGCCCGAGCGTGGCGAGGGCGATCCGGAGTCGGACAGAAAGAGCCGGCGTGCGCTCCGCGCGCACGGCGTCGGGTGACCGCCCCCGCGGCCGGACGGCCCCTGCGCGGGCGAGCGGGCCGGCGAGGAGGGCCGCGGCGACGGCCGTGGCGATCGCGAGGAGACGCCATCCGACGCCGAGGCCGACGAGGCCGCCGATCGCGAGCGGCGCCGCGAGCGCCCCCACGCTGTAGAAGAGGTGGAGCCTGTTGAGGCCGCTCCCGCTCCCGGCCTCGGAGAGGTCCATGACGATGCTGCTCGCCACCGCGTCGATCGCGCCGCAACCCGCGCCGGCGAGCGCCGCCCCGAGCACGAAGGGCGCCCACGTCGGCGCGATGCCCTCGAGAGCGGCCCCCGCCGCGATGAGGAGCCCCCCCGCCGGCAGCACGACCCGCCGGCCGACCCGCCCCGCCACGATGCCCGACGAGAGCGCCCCCGCGGCGAACATGAGCGCGCCGACGAGGTAGACGAGGCCGAACTCCGCGTCCGACCGGTCGAACTCGTCCTGGAGGAGGCGGAGGAGCGTCGGGACGAAGAGCCCGCTCCACCCGATGAGGACGAAGCTCGCGTACGAGGCGAGGAGGATCGGGCGGGCGGAGGCGCTGCCCGGAGCGGCCGGGGCGGGCGGGGGTCGGGTCATCGGTGCGAGCGTCCCACCGCCCGCTCGGGGCTGTCAAACCGCGGCGGGCCGCGCGATGCGGCCGCCACCTCCGGCCGTCAGTCGCCCGCGACGACGACCTCCTCGTCCGCGGGCATGCGGGCGCAGTACCGGCGGTACTCCGCCGGCGACATCGCGCTCGAGCGGTAGAAGACGCGGTAGAACTGGTGGAGGTTCGTGTAGCCGACGCCTCGCGCGACGTCGGCGACGCTCAGGTCCGTGCCGAGGAGGAGGCGCTTCGCCTCCGCGACCCGGACGTTCGTCACGTACTCCTTGAAGCCGACGCCGGTGACGTCCTTGAAGACGTGGCGCACGCGTGACGGGCTGACGTGGACGACCTCCGCGACCTCGCCGAGGGTGACGCCCTCCCGGCTGTGGCGGTCGATGTACGCGAGCACGGGCCGGATCTGCTCGCGGCGGTCCGCGGCGGAGCGGGCCGGCAGGCCGTCGAGCGTCCGCTCGCGGACCGCGAGCCCGAGCACGCGGCGGAGACCGGCGTCGAGGAGGTGCCGCTCCGCCGGGTCGCGGCGCTCCGCGGTCCGCCGGAGGTCGTGGAGCGCGTCCGCCAGGTCGCGCGCGAGCGGCGTGCCCGCGGCGACCCGACCGGCGAACCCCGGCTCGTCGGCCCGGAACGGCGCCAGGTACCCGGCGTCGAACGCCCGGCACCCCGGCCCCGCGACGAGCTCCGGCCGGAAGAGGACGAGGAGGAGCTGGAGCGATCCCCCCGGCCCGGCGACCGCCACGTGGGGCTGCGAGTTGTCGACGAAGAAGACGTCCCCCGGCTCGGCCGGGACGGCCCGCCGTCCGAAGTGGAACGAGCCCCGGCCCCCGACGACGAGCGCGATCTCGAGGTGGTCGTGCCAGTGCATCCGGTCGCGGTTGCCCTGGGTCGCGTACTCGAGGACCGCGAGGGGGAACGCGGGGTCGAGCTCCTGGCGCCAGACGAAGACGGTCACGGCCGGATCGTCGCCGCCTCGCAGCCGCGTCCGACAGGGCCACATGGAGCGATTCGCGCGCGTCGAGCGGCCCGGCAGCCGCTTCTGCCACTTCATCGGCCCGCTCTGGCATTGCCGCCCGGCCCCCGCCGGGGGAGCATCAGGCGTCGAGATCTGCCTCCCCACCCAGGAGACCCGAGATGGCCTTCCCGCACCTCTTCAGCCCGCTCCAGCTCGGCAACCTCGAGCTCCCGAACCGGATCGTCCACGTCCCGACGGACATCAGCTCGTCCCACGCCGACGGCGAGGTGAGCGAGCGCGACATCCACCACCACGCGGACATCGCCCGGGGCGGGACCGGCTTCGTCATCGTCGGCGCGACGACGCCGGACATGAAGACGGGCCGCCCCACGGTCACCTGCCTCGTCGCCGACGGCGACAACTACGTTCCCGGGCTCGCCCGCCTCGCCGAGGGGATGCACCGCTACGGCGCGAAGTGCGCGGTCCAGCTCCAGCACCCCGGTCGGCAGTGCGCGATCCCCCGCTACAACACCCTCGGCGCCACCGACCGGGTCCTCAAGCTCCCGTGGTCGGCCGGCCACGAGATCGTCTACGAGAACGCCGAGGAGAAGGGCAAGGAGATCCGGGAGGCCTCGATCGCGGAGATCCTCGAGCTCGTCGACCTGTTCAGCGAGGCTGCCTGGCGGGTGAAGCAGGCCGGCTTCGACGCCGTCGAGCTCCACGCCGCCCACGGGTACCTCCTCTCGGAGTTCATGAGCCCGTACCTCAACATGCGGACCGACCGGTTCGGTGGGTCCTTCGAGAACCGGATGCGGTTCCCGCTCGCGGTCATCGACTCGATCAAGAAGAAGTGCGGGAGGAGCTTCCCGGTCCTCGTCCGCTACTCGTTCGAGGAGTGGTGCGAGGGCGGCCGGGGGATGGAGGAGGGCCTCGAGACCGCGCGCGTCCTCGAGCGGGCCGGCGTCGCCGCCCTCGACCTCTCGCAGGGGATGCAGGAGAGCCCCGGCGCGGGGTTCGACCCGATGCAGTACCCGCAGGGCTGGGCGACGTATGCCGCCGAGGCGACGAAGAAGGTCGTGAAGATCCCGGTCATCACGAGCCACTCGCTCCGCGATCCCGACTACTGCGAGCAGATCCTCGCCCAGGGCAAGACCGACCTCGTCGGGCTCGCCCGCCAGCTCCTCGCCGACCCGTACTGGCCGGTGAAGGCGAAGTACGGCCGGGTGAAGTCGATCCGGCGCTGCATCTCCTGCCTCGGCGGCTGCTGGCAGGAGTCGCTCATGGCGAAGAAGGAGATCGCCTGCTCGATCAACGCCGCCTGCGGGAACCCGGCGTACGCGAAGATGGAGAAGTCGGCGACGGCGGTCCGTGTCGCGGTCGTCGGCGGCGGCCCAGCCGGCATGGAGGCGGCCCGCATCGCGACCGAGCGGGGGCACCTCGTCACGCTCTTCGAGAAGCGGCCCGAGCTCGGCGGCGCGATGCTCTACGTCTGCATGGTGCCGGGCAAGGAGAAGATGCGCTGGTACCTGGACTGGATCCGGGACCAGCTCCTCGAGCTCCACGTCGACATCCGCCTCAACCACGCGCCCACGGTGGACGAGCTCCGCGCCTTCGACCTCGTCCTCAACGCCACGGGCGCGGCCTCGTATGTGCCGCAGGTCGCCGGCGATGCCGCGAAGGTTGTCCCCTTCGAGGAGGCGATGGCCTGCCCGAAGGTCGCCTGCGAGTGCCACCCGGGCGGCCGGAAGATGCGGAAGCTCGGCGGGCGGGTCCTTCTCTGGGGTGACAGCTATGCGGCGACGGACACGGCCGCGTTCCTTGCCGACATCGGCAAGGAGCTCACGATCGTCACGGAGAACCGCGAGTTCGCCGCCGACTGCGAGGTCATCCACCTGTACGTCCTGCGGAAGCGCTTCGCACAGGGCGACGCGGAGGTCCTCCATTCGCGGCCGTACCGGCATCCCGTCACCGTCATCACGAGCACGACGGTCGAGTCGATCGACGGGACGACCGTCGTCCTCCGCGACAGGGACTTCAACCGGACGACGATCGAGGTCGACGACGTCGTCACCTGCCACACCCGGCCGGTCGATGGGCTCTTCACCGCGCTCCGGGCCGCCGGCGTGAACGTCATCAACGTCGGCGACGCGGTGAAGCCGCGGAACCTCTATCACGCGGTGAAGGAGGGCTCGGCCTTCGGCCTCGCCGTCGACGAGCACCTGCTCTTCAACTCGAACCACGCGATCCTCGACGACCTGCCGATGGACGTCCTCGGGCAGCTCACCCGCGACGAGGGACCCTCGTATACGGCCGAGCGGATGCGCGAGCTCCTCGGCGCAGGCTTCGGCGGGGACGGCGCCGCGAAGGTCTGACGCCCCGCGGGCCCGGGCGCCCGCGAAATCGGTGCGTGCATGTGGCGTGCCCGTCGGTGCCCCTATGCCGTTCGATAGACACGGGACGCGCCGTCCGATGGATTGATCCGCGCCATCCCGCCACCGAACCTGCGGCTATCCACCGCGACCCCGCATGGACGGGACGCAGGAGAGACAGATGGGTCCCGACGCCCAGCCCAACGCGAAGCCGGCCGTCTCCCGTCGTCGCGTGCTGCGCTGGCTCCTGGGCTTCTCCGTCATCTCGACCGCGGCGATGGTCGTGACCCCCATGGTCGGCTTCATCGTGCCCCCCAAGTCGACCGCCGCCGGCAGCGGCGGCAAGGTGCCGGCCGGGAAGGTCGCCGACCTGCCCCTCGGCAAGGGCAAGGTCGTTCCCATGGGCAGCAAGCCCGTGATCCTCGTCTCCACGGAGCAGGGGATCGTCGCCCATTCCGCGATCTGCACCCACCTGGGCTGCATCGTCGCCTTCGACGACCTGAGCGGCATGATCGTCTGCCCCTGCCACGACGGCCGCTTCAACCCGGCAACCGGCGCCGTCGTCTCGGGGCCACCGCCGGCGCCCCTGCCGCATGTGACCGTCAGCGTCGAGGGCGACGACATCTTCCTCGTGCCCGGCTGAGATGGCCGCGAACACCGAGCCTGTCGCCGCCGACGCGGCCACCCCCGCCTCCGGCTGGATCGAGGAACGGACGCAAGGCCGGGCGCTGGCCGCCGCCCTTCTCCACGTGCGGATCCCCGCCGAGGCCCGGACCCTCTATTTCGGGGGGATCGCCCTCTTCCTGTTCGGGATCCAGGTTGCCACGGGGACGCTCCTTGCCCTCTACTACAAGCCGACGCCGGACGCCGCCTACGACAGCGTCCTGTTCATGATGAGCGACGTCAGCTTCGGATGGCTGATCCGGAGCGTCCACCACTGGGCGGCGAACCTCATGATCCTGTTCGTCGTCCTGCACCTCCTGCGGGTCTTCTTCCAGGCCGCCTACAAGTACCCGCGGGAGCTGACCTGGGTCATCGGGATCGGCCTGCTCGGGATCACCATGGTCTTCGGCTTCACCGGCTACCTCCTGCCGTGGGACCAGCGCGCCTACTGGGCCACGGTCGTCGGGACGGAGATCGCGGGGTCGGTGCCGCTCATCGGGGACCAGCTCCTCCTGCTCCTCCGCGGCGGGGTCGACGTGACGGAGGCGACGCTGAGCCGCTTCTTCGGCCTCCACGTCCTCGTCCTGCCTCTCGTCCTCGGCGGGCTGCTGGCCGTCCACCTCACGCTCGTCCACCAGCTGGGCCTCGCGAACCCGAAGCGGCCCGACCCGCGCGGTCGTCCCCCCGAAGGGAAGACGGTCCCCTTCTTCCCGAACTACGTCCTCGACGAGCTGATCGCCTGGTACATCCTGCTGGCGCTCCTCGTCGTGCTGGCCTCGCTCTTCCCGGCCGGGCTCGAGGCGCAGGCGAACCCGCTCGAGACGCCCCCGCACACCAAGCCGGAGTGGTACTTCCTCGGGGTCTACGAGCTCCTCAAGCTCGTCCCGCGGATCGTCGGCATCCTGGCGCCGATCGGGGGGCTGTTCCTCCTCACCGTGCTGCCGTTCCTGGACCGCAATCCCGAGGTCCTCGCGCGACGGCGGAAGCTTGCCGTCGGCACGGCGACGGTTGTGCTCGTCGCGGGGATCGCGCTCACGGTGCGCGGGTTCTCGAGCTGATGGACGGCCACGCGTCTCCCATCCGGGTCCTGCGCCTCCTCGCCGCCGCCTGCCTGCCCGCCGCGGCCCTCCTCATCGCCCTCGGCGGCGGGGCGAGCGCTGCCGACCCGACCCCGTCTACCTCGGCCGCGACCCCGTCTACCTCGGCCGCGCCGGTGATCGGCGTCGCCCCCTCGGCCTCGCCGGAGGCGTCGCCCATCCCCGCTCCCCCGGTGCCGACGCCGATCCCGCACCCGGCCGACGGCGGCACGAACCAGTGCGTGGAATGCCACCGCGCCGTCAACGATCGCCAGGCGGCGATCGCGACGGCCTGGGAGGGGAGCATCCACGCCAAGGGAGGCGTCACCTGCGCGGACTGTCACGGCGGCGATCCGACATCGGACCGGATGGGCATCGCGATGGACCGCACGAAGGGGTTCGTCGGCAGGCCGTCCCGCGAGCAGACGATCGGCATGTGCGGGAGCTGCCACGCCGACCCCGAGCGGATGCGCAGCTACAACCTCCCGACCGACCAGTACGCAAAGTACTGGACGAGCGTGCACGGCCAGCGCCTGGCGGCCGCGAAGGACGTCCGGGTCGCGATCTGCATCGACTGTCACGGCTCCCACGACATCAAGAAGGCCTCCGACCCGACGGCCCCTGTCTTCCCCCTCAACGTCCCGCAGCTCTGCGCCGGCTGCCACGCCGACGCCGACCGGATGAAGCCGTACGGGATCCCCACCGACCAGTTCGACATCTACTCGAGGAGCGTTCACGGCGTGGCCCTGCTCGAGGAGGCGGACACCCGGGCGCCGAGCTGCGCGTCCTGCCACGGGTCCCACGACGCGAAGCCCCCGCGCGCCACGGAAGTCGTCGAGGTCTGCGGGAAGTGCCACACGGCAACCCAGGAGCTCTACCTCCAGAGCCGGCACGCCGAGCTGAAGGATGCGGCCCCGAAGTGCTGGACCTGCCACGGGACCCACGACGTGGCGAAGCCCTCGGAGAAGCTCTTCTTCCACCCGCAGCCCCCTGACTACCAGTGCACGACCTGCCACGACCTCCAGGCCCGGACGCTGCGGATCCAGCTCGACCGATTCGCCAACGAGGCCGACCGGCGCTGCGACACCTGCCACCACCCCGACTCCGACATCTACGCCCAGGTCGAGGCGATCGCCGGCGCGCTGTCGGAGGCCCAGGGCGCCTACGACGCCGCCGGCGGGAGGATCGGCGAGGCCGCGGGCATGGGGATGATCGTCGGCGACGCCGACGTGACGCTGTCGGAGGCGAAGACGAGCCTGATCAAAGCCCAGGCCGCGGTCCACACGACGAAGCTGACGGTGATCGCGCAGACTGCCGGCGACGCCCAGAAGAAGGCCGGCGACGCCCAGGCGATCGCCCAGGCGCGCCTCGACGAGAGCTTCTTCCGGCGCGAGGCGATGATCGTCGTCGTGGCCGTCATCGTGGCGAACGTGGCGGCCTTGTGGCTCATGCGGCGCCGCCTCGACCGGCGCTCGGCGGTCGAGGCAGGCGACGCGCCCGGCACGCCCGGCGACGCGCCCGGCACGCCCGGCGACGCGCCCGGCGGCGAGTGACGCGGGCGGCGCGGGACCCGGACCGGTCGCGGGACGGCGAGTCACGAGCCGGGACCCGGCCGCTCGGCCGGGGTCTCGTGGTCCGTCGGGGTCCTCGTCGTCCGCGACGGGGGGATTGGCGGCGACGGTGACGCCGGAGGAGCAGGCCGCCTGGGGTATCCACTTCGAGCGCTTCGAGCGCCTGGTCGCCGAGGGCTGCGCGGTCGCGACTGACGCTCCGCCCCGGCGGCCACGTCCTCAGCCGGGGGTGCCCCGCGGGGCCGGCAGGGGCCGGACCCGTGACCAGAGCTCCAGGAACGTCGCCACCGCGAGCTCGGCGAAGGCCGGATCGTTGATGTTCGCCGCCGCCGCGCGGCACGGGATCCCCGCCCGGAGTCCCGCCCGGATCGCCGCGAAGAGCGCCGCGTCGGCCGCGCGGTCGACGAACGGGCCATCGGGCACCTCGTAGACGGAGCACCCGCCGAGCGGGAGGACGACGGCCGCGGGCCCCGTGGCGCGGCTCACCTTCTCGGCGAGGAGGCGGCCCATCTCGGCCGCCTCGGCGGCGTCCACCCGGACCGAGGTGATCGTCGGGCTGTGGACGACGATCCGCCGGTCGGGCCCGTCGAAGCGGGCGGGCACGACGGCCCGGGGGCCGAAGTTCGCGACGTCGAGGGCGCCGGTTGCGACGACCTGCGGGATGCCCGCCCGGCCGGCCGCGGTGAGCCGCCCCGGCCCCGCGCTCACGACCCCGCCGAACCGCTCCGACGTGAGCTCGCTCGTCGTGAGGTCGACGACGCCGTCGATCGCGCCCTCGTCGATGAGCTCCTCCATCGCCTGGCCGCCGGACCCGTTCGCGTGGAACACGATCGTCTCGAAGCCGGCCGCCTCGAGGCGGGCCGCGACCTGCTGGGCGCCGCGCGTCGTGACGCCCATCATCGTGAGCGCGACGAGCGGAGCGGCTGCGTCGCCGGCCGCCGCGTCGTCGCGGTGGCGGACCATCCCGGCCATCGCATGGGCGGCGTTCGCGAGCACGCGGCGCGAGACACGGTTCAGGCCCTGGACGTCGGTGACGGGGTGGACGAGCGTGAAGTCCCGCGCCCCGACGTACGGCCGGATGTCGCCGGCGGCCATCGTCGAGACGAGGACCTTCGGGACCCCGAGGGGAAGCGACCGCAGGACCGCCGAGACGATCGTCGTGCCGCCGCTGCCCCCGAGCCCCATCGCCCCGGCGCACCGGCCCCGCGCGCGGAGCTCGACCACGACCGCCGTCGCCCCGCGGGCCATCGCATCGAGGGCGTCGGCCCGGCCGCGGCCGCCCTCGCTCGCCCGCCGGACGTCCGCGAGCGTCGTCCCCGCCGCATGGGCCACGGCGGCCGCCGGCACGTCGGGCTCGAACGACGGGTCGCCGAGGACGCCGACATCGACGACGACGACGTCGATCCCGGCGTCGCGGAGGCGATCGCGGACGAAGGCGTGCTCGGGACCCTTCGTGTCGAGGGTCCCGACGAGGACGACGGTGGGCGCGGCCGGCATGACGACCTCCGGGCGGCGGCGATGCGCGGACCGGGCGGGCGCGCCAGCCGCCTCCAGAGTACCCCGTGCGTCGGTGCGGGCGGGAGGCCCTGCGCCCTACCCGTCCATGAGCCAGCGCTGGCGGTCCACGGCGGAACCGTACTCCGGCAGCCGGCACGCCGGGGCCTCCGCGGCGGCGGGGAGTACGATCCCGCCCGCATGGACCTCCCCACCGCGGCGGGCACCTCCCCCGCGCCGGTGCCGGCCGGGCTGGCCGCCGCCGAGGCGGCCGCGCGGCTGCGGGCGGAGGGCCCGAACGCGATCGAGCGGGGGAGCCGGCGGTCGCTCGTCGGGATCGCGGCCGCCCAGTTCGCCAGCCCGCTCGTCCTCCTCCTCGTCGCGGCGAGCGTCGTGGCGCTCGCGACCGGGGAGAACGTCGAGGCCGGCATCATCCTCGCGATCGTCGTCCTGAGCGCCGCCCTCGGCTTCGTCCAGGAGGCGCGCTCCGCCGCCGCCCTCGCCGCGCTCCAGGCGCGCCTCACCCTGACCGCGCGGGTCGTCCGCGACGGGACGGCGGCGGAGATCCCCGTCCACGACGTCGTCCGGGGCGACCTCGTCGAGCTCGCCGCCGGCGACATCGTCCCGGCCGACGGCCGGCTCGTCGGGACGAACCACCTCTTCGTCGACGAGTCGTCGCTCACCGGCGAGTCGGCGCCGGCGCTCAAGGCCGTCCGCGAGGGCGACCTCGACCCGGGTCATGACGCCGACCGCGACGGGCTCGTCTTCTCGGGCACGAGCGTCGTGAGCGGCACCGGCGCGGTCGTCGTCACCGCGACCGGCGCCCGCACCGCGTACGGCGCGATCGCGCGCCGCCTCGCCGAGCGCCAGCCGGAGACCGACTTCCAGCATGGCGTCCGCGCGTTCGGCCTCCTCGTCGCGCGGGTGACGCTCCTCCTCGTCGTCGCGGTCTTCGCGATCAACGTCGCCCTCCGCCGCCCGCTCCTCGACTCGCTCCTCTTCGCGATCGCCCTCGCCGTCGGGCTCACGCCGGAGCTCCTCCCGGCGATCGTCACCCTCAACCTGACGCGCGGGTCGCGGGCCCTCTCCGCCGAGGGCGTCCTCGTGAAGCGCCTCCCCGCGATCCAGAACCTCGGGAGCGTCACCGTCCTCTGCACGGACAAGACCGGGACGCTGACGGAGGGCCGGCTCGCGGTCGTCCGGGCGGCGGGGATCGACCGCGACGACGCCGCCGAGGCGACCCACGCCCTCGGCCTCGCCTGGCTCAACAGCCACTTCCAGGCCGCCTTCGCGAACCCCCTCGACACGGCGATCCTCGCCGGCGTCCCCGCGCCCGCCGACGCGGCGGCGTGGACGCGCCTCGCCGAGATTCCCTACGACTTCAGCCGCCGCCTCCTGAGCGTCGTCGTCCGCCACGGCGACGAGGCGCCGCTCCTCGTGACGAAGGGCGCGCCTGAAACCGTCCTCGCCCGCGCCCGCGACGTCCGCGAGGACGGCGCGACCCGGCCGATCGGGGCCGCTGAGCACGACCGCCTGGCGCGCCTCGTCGACGAGGCGTCGAACGACGGCTTCCGTCTCGTCGCGGTCGGCTCGCGGATCCTCGACCCCGGGGAGGTGCCCGCCGGCGGGACGGCCGCGGCCGACGCGGCAGGCCTCGAGCGCGACCTCGTCTTCGAGGGCCTCCTCCTCTTCAGCGACCCGCCGAAGGCCGGGGTGGGGGACACGATCGCGGGGCTCGCCCGCCAGGGGATCGCCCTCAAGGTCGTGACCGGTGACAACGAGCTCGTCGCCCGCCACGTCGCGGGCCAGGTCGGGCTCGCGGTCGAGGGCGTCCTCACCGGCGAGGAGATGCGGGGGCTCACGCACCCGGCGCTCGTCGCGCGGGTGGCGCGGACGACGATCTTCGCCCGCGTCGACCCCGACCAGAAGCTCCTGGTGATCCGGGCGCTGCGGGAGACCGGGGCGGTCGTCGGCTACCTCGGGGACGGGATCAACGACGCGCCGCCGCTCCACGCCGCGGACGTCGGGATCAGCGTCGACAACGCGACCGACGTCGCCCGCTCGGCGGCCGACGTCATCCTCCTCGAACCGAGCCTCGCCGCGATCGGCCGTGGGGTCGTCGAGGGCCGCCGCACGTTCGCCAACACCCTGAAGTACATCCGGATGGGGACGAGCTCGAACTTCGGGAACATGCTGAGCATGGCCGGGGCTGCTCTCCTCCTCCCGTTCCTCCCGATGACCCCGGGCCAGAT
>JAJZRQ010000068.1 GCA_021802585.1 Chloroflexota bacterium
CGCCGTGCCAGGGGTCGTCCCAGCCGGAGTAGTCGCGCTGGGCGAGGGAGAGGGCCTCGTTCGCGAGGCGGGCGGCGGTCTCGGCCTCGCGGATCCCGGCCGCCGGGTCGGCGGCCCCGGCCGCGACCGCGGCGTCGAGGTGGCGCTGCGCCTCCGCGATCCGGGTCCGGGCCTCGCCGCCGACCCCGCCACGCCGCGTGGCGACGTAGTCGGCGGCCCGGGTGACGGTCGCCTGCGCGCCGCGGACCGACGTGTCGAGGCGGGCGGCGAGGGCGGCCTGCTGCTCGGCCGCGGTGCGGATGTCGGCGAGGACCTCGTCGGCGATCTCGTTCGCCCGGCGGGCCTTGCCGTACGCCGCGGCCACGTCCGGCTTCGGGTGGCCGAGGTCCTCGCGGGCCGCGGCGAGGAGGCCCTCGGCCTCGGACAGCCGGCCGGCGACGGCCGGGTCGGGCGGGGACGTCCCCGCGGCGGCGGCGCGGGCCCGCGCGAGGTCGGCTTCGGCGTCGGCGATCTCGGCGGAGACCCTGTCGCGGGCCGCGTCGAGGTCCTTCGCCAGGCGCTCGACCGC
The DNA here is from genome assembly GCA_021802585.1 of Chloroflexota bacterium. GTDB lineage: Bacteria > Chloroflexota > Limnocylindria > Limnocylindrales > CSP1-4 > CTSoil-043. The sequence continues at coordinate 569 of JAJZRQ010000068.1, forward strand.
GTCGAGGAACGCGGTCGCCTGGCCGAGCGCCTCCTGGCCGACGCGGGCTGCCGCCGCCACCTTCGCGGTGTCCTCGGGGGCCGCGGCGCCGCCCTCCGCCACGGCCGCCCGCGCCACGGCGATCCGCGTCCGGGCCTCGTCGACGTTCGCGGCGACGGGCTGCCAGGACGCGTCCGCGTACTCCCGGAGACGGGCCAGCGTCGCCTCGACCGCCGGGAGGCGGGCCTCGACCGCGCCGGCCGCGGCAGGCAGCCCGGCGAGGATCCCCGGCGCCTCGCGCTGGAACGCGCGGAGCTCCTCGAAGCGACCCGATTCGGCGTCGAGACGCTGCTGGGCGGCCTGGCAGCGCCGGGCCAGGTCCTCGAGCATCCGGCGCCGCGTGGGGCGGTCCTCGGGGGTTGCGTCGTCGAGGGCCTGCCGGATCGCGAAGGCGGAGGTGAGGTCCTCCTTCGCGGCGGCGAGCGCGGCGCCGAACGGGGCAGCCTCGACGTCGCCGAACTGCGCCTGGGCGAACCCGAGCTCCTGCTCGGAGTCGCGGATCGCATCGTCGGTGGCGAGGAGGAGGCGGTTCGCCTCGGCGTTGAGGTCGCGGTCGGAGAGGTTCGCCAGCGGGTCGCTCGACGCCCCCGGGGTCCGGCGACCGCCGGTCGTGACCCCCGTGGCCACGCCCCAGCGGCGCCGGACGAGGAGGAACCAGCCGACCCCGGCGATGACGACGAGGACGATGATGATCGCGAGGATCGTGCCGAGCCCGCCGTCGCCGCCCCCGCCCGTGCCGCCGCCCCCGTCGGCCGGCTGCGATGCCGGCGTCGCCGCCGCGGTGGCGGCGGGGGCCGTCGTCGCGGGCGCGCCCCCGAGGGCGGATGCGAGCGCCCCGGCGAGCTGGACGACGGCACCACCCTCGTCGCCGGCCCGGAGGCCGGGCTCGAGGTCCGCCGAGAGGAGCCCCTCGATCTGCGCGTTGGAGAGGGGCACCGCGTCCGTCGTCCAGTAGCCGTAGGCGCGGTCGTCGAGGGCGACGACGAGGAGGAAGTCCGTGCCGCCGAGCGAGCTGCGGGCGGCCGTCTGCGAGGCGAACTCGCCCGCCGTGAAGCTCCCGGTCGTGTCGATGAACCACGTCCAGAGCTGGACGCCCGTCTCGCGGAGGAGCCGGTCGCTCGCGGCCGTGATCGCCGATCGCTCCGACGCGGAGAGGGCCCCGACGTCGTCCGTCAGCTGGGCGCGGAGGTTCGTCGGGCTCGCCGCGGCCGCGGGCCGCGCCCCGGCAGCGAGGAGCGCGGCGGCGAGGACGGCGCCGAGGAGCGCCCCCGCGACGGCCACGCGGGAGGCGGAGCGGGGGCGGACGCGGATCGCTGCGGTCATCTCTCCCCCCTCGCCCAGGACACATGGAAGCGGATGCCGCCATTCTCCCGCGAATGGAGGCGCCGCGCGGCCCGCGGCCGCGGGCCCGGAGCGGCGGTACCATGAGCGCCGCCGGCGCCCCGCCCGGCGCCGGATCCAGCACCCCGTGGAGACCACCCCATGGCCGTCGGCTCGTCCAACTCGTTCGACCTCGTCGTCCTCGGCGCCGGCACCGGCGGCTACACGGCGGCGTTCCGGGCCGCCCAGCTGGGCCTCCGGGTCGCGCTCGTCGACGAGGACAGGATCGGGGGGACCTGCCTTCACCGTGGCTGCATCCCGACGAAGGCGCTCCTCGAGTCGGCGGACTTCTACCACCGGGTCACGGCGAAGAGCCGCGAGCTCGGCGTCCTCGTCGCCGGCGACATTGCCCTCGACTACGCGGCGGTCGCGGCGCGGCGCGACCAGGTCGTGCGGCGGATGTGGACCGGCCTCAAGGGCCTCGTCGGCAAGAACAACGTCGAATGGGTCGCCGGCCGCGGGCGGCTCGATGGGGCGGGGAAGGTCCGGGTGGCGCTCCATGCCGAGGACGGGACGCCGGGCGCGGGCGGCGAGCGCGTCCTCGAGGCGACGGACGTCGTCCTCGCGACGGGCTCGCGGGTGAAGAGCCTGCCCGGGATCACCCCCGACGGCGTGCGGGTCCTGACGTCGGACGACGTCCTGCGGATGGCCGGCCTGCCGTCGAGCATCGTCATCGTCGGGGCCGGCGCCGTCGGCTCCGAGTTCGCCTCGATGTTCCACGACTACGGGGTGCAGGTCACGCTGCTCGAGTACCTGCCGGCGATCGTCCCCCTCGAGGATCGCGAGGTGTCGAAGGAGCTCGAGCGGAGCTTCCGGCGCCGCGGGATCGAGGTGATGACGAACGCGCGCTTCGACGCCGCGTCGCTCGCCGTCGGCGACGGCGGGATCCGCCTCACGGTGGGACCGGAGGGTGGCGAGGCGAAGGAGGTCGCCGCGGACTGCATGCTCGTCGCGACCGGGCGCGCGGCGAACGTCGAGGGGATCGGCCTGGAGACGACCCGCATCACCGTGGAGAAGGGGATCATCCCGGTCGACGGCCACATGCGGACGGTCGAGCCGCACGTCTGGGCGATCGGCGACATCGTCGGCGGGCTGTGGCTGGCCCACACGGCGGCCCACGAGGGGCTGACGGCGGTCCACGCGATCGCCGGCGACCCCGACGTCCACCCCATGGACTACGACGCGCAGCCGCGGGCGACGTACTGCCGGCCGGAGATCGCCTCCGTCGGTCTCACGGAGCAGGAGTGCGAGAAGCGGGGCCTGCCCGTGAAGGTCGGGAAGGTGCCCTTCCAGGCGATCGCCAAGGCGATCATCGGCGGGGAGTACGAGGGCTTCGCCAAGGTGATCGCCCACGCCGAGACCGGCGCGACGCTCGGCGTCCATCTCGTCGGACCGCACGCGACCGACCTCATCGCCGAGGCGTCCCTGGGCTTCACGCTGGAGGCCGCGGCCTGGGAGATCGCCGCGGCGACCCACCCGCATCCGACCCTCTCCGAGGCGCTCGGGGAGGCGGCCATGGCCGTCGACGGCCGCTCGATCAACTTCTGAGCGGCCGCGATCGGACCGCGGGGCCCGGCCGCGCGGCCGGGCACGTCAGCCCTGCGGGGCTGCCCCCGCGTGGCGCATCGCCGCGGCGATGTCCTCGGCGATCATCCGGCGCTTGCTCCGCTCGATGTAGAAGGCGGGTCCCGCCTGGAGGTACGACGGGAAGACGCGGGCGCCGCGGAAGCCGAAGTCGCCGCCGCGGATCCGGTACGTCGCCCCGGCGGGGATGACCCGCGGTTCCCCGGTCCGGCGGGCGACCTCGTTGAGCGCCCGGACGGCCACGTCGCCCATGAGCAGGATCGACCGCGTCCCCGGGAACAGCGCCAGCTCGCGCTCGAGGAGCTCGGCGCACGCTCGCACGGTCGCCGGCTCGATCGCGTACCCGGTCTTGGCGCACTTCACGGCGGTCGTCAGGTGGACACCCAGCCCGAGGACATCGGCGACCGAGGCGACGGCGAAGCCGGCGTCGCGGTACGCCTCGACGGTCGTGCGGGCGAAGAGCGGATCGCCCTCGGCCTCGTAGCCGTCGCGCGGATCGACCGGGGCGGCCTCCGAGACGAGGACGACGGTGACGACGCCGGGATCCACCTCCGCGGACGGGACCCGATGGCTCTCATGGTGGACGTCGCGACAGGGGAACCCGTCGCAGCGCACCAGCTCGCAGACTCGCACGACGGCCTCCGCCCCGCGGTGGGGGAATGCGGAACGAGCATGACGGCCTGTCCCCGCCCGGCAAGGGCCGGACGACCCTCCGGGCCGATGGTTCCGCCGGGCGCGGCCCACCTGTACCATCCGCGCGTGACCCTCGCCGGATCCCCGAGCGCCCAGGATCCCGTCGCCCGGTCCGGGCTGCCGCCGGACCGCCTCGCCGCGCTCTACCGGCTCATGGCTCTCGCGCGGGCGCTCGACGAGCGGACGTGGATCCTCAACCGGGCGGGGCGGACCCACTTCGTCATCTCGGGCCAGGGCCACGAGGGCGCCGAGGCCGGCGTGACGGCGGCGCTCGAGCCGGGTCGCGACTGGCTCCTCCCGTACTACCGCTCGCTCGCCGGCGTCCTCGCCCTCGGGATGACGCCCCGCGAGGTGCTCCTCCACCAGTTCGGGAAGGCGGACGACCCGTCCTCCGGCGGGCGCCAGATGCCGAGCCACTACGGCCACGCGGGGCGCGGGATCTTCACCTCCTCGTCCCCCGTCGGGACGCAGGCCCTCCATGCGACCGGGATCGCCCTCGCGGCGAAGCTGCGGGGCGTGCGGCAGGTGGCCCTCGTGGCGATGGGCGAGGGATCGTCGAACCAGGGTGACGTCCACGAGGCCCTGAACTTCGCGGGGATCCACCGCCTGCCGATGATCCTCCTCGTCGAGAACAACGGGTACGCGATCTCCGTCCCCGCGGAGCGCGAGACGGCGGTGCGCGACGTCGCCGTCCGCGCGGCCGGCTACGGGATGCCCGGCGTGATCGTGGATGGGACGGACGTCGTCGGCTGCTATCTCGCCGCGCGGGCCGCGGTGGAGCGGGCGCTCGCGGGAGAGGGACCGACCTTCATCGAGGCGAAGGTGACGCGCCTGACGGGCCACAGCTCCGACGACCAGCAGACGAAGTACCGCTCCGAGGAGGAGCTGGCGGGGCAGCGGGCGCGCGACCCGCTGCCGTGCTTCCGCGACGAGCTCCGGGCGGCGGGGATCCTCGACGACGCCCGGGAGGCCGCGATCGCGGCCGAGGTGGCCGCCGCAGTCGACGACGCGACGGAGTTCGCCGAAGCCGCGCCCGACCCCCACCCTTCCACGCTCCTCCACCACGTCTACGCGGAGCCCGGCGACCCGGTGCCGGGGCCGCCGCCGGGTGCCGGCAGCCGGACGCCGGAGCCGCCGCGGGGTGCCGGAGTCGGCGGGCCCCCCGGGGCGCGCGGCGGTGCGTTGAACGCAAGGACCGGCGAGGGCGCGGGCGAAGGGTCGGTCGGCTCGCGGGAGGTGCCGCGCGTGACGCCGCCATCCGGGGGACCGGCCTGATGCCCGTCCGCACGTTCATCGAGGCGATCCGCGAGGGGCTCCGCGACGAGATGCGCCGCGACGAGCGGATCATCGTCCTCGGCGAGGACGTCGGCCGGAAGGGTGGGGTCTTCTTCGCCACCGACGGCCTGTGGGCCGAGTTCGGGGACGACCGGGTCATCGACACCCCGCTCACCGAGTCGATGATCGCCGGCGTCTCGATCGGGGCCGCCGCCAACGGCCTCCTCCCGGTCGCCGAGATCCAGTTCGCCGATTTCATCTTCCCGGCGCTGAACCAGATCATCCAGGAGGCGGCCCGGGTCCGCTACCGGAGCAACGGCACGTTCGGCTGCCCGATCACGATCCGGGCCCCGTACGGCGGCGGCGTTCACGGCGCGCTCTACCACAGCCAGTCGGTCGAGGCCTTCTTCGCCCATGTCCCGGGGCTCAAGGTCGTCGTCCCGGCGACGCCCTACGACGCGAAGGGACTCCTCCGGACGGCGATCCGCGACCCCGACCCGGTGATCTTCCTGGAGCACAAGAAGATGTACCGGAGCGTCCGCGGCGAGGTCCCCGACCTCGACTATGCGGTGCCGTTCGGGCGGGCGGCCATCCCGCGGACCGGCGGCCGCCTCACGGTCGTGGCCTACGGGCTCATGGTCCACTACGCCCTCGAGGCCGCGGCGCGCGTCGCGGAGGAGGGGATCGAGGCCGAGGTCATCGACCTGCGGACGATCCGGCCGCTGGACGGGGAGACGATCCTCGCCTCGGTCCGGCGGACGGGGAAGTGCCTCGTCGTCCACGAGGACAACCGCTTCGGCGGCTTCGGCGCGGAGGTCGCGGCGCTCGTCGCCGAAGAGGCCTTCGACTACCTCGACGGCCCGGTCACCCGCCTGGCGGGCCCGGACTCGCCCGCCTCGCCGAACGCCCTTCCCCTCGAGGACGCGTTCATGCTCTCCCCGGCGAAGGTCGCTGCGGCGATCCGGACGCTGGCGGCGTACTGAGGGCGAGGTCCGCACCCCGTCTCCGGGGCCGGCCGGGCCAGAACGCTGCCATGCCGGCGGCGACCGGATGGGCCACACTAGCGGGGCCCGGGAGGGCGCTGAACCGGCGGGGCTCCCGGCGCGTACGAGCGATGACACGCGGGCGCGTCCCCGCGGAGGAGGGACTTGGTGGCGAAGGTCACGATGCCGCAGCTCGGCGAGAGCGTCGCCGAGGGGACGATCGGGCGCTGGCTGAAGAAGCCCGGCGACCGGGTCGAGAAGTACGAGCCGATCGTCGAGGTGATCACCGACAAGGTGAACGCCGAGGTCCCGTCCCCGTTCGCCGGCACGCTGACCGCGATCCTCGTCGACGAGGGGGCGACCGTTCCGAACGAGACGCCGATCGCCGAGATCGAGACGGCCGAGGCGGCCGGCGCGGACGCTCCGGCATCCGTCGAGGGGCCCGCGACCGCGGTGACGCCCGGCGCCCCCGCGTCGACGCCGCCCGCCGCCCCACCGCCTGCCCCGTCCGTGCCCTCCTCGACCGCCTCCGCCGGCGCGTCCGATGTCGCGGCGATCCCGCCCGCGGTCGGCGACGCCGACGCCCGGATGACGCCCGCCGTGCGGCGCCTCCTCCGCGAGCATGGCCTCGCCGCCGAGCAGGTGCGCGGCACGGGCGGCGGCGGCCGGATCACCCGGGACGACGTCCTCGCCGTCGTGGAGGCGATCCGCGCAGGGTCGCTTTCCGCCGCCGCCCCGTCCGCGTCGGCTCCCGCGCCTGCCGCGCCCGCCCCGTCGAGGTCCGGCCGCCCGGCGCCCGCGGCCGCGCCCGTCGTCTTCCCGCCCGGCGTCGACGAAGTCCTCGTTCCGCCGACACAGATGCGGAAGGGGATCGCCGCCCAGATGACGCGGGCCCTCCAGGCTCCCCACGCCTACGTCCACGTCGAGGTCGACGCGACGAGCCTCGTCCGCCTCCGCGACGCGCTGAAGCGCGACTACCAGGCCCGCGAGGGGCTTCCGCTCAGCTTCGTGCCATTCGTCGTGAAGGCCGCCGTCGAGGCCCTCAAGCGCCATCCCACGTTCAACGCGACGTGGACAGAGCAGGGCCTCGTGGCGAAGCGCCGGATCAACGTCGGCGTCGCGGTCGCCGTGGACGACGGCCTCATCGTGCCGGTCGTCCGCGACGTCGACCAGATGTCGATCAACGGGATCAACCGGGCGATCGCCGACGTCGCGGCCCGCGCGCGGGCCGGGAAGCTCCGGATCGACGACTTCGGCGGCGGGACGTTCACCGTCGACAACACCGGCTGGTTCGGCAGCATCCTCACGATGCCGATCCTCAACGTGCCAGAGGTCGCGATCCTGACGATGGAGGCGATCACGAAGCGCCCCGTCGTCGTCGAGACGCCGCAGGGGGACGTCATCGCGATCCGGTCCGTCATGAACATGGTCATCGGGATCGACCACCGGGCGAACGACGGCGCCCAGGCGGGGACGTTCCTGCGCGACGTCAAGGCGTGGCTCGAGGGCGTCGGTCCCGAGACGCCCGTCTACTAGGAGGACCCGTGCCCGAGGCGACCGCCAGCCCGGGGAGCGTCCCGCCGCAGGCCGCCGTCGGCGGCGCCGGCGACCTGCCGTCGACCGAGGGCGCGATGGAGAACCCGCGACCCGGCTCCGACCCGGGCGATGCTCCTGCCGCGACCGGCCGCGACCGGCCGTCGATCGCGGAGCGGGCGGCGCGGCGCAACGAGCTCCAGGGCGCCGGCCGCGATCGCTACGGCTCGCTCCTGCGGAGCCTCCAGGCCGGCCACGAGCTGCCGATCTACCGCCGCGACGGCCGGATCACGATCGACTGGCACCCCGTCCTGGGGACGCTCATCAAGGTCACGATCGTCGTCGTCTTCGCCTACCTCGCCATCCGGGCCGGGAACCAGTGGTGGCGCGAGAACCACGTCGACACGTGGAGCGGCCCCGACGCGACCGTCCGGTCGGGCGTGCGTCTCGCCGACTGCCCGCTCGTCGACAGCATCCGGGTCGACGACTTCCCGTCGTGGATCGTCCTCGACGGGAGCGTCTACCGCTACACCGGCTGGAAGCGACCCTTCGTCGGCTCCGACACCCCGGGCTACACGATCACCGGCTACGCGAACGGGTCGCTCCACCTCGTCCTCATCGACAACACCCCCGACGGGGTCGCGCGCGACACGATCCTCCTGTGGCTGCAGGGCGCCCTCGCGGGGATCGAGTACGCCAGGACCCCGGACTGCTCGCCGCCGCCGTAGCCGCGAGCGCCGTAGACTTGGGCCATGGGTCGTGAGCTTCCCGTCGTCGGCGCCGCTGGCGCGCCCGCGCACGACCACGGGTCGCGGGTCCCCGCCTCGATCGCCATGGCCGGCGACCTCGGGGGCCCGGAGGCTGCCAGCGTCGCGGAGCCCGGCACCGCCCGTCCTGCCCGCCGCCACCCCGACTGGCTGAAGGCGACGATCCCCGCCGGCGAGGCGGTCCGGGACCTCCGGCACCTCCTCCGGGGCCTCAACCTCAACACCGTCTGCGAGGAGGCCCGCTGCCCGAACCTCGGGGAGTGCTGGGACCAGCGGACCGCGACCGTCATGATCCTCGGCGACGTCTGCACGCGGGCCTGCGGGTTCTGCGCGATCCGGACCGGGCGGCCCACCTGGTTCGACCCCGACGAGCCGCGCCGGGTGGCGGAGGCCGTCGCCGCGATGGGCCTCGAGCACGTCGTCGTCACCTCCGTCGCCCGCGACGACCTGCCCGACGGCGGCGCGTCCGTCTTCGCCGAGACGATCCGCCGCCTCCGCGAGCGGAGCCCGGGGATGGGCGTCGAGGTCCTCATCCCGGACTTCGACGGCCGGGCCGCCCCTCTCCGCGCGGTGATGGACGCGGGCCCGGACATCCTCAACCACAACGTGGAGACGGTCGAGCGCCTCCAGAGGCCGGTCCGGAAGCGCGCGCGCTACGATCGGAGCCTTGGCGTCCTCGAGCGCGCGAAGGCGTACGCGCGGGAGCTCGGCCACCCGGTCCACACGAAGAGCTCGATCATGGTCGGACTCGGGGAGGAGCGCGACGAGCTCCTCGCCGCGTTCCGCGATCTGCGGGCCGTCGACTGCGACATCCTCACGATCGGCCAGTACCTCCGCCCGACGGCGGACCACCTCCCCCTCGTCCGCTACTACCACCCCGACGAGTTCGCCGACCTGGCGCGCGAGGCTCGGGCGATGGGCTTCCGCCACGTGGAATCCGGGCCGCTGGTCCGTTCCTCGTACCACGCCCGCGACCAGGTCCCCGGGGCGGAGCTCCGGGCGCTCCGCCGCCGTGCGACGCTCGCCGCCGACGGGCGGGTCGTCCCCGGTCCCGCGGCCTAGGCGACGATGTCCCGCCAGCTCTCCCGGACGGTCCCCCTCGCCGAGCTCCACTGCCACCTCGGCGGGGCGGTGACGCCGGCGATCATGTGGGGCATCGCCCACGCCCAGGGGATCCGGCTCCCGACCAAGGACTACTGGGAGTTCCGCGACATCATCACGGTCTCGCCGCGGCACGGCCACTCCTTCGAGGGGTACCTCGACCTCTTCCACTGGACCGAGCTCATCCAGTCGAGCCCGATCGCCGTCGAGCGCTCCGTGTACGAAGTGATCGGGGGCGCGTATCGCAAGAACAACGTCACGACGATGGAGCTCCGCTTCAACCCGATGAAGCGGAACCGGGGCGGCGAGCAGGACCTCGACCACATCATCGCGGCGGCCGTCCGGGGGATGGACCGGGCGATGCTCGAGTACCCGGTCCGGCCGGGGCTCATCCTCTGCCTCGACCGGGCCTTCCCCTACCACCTCAACGAGATCATCGCGGAGAAGGCGATCGCCTGGCGCGACCGGGGCGTCGTCGGCGTCGACATCGCCGGCCCCGAGTCGAGCGGCTTCCGCGTCCGCGAGTACCGGCGCCTCTTCCAGGAGGCGCGGCGGCATCACCTCGGGATCACCGTCCACACCGGCGAATCGGGCCCCGTCGAAGAGGTCGCCGAGGTCGTGGAGCAGCTCGAGCCGGACCGGATCGGGCACGGCGTCAAGGCCGCCTACGACCCGCGGACGATGGCCCTCATCCGCGAGCGGGGGATCGTCCTCGAGGTCTGCCCGACCTCGAACCTCAACACCCGCGTCGTCTCCGGCTGGGAGGAGCTCCGCTGGATCCTCGACACGTTCCGCCGCGAGGAGATCCGCTTCACGATCAACACCGACGGGCCGGAGATGCTCAAGACGTACATCCGCGACGAGCTCGCGACCCTCGGGCGGCTCGGGATCCTCGCCCCCGACGAGCAGGTGGAGGTCGCCCGGACGGCGATGCAGGCGTCGTTCGTCCCGAACGTCGGCGACGTCCCGCTCCCGCGCCTCGAGCCGGCCCCGCGCGAGGAGGTCGAGCGCGAGGAGGCGTAGCGGCGCCGGGGGCGGTCAGGGGTCGCGCGGCTGGATGCGGTACGTGCAGCAGCGATCGCCCGAGGCGATGTGCGACGTCCGGACGACCCGTGCCTCGAGCACGTCCTCGAAGAGCTCGAGCTCGGCCCGGCAGGCCGCCGGGTGGCCCGCCGCCGCGCCGAGGATCGCGCAGTTGTGCTCCCGCAGCTCGAGCGTGGCCCCGTCCTCGGGCGCCGTGATGGCGCGGCTGACGTAGCCCGCCTCGTCCTGGACGACGGCGAGCTCGCGGACCTTGTCGGCGAGCGTCGCCCCGGCCCCGAGGCGCTCCGCGAAGCGAGCCCGGATCCGGTCCCGGAGGAGTCGCCGCCGGGCCTGGAAGACCTCTTCGACGAGCGCGTCGCCGCCGACCTCGGCGATCGACTCGAGGAGCGTCGTGGCGAGGCCGTCGTAGTTCGCCGGCAGGCTCCGCTGCGCCTCGGGCGTGATGTCGTAGAGGTGGCGCGGCCGCCCCACGCCGTGCCGGATCGCCTGGCGGACGACGAAGCCCGCCGCCTCCAGCTCGCGGAGGCGCTGGAGCGTTCCCGTGCGGCTCAGCCCGAGTCCCGCGGCGAGGGCGTCGGGGCCTGCCGCACCGCCCTCCCGGAGGGCGAGGAGGATCGCCCGCCCCGGGGCGTCGTCGGGAGCATGGCCGTTCCGATGGCCGTTCGCGGGCTCGCTGCGGACGCTCGGTTCGCTCACGGCCGGAAGGCTAGCATCGCCGCCGCTCACCCGCCCGCGGCGGCCCGCCCGAGCGCCGTCCGGAGCGCGTCGGCGAACGCCGGCGCCCACGGGCCGGCACCGGCGAGGAGGTATGGCGGGGCCTCGGCGGTGGCGTAGTCGGCGGCGTCGGTGACGTAGGACCGGGCGCAGAGGTCGACGGCCGGCCGGAGCTCGTCGAACGTCTGCGGATCGCGGAACGAGTAGAGGTGGATCCGCGTCGGGCTGCTCGCGTCGAGGCCGGACGCGTCGAACGAGATCGCGGTCCGGGCGAGGCGCTCGTCGTCGCAGCCGGCGTCGCCCGAGACGACGTGATCGACGGAGATGCCGACGCGGGCGAGCTCGGAGACGATCCCCGCGAAGTCGGTCATCGTCGGCTTCGGGGTCTGCGGGGTGAACGCCGAGCAGGCGGCGAGGAGGACGGCCGCGGCGGCGAGGGCGGTCATGGAGCGGAGCGAGGGCACAGCGGGAGGCTAGCACCGCCCGCCCGGGCGCGCCGCCGGCCGGCCGCGCCGCGCGGCCGCGGCACCGCGACGCGGGCGGCACGG
>JAJZRQ010000069.1 GCA_021802585.1 Chloroflexota bacterium
GCCGCCGCCCGCAGGGCTGGGTGCCGCCGCCCGCAGGGCTGGGTGCCGCCGGGCCGCGCGCCGCCGCGGGCCCCGACCGACCTGCGCCGACCTGCGCCGACCTGCCGGTCTGCTCCCCTATGCCGCTCGTGCGATCACTGGGCGACGGCATGGCCGGGATCGGGGCCCATCCAGTCCGAATTCCTCTCCAATGATGCCTGGCGGCCGCAGCGAGGAGGCAGTTGAGCTCGCCCAGGGCCATGGGCGTCGCATCGCCGGCGTCAGCGGCCCCGGCCTGCCAACGAGTGATCCAGGTGGCCGCATTGGGGAGGAAGCCCGCGCGCCCGCGCACCCGCCCGCACCCGCCCGTGCCCGTCCGCCTCCGCCCGCCCGCCGCGGTGCCCGGTCCGCGCCCGTCCGCCCGCGCCACCTCCGCCCGCCCGCGGTCGGTCCGCCTACAGGCCGCTGTAGCTGTGGAGCCCCGGGAACCAGAGGTTGCCGGAGTACGTGACGAGGACCATCGCGAAGCCGACGACGAGGACGAGCGCCGCGGGGCGTCCGCGCCAGCCGCGCTGGTTCCGGAGGTGGAGGTAGACGGCGTAGACGAGCCACGTCACGAGGGCGCTCGTCTCCTTCGGGTCCCATCCCCAGTACCGCGACCAGGCGATGCTCGCCCACCAGCTCCCGAGGACGATCATCGTCGCGAAGACCGGGAAGCCGACGATCACGGCCCGGTACGCGACCGCGTCGAGGACCTCGCGCGACGGGAGCCACGCGAACCGCTCGACCGTGCGGCCATCCGGCAGGCGCCGCTCCTGGACGAGGTACCCGACGCCCGCGGCGAAGCTCATCGCGAAGATCCCGTAGCTCACCATCGCCATGCCGACGTGGATCGTGAGGAGCGGCGGGTTCTGGAGGGCCGGGACCAGCGCCTCGATCTCCTTCGGGAGCGTCCAGCTGTAGAGGAAGAGCCCGAGGGCCACGCCGAGCGGCACGAGCCCCAGGGCGCGGACCGGGTACCGTCGTTCCAGGGCGAGGTAGCCGGCGACGATCCCGAATGCGAACGCGACAGTGAACTCGAACATGTTGCCCCACGGGCCGCGGCCGACGACGATCCCCCGGAGGAGGAGCGCCCCGCCGAGGGCGAGGGCGGCCGACCACGCGAGGCCGATCGCGATCGGGCCGGCGGCGGTGCGGGGGCCGCCGGAGGACCGCTCGTCGGGCGGTGCGGCCGCGAGCTCGACCGCGAAGCTCCCCCCGACGGCGCCCACGAACGCCGGCGCGTGCCGCGGCGCGAGGGCGGCCGCGAGGCGACGACCCGTGGCCAGGAGCGTCGCGTGGGCGACGTGGCCGGCGAATGCCCCGACGAGCAGGAGCCCTGCCACGACGTAGAGGTAGTACGAGGCGCTGGCCATCCGTTCGAAGTCCCCCCCTGCGCTGCGAGCCGGGCGAACGGCCCGGCGTGGTCGGCGCCGTCGTGCGCGCGGTCGGTCGATGACGGTGCCGCCCCCCTGGCGGCCGTTCAGGCGATGGCCGCCCCGCCCGGCGGGGGGCCCGACGGCCGGGCCACGGCGAGGCCCCGCCTGACGGTGAGGACGAGGCCGCAGTTCCCACAGTTCGGGAGCTGTGCGGCGCGCTCGACGCCGCACATCGGGCAGACGACGGCGAGGTCCTCCCCGTCGTCCGTGCGGACGGTGTCGGGCGGATAGACGAGGCCGGCCCGGAACGAGAACGGGAGGCCGACCGGCGGGACGGGGGCACCGCCCGCGTCGAGCTCCATCGGGTGGGCACCCTCCTCCCAGCGGACCTTCGGGCGCGGCTTCGCGACCCAGAAGCGGGTCCAGAGGCCGCCGCTCACGGCGAGGTAGAGGAGGAGGAGCGGGGCGACGACGAGCGGGATGAGGAGGATGAGGGCGTTCCAGTCGGGGCTCACGACCTTCGCCACGAGGTCGAGGATGCTCGTCCAGGCCGAGGTGAGGGTCGTGCCGATGTCGCCGCTCATGGGCGGCATTCTAGCCGCGCGTCGCGTGGGTGCCCATTGTGCCGCGGCGGACAATGCGCCGAGGAGGTGCGTCCCATGTACGGCACGATCGCCCGTCTCCATCCCCTCCCCGGCCGCCTCGACGAGCTCCTCGCACTCGAGGGGCGCTGGCGCACCGGCGGTGAGCCGCTCGCCGCCGGGTATCGCGGGGCCTGGATGTTCGTCCCCGACCACGATCCCTACGATCGCCCCACGGTCTTCCTCGTCGCCGTCTTCGACGACCGGACGACGTACGTCGCGAACGCCGACAGCCCGGATCAGGACGTCCGCTACCGCGAGATGCGCGCGCTCCTCGTCGACGACCCGGAGTGGGTGGACGGGTCGTTCTTCGGCAGCTGAGCACCGGGGGAGGGCTCCGCGACGGGGGTTCAGGGCCCGGCGGCCCGACGCCCCGAGGGGGTGTCAGGGCACGACGCCCTGCGGCTGCCGGCCCGCGACGGACAACGGGGCTGGCAGCGGCGGCTGGGGGACGAACGGGCGGCGGCCCGGGACCGGCGCCGGGCTGGCACCCCCGGATCAGGTCGGGATGTCGGCGCCCGGCGTGCGCTCCTCGACCGCCCAGTGGATCCCCCGGCGGTCCATCGCCGCGAGGTACGGGTCGGGGTCGAGGTCCTCCGGGATGAGGACGCCGGCTCCGCCCCACTCGCCGCGGGCGAGCACCTCGAGGCCGATCACCGGGTTGAAGCCGGTCTGGTAGCCGACGGCCTGGAGGCCGTGCTCCGCCCACGACTCCTCGCCGACGGTCTTCTGGTAGAGGTAGACCTCACGCGGCGCGCCGTCCTTCCGGCCGATGGCCCACGTCCCGACGATCGCGCGGCCCTTCATCCGCTCGCCGACCTTCGCCGGGTCGGGGACGACCGCCGCCACGAGGTCGCGGGGGGCGATCTGCATCCCCTTCACGGTGACAGGCTTCGTCGAGTCGAGGCCGACCGCGTGGAGGACGCGGAGGACGTTGATGAAGTCGCTCCCGAGGGCGTACTTGAAGGTCGCCTTCCGCAGGCCGGGGATGCCCCGCGGCATGAGCACGACCTCCTCGTGCTCGACGTTCACGCATTCGACCCGGCCGATCCCCTCGGGGAAGAGGAACGCCTCCGGCGCCGAGAACGGCTCGGTCGTGTGGTGCCCGCCCCGGGCGGCGTCCCAGAGGAGCGGCGGGTTGAGGCACTCCTCGATCGTCGTCCAGATGCTGAACACGGGGGCGAACGCGCAGCCCTCGATGTGGAGATCGCCGCCGTCGCGGACGTGGAGCTCGTCGATCTCGTCGAAGAGGTGCTTCCGCGCGTAGGCGGCGAAGATGTCGGTGAGGCCGGGGTCCATGCCGAGGCCGAGGATCGCCAGCCGTCCGGCAGCCTTCCACGCATCGTGCCTGGGGAACTGGTAGTCGCCGAGCTTCACTCCGGGCCGGCTGAACGGGTCCGTGGGGTGCGGCTCGGAGAGGCTGACGGCCATGTCGAGGTAGTCGGCGCCCGCGGCGAAGGCGCCGTCGAAGATCGTCGGGACGAACCGCGGGTCGGCGGCGTTCACCACGATGTCGACGCCGTGCTCGCGCGCGAGCCTGGTCACGAGGTCCGGCTTCCCGGCGTCGACGAACGCGGCAGGGAACCTCGTCGTGGCGGGCGCGTCGGCCGGCCCGCCGCCGAGCCGCGCCTGGATGAGGCGGGCGCGCTCGAGGTCGTAGTCGGCGAGGACCATCCGGTCGAGCCAGGGGGCGTCGGCGCTGAGGCGGGCGATCGCCTCGCCGACGGTCCCCACGCCGACGAGGAGCACTTTGAGCTGCTTCACGAGAGACCTCCGGGTTCGCGCCGCTCGTGGCTGCGCCGGTCCAGCGTGCCACGCCGGGCGATGGCCGGCGAGGCCGTTCCGCACGGCGCGCGAGGCCGTTCCGCACGGCGCGCGAGGCCGTTCCGCACGGCGCACGAGGCCGTTCCGCACGGCGCACGGACCCCGGCGACGCGTCTCGGCGCACCCCGGCGACGCGCCGCCGCGCGGCCCCGCGCCGGCTGTGGGCCCTCGCGCCGCAGTCAGGCGGACCGGCGGCCTCGCTTCGGGTTGCCCGTCTTCCGCGTGGCACCGCGCCCGGGCTTCCAGCGGGGACCCTCGTCGCGGTCGGCGCCCGGCGCCCCGTCGAGCGACATGGTGGCCGGCGGCGGCATCGGGCGACCGACGGCCGGCGCCCCGAGGCGCTGCCCGGCGAGGCGCTCGGCGAGCCACCCGGCGCGCACGGTTCGCGCCCCGGTCGCCCGGATCGACGCGCCGAGGGCAAGGTCGTCGGTGACGACGAGGGTCCCGTCCGGGCTCGCCGCGGCGAGCTCCCGGAGCACCGCGTCCGCGCTCCGGCGCCCGGCGTGGCGAACCTCCACGCCGCTCGTCACGCGTCGGCCGGCGGCGCCGGGGGCGGGCGCCCCGTCGAGGACGACGACGACCGTCACCCCCGGCGGGACGAGTGCCCGGAGCCGGCCCGTGAGGGCGACCGCGGGAAGCGGCCCACGCCCGCGCCCCAGGGCGTGGAGGAGGTTCGTCCCGTCGACGAGGAGATGGGACGTGCCGCGGAGCGGGTCGGCGGAAGCGCGGGGCATGCTCGCGATGGTACGGCGGGATGCCCGGATGGTCCGGCGACGGCCGTCCGCCGGTGCGGCCTCCGGCATGACCCGCGGCACGGCCCCCGCCACGTCCCTGCGGGCGCCCGGGCGGCGGAGCGCCTGCGGCTCCCGGCCGGGCTCCCGTCCCCACGCCCCCGCGGGCGCCCGGGCGGCAGCCCCGCTACGATGCCGGCGATGCTCCTCCTCGTCGACCTCGACGGCGTCGTCTACCGCGGCGCCGCCCCGATCCCCGGCGTCGCCGCCGTCCTCGCCGCGCGCGCCGGGGGCGGCGATCGCGTCGTCTACGTCACGAACAACTCGATGCACGACCGCGCCGACTACGTCGCACGGCTCGGCGCCCTCGGCGCGCCGGTGACGGCCGACCGGGTCGTGAGCTCGGCCCGCGCTGCGGCCCTCTACCTCGCTGATCCCGCACTCGAGCCGCCCGTGCGGCGCGTCCTCGCCCTCGGCGCCGGCGGCCTGGAGCGCGAGTGCCGCGATGCCGGTCTCGAAGTCGTCACCGCCGCTCACGCCGCGACGCGGCTGGCCCACGAGGGGCTCGACGGCTGGGATGCCGGAGGCCGCCCCGACGCCGTCGTCGTGGGGCTCGACCCGCAGCTGACCTACGAGAGGCTCGCGGTCGCCGTCGATTGCGTGCGTCATGGCGCACGGTTCGTGGCCACGAACCGGGATCCGCTCTTCCCGACCGAGCGCGGCACGCGTCCCGGCGCTGGCTCGATCGTCGCTGCAGTCGAGGCGGCGGCCCAGGTGACGCCCGTCTCGATCGGCAAGCCGGGGCCACTCCTCCTCGAGATGGCGATCCGGGCCGCCGGGGACGGGCTGGGCCGCGCGGACGCCGTGATGGTCGGCGATGGGCTCGCGACGGACCTCGCCGCCGCCCACGGCCTCGGCATCCCGTGCGTCCTCATGCTCACCGGGGTGACCACCCGGGAGCAGGTCGATGCGCTCCCCGACACCGATCGGCCGGCCGCGCTGGCGGCCGACGCTGCGGAGCTCGCGGCGGCGCTCGAGCTGCTTGCCGCACGTCCCCGAGACTGACGCCGGCGCCCCGCCCCGGGGGCCCGGGTGCGCGTCGCCCGCGGCGTCCCGCGCGCGCCGTGCGCCCGCGGGACGCCGGCGAGGGTCGATATCAGCCCCCGCCGAGTGCCGCGCGCGCCGTGCGCCCGCGGGACGCCGACTCGCTCGCCGGCCCGGCCGCGCCGGGGGGCTGCTGGCTCCCCGTGGCACAATGGCCGACGGGGCCGCGCGGCGGCCCGGGCCGGGCCGTGACAATCCGCCCGGCGGGCAGGGGAGCATGTCCACCGTCCTCGTGACCGGGGCCTCGGGTTTCGTCGGCAGCCACGTCCTCCCCGAGCTGCTCGCGGGCGGCCATCGCGTCGTTGCCCTCGTCCGGTCGGAGCGGGCCGGCGCGACGGTCCGGCGGCGGCTCCCCGATGCGCTCGCGGCGGGGCTCGAGCTGCGGACCGGCGATGTCCTCGATCCCCCGACCCTTGGCGCCGCGCTCGCGGGCGTGGACGCCGTCGTCCACCTCGTCGCGATCCCCCGCGACTGGAACGGCGGCAAGGACCTCCTGCGGGTCAATCTCGGTGGCACGCGGAACGTCATCGCGGCGATGGAGGCGGCGGGCGTCCGGCGCCTCGTCCATCTCGGGGCGCTCGGCGTGGAGGACCGCCCGGAGCTCCACTACGCGACGAGCAAGGCGCGGGCTGAGCGGGCGGTCCGCGAGAGCGGCCTCGACTGGACGATCCTCAAGCCCTCCCTCCAGTTCGGGCCCGGCGACGGCTTCTTCAACATCGTCGCGGGCCTCGTCCGGGTGCCCCTCCCGGTCGTGCCGGTGCCCGGCGACGGGACGAGCCGCTTCCAGCCGATCCACGTCGCCGACGTCGCCCTGTGCGTCCGCCTGGCCGTGGAGCGGCCGGCGACCGCCGGCGCCGTCGTCGAGCTCGGTGGACCCCGGACGTGGACGTACCGCGAGATCACCGGCGAGGTCGCCCGGGCCCTCGGACGCCGGCGTACGGTCGTCCCGATGCCCGTCCCGCTCATCCGGCTCGCGGCGGGCACGGCCGAGGCGCTCCACCTCCGCGCCTTCCCGGTGGCGACGGACCAGCTCCGCCAGCTCGCGCTCGACAACGTCGGCCCCCTCGACGCCGTCCACCGCGCGTTCGGGTTCGTCCCCCGCGGGATGGAGGGCGAGCTGGGGTACCTCGGCGTCCCGAAGCGCCGCCAGGCGCCGGCCCCGGGCACGGGCGGGACGGCCGCCGGGTGACCCGCCGCGCGGCGCTCCGGCGGGCGGTCCTCGCCGTCGCCTGGCTCGCCGCCGCGGTGGCCATCGCCCTCGGCGCCGCGGGGATCGTCGCCGCCCTCGACCACCTGCCGGGCGGGTCCGGGCGCCCGGAGCTCACGTGGACGGCCGACCGGGCGGTGGCGGGCGACCTGGACGCGGCATCGGCCGACCTCTTCGCCCTCGTCGACGCGGTCGGCGTGCTCGGCGGCCAGGGTCGCGCGGGGCTCGCGGCCCTCGTCGCCCGGGACACGGCCGCCCTCGACGCCGCCGTCGCGGAGGGCACGAGCCAGCTCGACGCGATCGACGCCGCCGCGGCGACGCTCCGGGCCTCGCTCGCCGCGATCCCGCTCAGGGGCCCCGACCGGACGGCCCGTCACTCCGCCGCGACGCTGGCCCGCTACGACGCGCTCGTCGCCGCGCTGCCCGCGGTCGCCCCGCTCCGTCCCGCATGGGAGCGCTTCGTCGCGGGCGTCGCGCCGGCCGCCGAGCTCACGGCCCATCTCCTCGCCCACGACACGATCGCCGCCGGAGCGATCCGGGCGGGCGGCGCCGGGAGCTACGCGACGGCCGTGGCGCGGATCGCGAAGGCGGCCGCCGAGCTCGACGCGGCGCGGACGATCCGCGACCGGCTCGCGGCCGCGGTGGACGTCACGACCCTCGACGCGTGGATCTCCCGGAATGCCGCCTACGACACCGCGCTCAGCGACCTGTGGAACGCGCTCCGGCGCTCCCGCGGGCGCGTCACCGACGCGGTGCGTACGGCGGCCATGGCCGAGCAGAGGGCCCGCGAGCAGCTGCCGGCCGACGCCCGGGCCCTCGTCGTCATCCTCGGCGACGTCGCCCGGGGCGGCCTCAACCAGGCCGTCATCGCGATCGAGGAGGCGCGCGGCGCCCTCCTCGAGGCCAGCGTGGCGGCGGCCGCGGGGGCCGCGCCGCCGTCCCCGCCCCCGGCGTCGCCCTCCGCCGCCCCGGCGTCGCCCTCGCCCGCCTCGACCCCCTGACCGGGGCTAGACTGGCCGCAACGTCACCGGCCCGGCCGGCCGGATCCCCCGCCCAGACCAGCAGGAGCCACGAACCGCATGGAGCTGCGCGTCGTCACCGACCAGCCGTGGACCGTCGCCGCCGACGTCCTCGCCATCCCCGTCGCCCCGGACCCCGCGTTCGACGGGCCGCTCGGCGAGCTCGACCGGCGGAGCGGCGGCGAGCTGCGCGCGCTCGCCTCATTCGGCGAGCTCACCGGCGCGCGCTTTTCGACCGCGCTCGCGGCCGCCGGCGACCTTCCCGCGGCACGACTCCTCGCGGTGGGCACCGGGCCGCTGGCGGAGCTCGACCGGGAGGCGGTCGTCCGAATCGGCGCGACGGCAGAGCGCCGGCTCGGGGGGCGCTCCGTCCGGACGCTCGCGATCTGGCTCGGCGACCTCGCGACCGCGCTCGAGGGCGGCGCGGCGGCGGTCGCGGAGCTCCTCGCCCGCGGCGTCGTCGAGGGCAGCTTCGACCCGGCCGGGATCTACCGCGCCGCCCCCGAGGCGTCGCCGCCGGCCCTCGACGCCCTCATCCTCGTGGCCCCCGGCGCGGACACGACAGCCCTCGCCGCGGCGGCCGCCCGGGGCGTCGTCATCGGGGAGGGCGTGAACCTCACCCGCCGCCTCGCGAACCGGGCCGCGAACGACGTGACGCCCGAGGTCCTCGCGGACGAGGCCCGGGCGATCGCCGCGGCCCACGGGCTGGAAGTCGACGTCATCGACGAGAAGCGTGCCGCCGAGCTCGGGATGGGGATGTTCCTCGCCGTCGGGCGGGGGAGCTCGAACCCGCCGCGGATGATCGTCCTGCGCTCCGGCGGGGAAGGCGCGAAGGACGCCCTCGGGCGGCACCTCGCCCTCGTCGGCAAGGGCGTCTGCTTCGATTCGGGCGGGATCTCCATCAAGCCGGCCGAGCGGATGGAGGAGATGAAGATGGACAAGACGGGGGCGTGCACCGTGCTCGCCGCCGTCGCGACCGTCGCCCGCCTCGCCCCCGGTACGCCGCTCCTCGCCGTCGCCCCGGCGGTCGAGAACATGCCCGGCCCCCACTCCACGCGGCCGGGCGACGTCGTGACCGCGCTCAACGGGAAGACCGTCGACATCCTGAACACCGACGCGGAGGGGCGCCTCATCCTCGGCGACGCGATGACGTATGCAGAGCGGCTCGGCGCGACGCACGTCGTCGATGTCGCAACGCTCACCGGGGCCGTCGCCCGCGCGTTCGGGCACCTCGTGACCGGCGGCTTCGGCTCGCCGCAGGCCTGGTACGACGACGTCGCCGCGGCGGCGACCCGCGCCGGAGAGCGGCTCTGGCAGCTGCCCCTCGTCGAGGAGTACTGGGCCGAGATGGAGAGCTGGTACGCCGACATGGCGAACATCGGCTCGTCGCCGGACGGCGGCCTCATCCGGAGCGCGCTCTTCCTCCGCCGGTTCGTGACGGTGCCGTGGGTCCACCTCGACATCGCCGGGACGGCGACGTTCCGGAAGGCCGTCCCGTGGGCGCCCCAGGGCGCGACGGGCGTCTCCACGGCGACGCTCGTCGAGCTGGCCCTCGCCGGGGCGCGCTGACGCGTGGCGCCCCCGGCAGCGGTCGTCGCCCTCGGGATCGCGGGGGCCGCCTGGGGGCTCGTCGCCGACCGGATCGCCGCCCGCTGGCCGGCCCACGAGGAGGAGCGCGACGCCGAGGGCGCGGTCGTCCGCCCGGCCGGCCGCGTCCGCCCCGTCGACTGGCGGACGGTCGCCGTCGCCATCCTCGGCGGGGTCGCCCTCGGGGCGCTCCCGCTCCGCTTCGAGGATCCCGTCGCGCTCGCGGCGTTCGGGGCGTGCTTCGCGGCGCTCACCCTCCTTCTCGCCACCGACCTCGACCAGCGGCTCCTCCCCGACATCGTCACCTTGCCGGCGATCCCGCTCGCGCTCGCGTTCGGCCTCCTCGGCCTCAATCCGCTCGTCCCTCCGGGCGACCTCCCGGTGGCGCTCCTCGCCGCTCTTGCGATTCCCGCCGTCCTCTTCGTCATCGCCCTCCCGTTCGGGGCGGGGGCGATCGGGATGGGCGACCTCAAGCTCCTCGTCTCCGTGGGGCTCCTCGTCGGACCCGTGCGAGTCGTTGCGGGCGTCGCCGTCGGGGCGCTGCTCGCGGGAGTCGTCCTCGCCGCCCTCCTCGCCGCGCGCCGGATCACCCTCCGCACGTACGTGCCGTTCGGTCCGTTCCTCATCCTCGGGGCGTACTGGGCGGTCCTGGTCGCGGCATGACTCCCTCGTCCCGGTGGCGACCGCGCGGGGGTGGGGTAGAATCGCGGTCGCCGGGTCGTCCCGAGGCGTGCCCCCTTGGACGGCGACGCACCGGCGGGATGGAGACCGCACGGCGCGGCGACGCGCCCGACGGAGCACCGCTCGCACGATGACGACGCCACCCTGATGCGCCGCCACGACGCGCCCCGCGCCGCGGGGTGGACGCCGCGCCGCCCGCGCCTCGCCCTCCCGGGCCGCCCCCGGGCCATCCCCGGGCGCCTCGCGGCCCTCCTCCTCGTCCTCCCGCTCCTCGTCGGGATCGCCGGCCCGCCGTCCGTCCGCGGCGACGAGCTGTCGGACGCGGTGGCGCGCCAGAAGGCCCTCGCCGCGAAGGTCAAGGCCCAGCGCGAGGAGGTCGCCCGACTCAAGGTGCTCCAGGGCGGGCTGGCGAAGGAGATCGCGTCGACGACGACGGTCCTCGGGGGGATCAACGCCGACCTCGCGGCCACGAAGAAGCAGATCGCGACGATCGGGGATCAGGTCGCCGTCGTTCGGGCCGCGTACGCCGACCTGGTCGCCCAGGTCGACCTCCTCGACCGCCAGGTGGGGGCGATCGAGCAGGAGCAGGCGGACAAGGCGACCGAGCTCGCCGACCGGAAGGCGCTCCTCGGAGCGCGCGTCCGCGAGGCGTACCGGACCGACCGGACGCCGCTCGTCCAGGCCGTCCTCTCGGCGGGCACGTTCACCGACCTCGTCCAGGACGTCGGCTCGTACCTCGACCTGGGGAAGCAGGACCAGGCGCTCGCCACGCGGATCGAGGAGGATGCGAAGACCCTTGCCGCGCTCCGCGACCTCCTCGTCGAGACCCGGGCGGCTCGCACGGAGCTCCGCCAGGAGACGCTCGCCCAGAAGCAGGAGCTCGATGCGCGCCTCAGGGACCTCAAGGCGGCGAAGGCGCGCCTCGCGGCCCTCCAGGACGAGACGGAGCGGCAGCTCGCCGTCCAGCGTGCCGCCTACGCGAAGATGGCGACGAACAAGCGGGCCCTCCAGGCGGCGATCGCCAAGGACGTCGCCGCGCAGAAGCAGCTCGCGGCGCGGGTCGCCTCGATCATCGCCCGCCAGCGGAGCCTCGGGAACATCCCCTCCCAGTTCAACGGGACGATGGTCTGGCCGCTCGCGGGCACGGTGACCCAGGAATTCGGGTGCACCGGGTACCCGTGGGAGCCGCCGCTCGGGAACTGCTCCCACTTCCACCAGGGGATCGACCTCGCGGCTCCGATGTACACGCCGATCCGCGCCGCCGCCGCCGGCGTCGTCGTCTTCGCCGGGCCGAACCCGTACGACCCGTACCCGAAGGCCTGGATCGTCATCATCGCCCACAGCAGCACGCTCCAGACGTGGTACGCCCACGTCGACAACGGGAGCCGCCGCCCGGTCGTCGCGGCGGGGGAGTCGGTCGTCGCCGGGCAGGTCATCGCGTACGTCGGCATGACCGGCCGCACGACGGGTCCCCACCTCCACTGGGGGGTCGTGCACGACGGGTCGTTCGTCAACCCGCGCCTCTTCGTCTGAAGCACCCGCGACCACGCGGCCGGGCCCGGGCGCGGGTCGGGCACGGGGCCGGCGGGTGCGGGCGCGGGCGGGGCCGGCGGGCGCGGTTTCCTCCCCGATGCGGGTCCCATGATCATTCGTCGGCGTCTCCAGCGGGCGAGGGACGTCGTGACGCAGGCTCTGCTCCCCGATGCAGCCCCGGGCAAGCAGGAGAGAGCCGTGCGAGCGTCGCCGAACGCCCCCCGGGCGAGGTCGCCGCGATCCGGGGCATCCAGCCGTTGACGAAGGATCAGCACGGCCGCAGAAGGGAGCAAGCCGGCGTCCGGGCACGCGGCGGGCGGCAGCCAGGGTCGCGGGCACGCGGCGGGCGGTGGGCGGCAGCCAGGGTCGCGGGCACGCGGCGGGCGCGGCGGCGGCAGCCAGGGTCGCGGGCACGCGGCAGTAGTGTCCCG
>JAJZRQ010000070.1:0-10452 GCA_021802585.1 Chloroflexota bacterium
CGAGGAGGCGGTCGCGCGCCGCGTCGCCGCCGACCCCGGCGCCCCGGCGCCCGTCCTCCGGCTCTGGCGGAACGACCCGGCCGTCGTCATCGGGCGGTTCCAGCTCGGCGCCGCGGAGGTGGACCTTCGCGCGGCCGCGGCCCTCGGAGCCCCGGTCCTCCGCCGGTTCAGCGGCGGCGGCACCGTCTGGCACGACCCGGGGAACCTCAACGTCTCGGTCGTGGCGCGGCCGGAGGACGCCCTCCTCGCGTCCGACCCCCAGCTCCGGCGCCTCCCCGGGCTCTACCGCCTCGTCCTCGAGCCGCTCGCGGTCGCCGCCCGCGCCCTCGGGGTGGCCCGCGCGCGCGCCGGGGAGCGCGACCTCGTCATCGACCAGCCCGCCGGCGGCACCCGGAAGCTCGGCGGCGTCGCCGCGTGGATCGGCGGACGGGCGCTCCTCGTCCATGCCACGCTCCTCGTCGCCGCCGACCTCGAGTCGCTGGCGCGGGCCTGCGCGGGGCCGGGAGCTCCGGGCGACCCGCGCTGGGAGCGGACGAAGAGCCGGCGGGCCGAGGTCACGTCGATCGCCCGCGAGCTCGCCGTCCTCGGACGCCCCGTCCCCTCGGCAGCGGCCGTCGACCTCGCCGTCGCGGCCGCCTTCGGCGCGGGCCTCGCGACCTCCGCCTGGACCGCAGACGAGCTCGCGGCGGCGGCGCGGCTCCTCGCCGATCGCTATGGGGACCCCGCCTGGCACGCCGACCCGGCGCCACCCGCGGATCCGGCCTGACGCCCCGCTCCCGACCCTGACGCGCCGATCCCGCCGTCGCGATCGCGCCCTCGCGATCCGGCCCGGGGACAGATCCGGCCCGGGGACCCTTGACATCCGCGGGCGGCCGGCGCATCCTCGCGTTCGACTACAGCACAGTACGAGGTAGTTCCCGGTGGCCCGTGGCCCGTCGTTCGCGACGCAGCTCCTGAAGGGGACGACCCCGCTCCTCGTCCTGTCGGTGATCGGCGAGGGCGAGCTCTACGGCTACGAGATCGCCCAGCGCGTCCGCGAGCAGAGCGGCGGTGCGTTCGCCCCGAGCGAGGGGTCGCTCTACCCGGCGCTCCACCGCCTCGAGGCCGACGGGGCGCTCGCGGCGACATGGCGCGACAGCGACCGAGGACCCCGGCGCCGCTACTACCGCCTCACCGACCGGGGCCGCGGCCTCCTCGCCGAGAGCCGGGCCGAGTGGAGCGCGTTCGTCCGGACGGTCGACCGCGTCGCCGTCCCGGGGCGCTGACCGATGAGCGACCCGATCCGGCCAACCGACCCGCAGCTCTACCTCGGGCGGGTCGCCGCCCGGCTCGGGCTCCCGCCCGCCGTCGAGCAGGAAGTCGTCGAGGAGCTGGCCGCCCACGTCGCCGACGCGACGGCGGCCCTCATCGCCGAGGGGCTCGCCCCGGAGCAGGCCGAGCGGGAGGCGCTCGCCCGGCTCGGCAGCCCGGAGGCGCTCGCCGACGAGATCCGGCGCGCCCAGCAGACGCCGCGGCGCCTCGCCACGGCGGGGGCGCGGGGCGTCTTCTGGCTCGGCTGGACCGGGCTCTTCTGGATCCTCTCCTCGTTCCTCTTCGTCTTCGTCGCCCAGCTCGCCCTGTGGATCGTCCTCGGATTCCTCGGGGCCTGGTCGGGCGGCGCCGACCTGCCGCTCGGACAGGCGGTCGGGGCGGGGCCGTACGTGTTCGTCTTCGGCGCCGGAGCTTTCTTCGGAGCCCGCGAGGCGGTCCTCGTCGCGGCGCGCGCATCGCGCCGTCGCGTCGCTGCCGTCGGGCGCTGGTTCGCTCTCGCCGGGGCCCCCGTCGTCGCCGTCCTCGCGCTCGTCGTCTTCGAGGTCGACCTCGACCCGCTCGCGGTCGTCGGGCTCGCCCTCGTCCCGGTCGCCTTCGTCGCCGGATGCCTCGCCGGCCCGAGGGTCCACTGGCCCGCCCACCCCGTGCGGTGGGCCGCCGCGGCATCCGTCGCCGCCCTGCTCCTCGTGGCGATCGCCGCGCTCGGCGGGCCTGCCACGCGGACCTGGGGCTCGCCGCCGATCGGGAACGGCATGGGCTTCGAGCGGGTCGCCGCCTCCCTCCCGCCGGGCTCCGAGCCGCTCGTCGATGGGGCCTCGGCGACCGGCAGCGGGTATCCGGCGGCGCGCCTCTCGTTCGACTGGGCGCCCGTCGTGGCGTTCACCGCGTGGCACGACCTCCGGCTCGAGGCGTGGCGCGGCACGGCGAGGGACGGGGGGATCGCCCCCGACGCGACCGGTCCGTACGCTGTCGCCACCCCCGACGACACGGGCGGATCGCTCCGGTTCACGATCCGCGTGAACGGGCGGCCCGAGGTCACCCACTACTGGCTCGTCCTCACCGGGGCCGACGCCGCCGGGAAGCGCTGGATCCTCGCGCCGCCGACCACCGGCTGGACGTCGTTCCATGGGTCGGTCGCCGACTGGCTCCGGGCGGTCCTCGCGCCGCAACCCTGACCGACCGTCCCGCGGCGGACCCCGGGCGACGCGCGCCGACGCGGCGAGGCGGCACGCCGCGCGCCCGGCTCCCCTACCCTTGCGCCGTGCCCGTCCACGACGACCCCGCCGACACCGCGCCGGCATCCGGCCCCGGCCATCGCGTCACCCTCATCCTCGACGGGCGTCCGGTCGACACGCTCGCCGACCTCCCGCCCGAGCCGGGCCGCCTCCTCTTCGTCGGCCTCAACCCGTCACCGGTGAGCGTCGCCGCCGGCCACTACCACCAGGGGCGCCTGGGGCGGGCGTTCTGGCGGCGCCTCGTGACGGCGACGATCCTCCCGCCCGGCGTCGATCTCGACGTCGCCGACGACGCGCTCATCGCGGCCGGCCACGGGATCACCGACCTCCTCAAGCTGCCGTCGCCGCGCGACGAGGCCGACGCAGCGACCCTCCGGGCAGGAGTCGGGCCGCTCTGGCAGAAGGTCGCCGTCTGGCGGCCGGCCGCGGTCGTCTTCATCTACAAGCGCGCCGCCGAGGCGTGCGCCGGCCGGCCGGTGCCGGAGCCGTGGGGCCACGTCGACGGCCTCGCCCTGGCGGCCCGGCCGTGCTTCCTCATGCCGGGCCCGTACGCGCCCCGCGAGGCCGTCGCGGAGGGCTTGAACGTCATCCGCAACCTCCGGAGCGCGATCGGCGGGTGAGGGCGGGGGTGACGGCGGCGCCGGGATCAGACGCCGGGGCTCGACTCCGCGAAGAGCCGCGCGTAGCCCGGGTACGGCCGGAGCGGGACGAGGTCGAAGTCGATGAGGCCGGCCGCGACGAGGGGCAGGCTGTCGATCGCCGCCCGAGCCTCGGCGAGGTCGGCGACCTCGAACAGGAGCACGCCGTTCGGGCGGTCCGCCCGGAAGTACGCCTCGCGGAGGACGTCGGCCTGGGCGAGATCCCAGACCCGGCGCGCCTCCGCGGGCCGGAGCGCGGCGAACCGCGGGTCGTCCTGGGCGACGACGTCGAAGCCGAGCGCGAGCACCTTCATCTGAACCTCCCCGGGCCCCCGGCCCGCGTTCCGCGGCGGGTGACCGCGGGTCGGGGTCGCCGCCGGCCCGCCCGCGCCCGCCGACTGGGGCGTGTCACACGATCGCGACGGGCCGCTCGATCGCCGCGTCCGTCCGGAACCGGCGGTCGACGAGGACCCGGATCACGTAGCGGATCTCGAGGCCGGCGCCGTCGAACGACGGGGCCGATCCGGCCGGCACGAGGAGCCGGACCTCCGCGCCGCCCTTCAGCGCCGCCGGGTCGATCGGGACCGAGGCGATGATCCCCTCGGTGCCGTTCGGGGCATTCGTCCGGCGGTGGAGCTCGACGCGACCCTTCGGCCCGCCGGGCGCCGACGGCCAGCGGACCTGGACGACGATCTCCGAGCCGGCCGGCGCGGGGAGGGGCGAGGTCACGGCGATCGCGGCGTCGCCGGCCGCCACCTCCGCCGCGAGGCTCTGGCCGCCCTGCTTCCCGACGCCGGCACGGAGCAGGTCCGGATGCTGGGCGAGCGGCAGGTACGCGGCGACGAAGGGGTCGGAGCCCATCGCCACGTCCCAGCGGACCTCGAGGGCCCAGGCCACGATCGCCTCGCCGAGGTGGGCCGTCGGCGGCCCGAGGCGCGGGGCCGGGACGGCGAAGCGACCTTCGAACGCCTGGCCCGGCTCGAGCGTCGTCGGGATCGCAGGCTCCGGGAAGGCGTCTTCGACGAAGAGCCGGCCGCTCGTCTCGACCCAGTGCTCAGAGCTCGTGACGTGCCCGTCGGAGTCCCGGTCCTCGCGCGAGCGCTGGACCTCGTCGAGGCGGAGCCCGACGAGCCGGAGCGCGGCCTTCCGGGCGGCCACCCGCTTCGTCGCCGCGAAGCGGAGCGTCCCCGTGATCCCCTCTCCCACGACCGCCGGGCGGTCGAGGACGACCTCGCCGCTCACGGCGTCGGTCGAGGCCCGGACGAGCTCCTCGGCGGCGACGTCGTGGAGGGGATGGCTGCCCTGCCCCCCGGCCAGCCGCGGCCCGTTCAGCGCGTCGAAGGGCGACGGGGCCGACCCCGTGTGGCCGCCGGAGAAGCCGATCCCGCCGAGATTGACCGAGATGGGCATCGGACGCCTCCCTGCATCGCCGTCCCGCGGCGCGGTGCCGGCCGAACGGCGCGGTGCCGGCCGAGCGGCCGGCGCGCTGGACGAGCGGCCGGCGCGCTGGAATCCTCGCAGATGCGGCCGCGTCGCACGCGGGCAATCCGGGCAGCCGCGCCCGGGGCGCCTCCCGCGGTGTCCCGGTGTTGGTGTCCCGGTGCCGCGGTGCCGCGGTGTCGGTGTCGCGGCCGCCGCCCGGGGCGCCTCCCGCCGTGCCTCGGTACCCCGGCCGCCGCCCTCGCGCACACGGGCAATCCGCCGACACGTCCCCGCCGAACCGCGCGATCTCCCCGCCACCCTCGCGCACGCGGGCAATCCACTGCTGGTCCGCCGGCGTAGCTCCGCCATGACCGTGCCGTGGCGCACGGCCCAAGGGGGACCCACGATGAGGCGGAACCTCGCCATCTTCGCCGCTGCGATCGCCCTGCTGGCGCTGCCCGGCATCGTCACCGCCGCGAACGCGCAGGTCGTAGCCGGCCGGGCGATCCCCGGGCACGGGACGCTCCTCGTCGCGACGAGCAACCAGATGACGCTCTACACGTTCGACAACGACGTGGCGGGGAGTGGCGTGAGCAACTGCACCGGCGGCTGCCTCGCGAACTGGCCGCCCCTGACGATCGCCGGCGGCGACACTCCCACCGGCGGGACGGGCGTGACGGGCGCCCTCGGCACGATCGTACGGTCCGACACGGGCGCGACACAGGTCACGTACGACGGCAAGCCGCTCTACTTCTTCATCAACGACGCGGCGCCGGGCGACACGAATGGGATCTACACGAACTGGCGGGCGATCACCCTCGCCGCCGCCCCCTCCCCCACGGCAACGGCCGCGGCGAGCGGTGAGCCCGGCTCCACGGCCCAGCCGGTGAAGGCCACCCCGCCCCCGACCTCCACGGGTGGGGGCACCTCTCTCGACGGTGCCGTCCTCGCGTTCCTCGCGGTGCTCGTCGTGGCCGCGGTGGCCATCGTCCTCTCGATTCGCCGCCTCGCGCCGGCGCGTCGGCGCTGACCGGAGCCGAAGGCCGGCGAGCGCCCGGGGCGGTGGCATCGTCACGGCCTTCCGCCGGGGCCCGGAGCTGCGGCCTCGTCCCGGCGACGCACTCCCTCGCGGGACCCGCCACAGCACGGGCGGTCGGGCAGGCGGCACGGGACGCGGCACTGGGCCGCGCGGGCGGCACCGGACGCAGCACCGCCCGCCCGCCGCGCGGGACGCGGCACGGGACGGGGCCGATGCGCGAGACTCTCGGGGTCGAGTCGCGGCGGAACGCCGAGCCGTGCCGCCCTCGACACGTTGCCACCCCGAGCCACGGAGGCCCAGCCGATGCCGATCGACGCGACGCTCGCCGACCTGCTCGCGCGTGCCGAGGCCTGGCGGGCCGACGACCCGGACCCGGCGACCCGCGCGGAGCTCTCGACCGCGATCGCGGCCGCCCGGGCCGGAGATCCGGGCGCGATCGACGGCCTCGCCGACCGCTTCGCCGGGACGCTCCAGTTCGGGACCGCGGGGCTGCGCGGGATCCTCGGCGCCGGCTCGAACCGGATGAACCGGGCCGTCGTCATCCGGGCTGCCGCCGGCCTCGTGGCGTACCTGTGCGAGCGCGGACCCGCGGCCACGCCCTCGCCCGGCACGGGGCCGGCGGCGGCGCGCGGACCCGTGAGCTCGCCCGCGGCCGCGCCGGCGAGCACTCCGCGTCCCGCTCCCGGGGGCGGCCACGCCCCCCTCGTCGTCGTCGGCTTCGACGCCCGCCGCAACTCCGACGTCTTCGCCCGCGACACGTGCGCGGTCGTCGCCGCCGCGGGCGGCCGGGCCCTCCTCCTCCCCCGCCCCCTGCCGACCCCGGTCCTCGCGTTCGCGATCCGCCACCTTGGCGCGGACGCGGGGGTCATGGTCACCGCCAGCCACAACCCGCCGCGCGACAACGGCTACAAGGTCTATCTCGGCGATGGGAGCCAGATCGTGCCGCCCGCCGACTCCGAGATCGCCGCCCGGATCGACGCCCTGGGCTCCGTCGCCGACATCCCGCGCGCGCAGGCCGGCTGGACGGTCCTCGGCGAGGAGGTCGTCGACGCCTACCTCGACGCTGTCGTCTCCGTCGTCGACCCGGCGACGCCGCGCGCGGTGGCGGCCGTCCACACCGCGATGCACGGCGTCGGCGGCGACCTCGTCCTCCACGCGTTCGAGCGCGCCGGCTTCCCCCGTCCGATCGTCGTCGAGGAGCAGGCCACGCCCGACCCGGACTTCCCGACCCTCCCCTTCCCGAATCCCGAGGAGCCGGGGGCGATGGACCTCGCCCTCGCGCTCGCCCGGCGCATCGGCCCCGACGTCGTCATCGCCAGCGACCCCGACGCCGACCGCTGCGCCGTCGCCGTCCGCGATCCGGCTGCCGCGACTCCGGCCGACCCCGACGGCTGGCGGATGCTCCGCGGCGACGAGGTCGGCGTCCTCCTCGGCGCGCACGTGATCGCGCGCGGCATCGACCCCGACGGGCCGCACGCCGTCCTCGCCCGCTCGATCGTGTCGTCGCGCCTCCTCGGCGCGATGGCCAGGGCGGCCGGCCTGCCCGCCGCGGAGACGCTCACCGGCTTCAAGTGGATCGGCCGCGTTCCGCGCCTGCGCTACGGCTACGAGGAGGCGATCGGCTATTGCGTCGACCCCGGCCACGTCGCTGACAAGGACGGCATCTCGGCGGCGCTCCTCGTGGCCGATCTGGTCGCCGGGCTGCGCGCTCACGGACGCACCCTCCTCGACGACCTCGACGACCTCGCCCGCGCCCACGGCGTCCACGCGACCGACGCCTTCTCGGTGCGGGTGAGCGACCTCTCGCTCATCGACGTCGTGATGGCCCGGCTCCGGGCAGCCCGGCTGGCCGAGATCGGCGGGGTGGCCGTCGCGCGCATCGACGACCTGGCCGAGGGCGCCGGCCCCGGCCTCCCGCCGACCGAGGGCCTCCGCTACCTCCTCGCCGACGACACCCGCGTGATCGTCCGCCCCTCCGGCACCGAGCCGAAGCTCAAGATCTACCTCGAGGCGATCGTCCACGCGGACGGCTCGCTCGCGGACGCCCGCGCGGAAGCCGCCCGCCGGCTCGCCCGGACGCGGGCGGCGATGGAGGAGCTGACCCGGGCCTGACGGCGCGGACGGCCTACCCTGGCTGCCGGCCCGCCGCTCCCCGAACCCAGGCGATGAGGCGGCCCGTCCGCGACGCTTCCACGTCCGGAAGCCGGTCGATCCGCTCGAGCAGGATCCCAGGGTCGACCAGCCGCTCTCGCAGGAGGCCCCGGGCGAAGGCGAAGTCCTTCTCGCGACCGGCGACGAGCTTGGCGACGACGCAGTCATGGGGCTCCAGGCAGCGGGCACGGGCGGGCGCTGCACCGGGCGGCGCGAACTCGATCGTCCGCCCCTGCCACCCAGTCGGGAGCACCGCGGTGGTCACGCTGACGCCCTGCGCGTAGTAGCCGAAGGACTCGTGGAACCGCGACAGCTCGCCGATTGCGCCATCGACGCGGTCGGCCTTCGCGCCGTCGGGGTCGTCGAAGAAGGCCAGGTCGGCCTCGATCGACGTCGTCGCCTCGATCGGCAGCGCCTCGTCGGAGAAGGCGCCCAGCACGGCCTGACTCCCGAGGACCAGGATGTCGGCATCGTCGACGATCGTCGCCGCCGCGCGCAGGACGTGCTCCAGCTGCGCCCGGTTCACGGGCGCAGGCCTGACGGCGGCGCGTGACGCCGGGTCGCCCGGATGATCGCCAGGCGCTCGCGCTCGGGCAGCACGCCGGCGAACGGCGAGTTCTGGCGCAGCTCGTCTGCCTCCGTCGACTCGGCCGTCAGGGCGCGCATGACGGCCTCCGGGCCGTCGGCGATCAAGGCCCTCCAGCGGGCCAGCCACCGCGCGCTCGTGCCTGTCGGGTGCACCTGCTCGAGGCGATCGAGGTTTCGGGTCGCCCGCGCCAGCACGCGCTCCGGATCGCGCGCCAGCCGCCCCGCAACGGCGCGGTGGAGCCACAGCGATCGGATCTGCTCGAGCCGTCGCGCGTCGGCCCTGGTTCCCGAGCGAGCGAGCCTCTCGACATCGCTGCGGCGGAGGCGCCGATGCGAGCCCACGGTGAGGCTCGGCAGATCGCCACGCCCACACAGGTCCACGACGTGCTGCCGGGAGCAGCCGAGCAGCGCGGCAGCCTCTCCGGTCGTCAGGAGCTCGCTCGTCATCGTCACGCTCGAGATGCTAGCACCAACCACCAAAAACGCAACTCCCGCGGTGACTTCAGCGGGAGGAAGGCCCTGGTCTCGCTCGCGGCGAGCGTCCCGCGGCATGCCGGCGATCGGGACACAGGACTGGCGACGCCGACCGCCCGGGGCGACAATGGTCGCGGAGAGGAAGCCACGCATGCCCCGACTGATCGTCTCCGCGGTGCTGTCCGTGCCCCTCGCATGGATCTCCCGGGCGTCGCTCGTCCACCCCCGGTCGCACGGCTTCTACCGGTTTCTCGCCTGGGAGGCCATCCTGGGCCTCATCGCGCTGAACATCCGCTCCTGGTTCCGGGATCCCTTCAGCCTGCACCAGGTCGCTTCGTGGACCCTGCTGAACGGGTCCTTCGTGCCGCTCGTGCTGGGGGTTCGCGCCCTTCGCGCCCGCGGGAAGCCGGCGGCGCAACGGCAGGAGGACGTCACCCTCCTCGCCTTCGAGAAGACGACCGCGCTCGTCGACACGGGCATCTATCGCTACATCCGCCATCCGCTGTACAGCTCGCTCCTGGGCCTGGCCTGGGGAGTCTTCTTCAAGGCGCCGTCCCGGTTCGGCGGCCTCCTGGTCGCGGCGGCCACGACGGCGCTCGTCGCCACAGCGAAGGCGGACGAGGCCGAGTGCATCCGCTTCTTCGGCCCGGCCTACCGCGAGTACATGGCGACGACGAAGCGGTTCGTGCCGTTCGTGCTCTGAGGGATTGGCCCCGGGCATGGGCGTCCGCATGTGCGGCCGGGCCACGAGTGCCGGGCCCGCTGGCGTTGCGGCCGCGTCCACCGCGGGCCGGGGTCGAGAAGTCGACCCCCCAGTCGGGCGTGCCGTGGCCCAGCTCGTCGAACGGCGATTCCGTGTCGCCGGTGCCGGGCACGGCCAGCCGCTCGCGGTCGTCGTCGCCCGTCTCGATCGTGAAGGCCCGCCCGAGCACCCCCTCGTCGCGGACGATCGCCGCCCCGTGCCGACCGGCGCGGCCATCCACTTGTGCGGGTCGACCGCGAACGAGCCGTACGTCGCGACGTCGCCGTAGAGGTCGCGCACCCGCGGGTCGAGCAGCCCGAAGCCGCCGTACGCGCCGTCCACGTGGAGCCAGGTCTCCCGCTCGCGAGCGATCCGGGCGAGCTCCGGCAGCGGGTCGACGGCGCCGGTGTTCACGTCGCCGGCGCAGCCCACGATCGCGATGGCGGTCCGTCCGGCCGCGGCGTCCTCGTCGAGCGCCCGTTGGAGGAGGTCGAGGTCGATCCGCCCGTCGCCGTCGACCGGGATGGAGCGGAGGTTGGCCCGGCCCATCCCGAGCACGCCGAGCGCCCGGCCGACGACGTGGTGGGTCTCCGTGCTGGCGTAGACGCGCGGCTCCGGGAGGCCGGCGATGCCGTCGATCGAGGGGCGCAGGCCCAGCCGTTCGCCGGCGGCCTGCCGCGCGGCGCCCAGGCCGATCAGGTTGGCGGTCGAGCCGCCCGCGGTGAAGGTCCCGACGAAGCCGGTCGGGAAGCCCAGGAGGTCGATGAGCCAGCGCATCGCCAGGTCGTCGACGAAGTTCGCCGGCGTCGCCCACCAGCGCTGCGGCGAGGCGACCGCCTGGACGAGGTCGGC
>JAJZRQ010000070.1:10552-12129 GCA_021802585.1 Chloroflexota bacterium
CCCCCCCCAACTGTGCGCTGTCGAGCCCCATCGTTGACCCTCCCCCTGCTCATCACGCGGGCCGAAGGATGGGCCACGTCGCTGGGCTACGCCAGCCAGCGGCTGCCAGTCACGCGCCTGACCGCCAGTCGGCAGTGTCCGCGGTACTACCGGCGAGTATCCTGGTCGGGTGATCGGAGTCGTCGATGGTCCGATTCGAACCGCGGTCTTCGACTGGCTGACGGAGCAGCGCGGTCAGTTCGGCGAGGCGCTCCAGCGAGACGCGCTCGAGGACTTCACCCTCGATGATGTGCGCGTTCCCCTTCTGGGACCCCAAGGGATCTTCAAGCCCAAGGTCTGCGAACTCCCACTCTCGATCACCACAGTCGCGAGTGGCCCGTACTCGGACAGTTTCGACGAGCGAACAGGAACCCTTCGCTACGCCTACCGCGGGACCGACCCCAACCATCGGGACAACGTCGGGCTCCGGCGTGCAATGCGAGATCGGGTTCCCCTCGTGTACTTCCACGGCGTGAGACCGGGCGTCTACGTAGCAGCCTATCCGGTGTTCGTCGTCGGCGATGACCCGGCGGGCCTGACGTTCGCGATGCAGGTCGACGACATGTCTGCCGCGTTCGTCGGCCCGCCAGCCGAGCATCTCATCGCGGACGACAGGGCGGCCGCACGTCGCGCGTATGTCACCCGAACCATCCGTCAGCGGGTCCACCAGGTCGCGTTCCGCGAACGCGTGATCCGCGCCTATCAGGAACGGTGCGCTCTTTGCAGCCTGCGACACCAGGAGCTGCTCGACGCCGCTCACATCATCCCCGACCGTGATCCTGAGGGCGAACCGCTGGTCAGCAATGGCGTCGCGCTATGCAAGCTCCACCACGCGGCTTTCGACCGGTTCTTCTTCGCCATCCGACCCGACTACTCGATCGAGGTACGTCGATCGATCCTCGACGAACACGATGGCCCGATGCTGGTCGTTGGCCTCCAGCGAATTCATGGGCAGCAGATCCTCCTGCCCCGTCGTCCAGTTGACCGTCCGGACCCGGCGCGCCTCGAGCGTCGGTACGGGGAGTTCCTGCAAGCTGACTGATACGGCGTGACACGCTAGCTGGCACAGCCCGCCTGCAGAGTCCGGGGTATGGACGCCCCCGCCAGCATCGTCAGCCTTCCCTCCCCCGCCAGTCGGCCGCCCATGCCGGGCTCGTCGGCCACCAGCCTGCCGCCGGTCGCCACGCCGGCGAGCGCACCCGCGCCGGGCACCCGTGTCTCAGTCGAGCGCGACCGCGTCGTCGTCGAGCGCCTCGTCCTCGTCGACGCCAGCCTGGCCGCCTTCGTTGCCGAGCGCCCCGCCGAGGAGCGCGCCGGCCTCGTCGAGCGCGCCCTCAAGATCGGCCTGACCGCCCTCATGGACGCCGGCGTGACCGTCAACGTCGATGCCGTCCGGGCCGAGTTCGCCACGCTCCTGCGCCAGACCGAGGACGCCAACGCGAAGGCCGCGACCGCCCTCGACCAGCTCCTGCGCCAGAACTTCGCCGACGGCGACGGGCGCCTCCCGCGCACGCTCGAGGCCTTCCTGGGCGACCGCG
>JAJZRQ010000071.1:0-9485 GCA_021802585.1 Chloroflexota bacterium
GCGCCCGGCGCCGCCTCCGGCGCGCAGGCGCGGTCGCGCGCCCGACCCGACGAGGGGCACGATGGCGACGAGGAGCGCGAAGCTCTGGGGCCAGATCGTCGGGAGCGCGAGGAACGAACCGATCGGCACGCACCAGCGCCGGTCGGTCCGCGCTCCCCAGGCGACGATGAGCGCCGCGAGCGGGAGCCGGATGAGCAGTGGAACCGGGACGGAGGTCCCGCCCTGCAGCCCGACGTTACTCG
The DNA here is from genome assembly GCA_021802585.1 of Chloroflexota bacterium. Lineage (GTDB taxonomy): Bacteria > Chloroflexota > Limnocylindria > Limnocylindrales > CSP1-4 > CTSoil-043. The sequence goes on from JAJZRQ010000071.1 coordinate 243, forward strand.
CGAGCATCGCGATCCAATCGCTCCACCAGCCCGGCGCGACGACGAACGAGACACCCGCGATCACCGCCGTCGCCCCGACCGCCCGCGCCAGCGCGCGCCATTCTCGACGGACCGCGAACCAGAGGATCCCGATCCCCGGCGTCACCTTCGTGAGCAGGGGGAACGCCCATGCCTCGGGGAAGTGGAAACCGGCCACGATCGCGGCACCGAGGAGGAGGTGGACGTTCGCGACCGACACTTCGAGGAGGACCGGGTAGAGCGCGAGCGCGGCGAACGACCACCAGCGGGCCTGCCACGCGAGCGCGGCCAGCAGGAGCGCCGTCCACAACCAGAGGAACGCATCGAAGGAGACCGACCGGAGCGGGAGGAGGACGATGCCGACGGGAGGGGCGTAGCGGAAGGCCACCGGCGCGTCGACGTTCCCGACAGCCTGGCGGTACGGGTCGTCGGGGCTCCATGACCAGTAGCTGTAGGCGTCCGTCCCGCGCCCCTCGGGGTGGACGAGGATCCAGGCCAGCACTGTGAGCCCGAGGAGGGAGAGCGACACCCACGCGGGGCCCGCGAGGCGTCGGGTCCACCTCGAGGTCGCGCTCATGCGCGCGCCCGCGCGTCGCCCGCGGCCCTCGCCTCCGCCCCGGGCTCGCGCAGCGCCGCGAGGAACGTCACGAACATGTAGCTGAGGAGCCGCGGCGTCGCGAGGACGCTCAGGGCGACAGCCGCCGCCCAGCCCCAGCGCGTGGGCGCCAGCCGGAGGGCGAGGAGGACGCCGGCGCCGACGAGGGCCGCCCAGAGGATCGGCGAGGCCACGAACGGCGAGAGGTTCCGCACGTGGCCGACCTGCTGGAGCGTGAGCGTCCCGAGGAAGTCGATCGTCGCCTGCGGCGCGAGGACCAGCTGGAGGAGCCCGATGCCGGCGGCCCAGGCGGCGAAGGCCGTGAGACGCCGCCACTCGCGGCGCCCGATCCACCACAGGGCGACGAGCGCCGGGAAGAGCTTCAGGTGCGCGGCGAGGGCGATCGCCCACGGCGACCCGAGCGCCGTCAGAAGCGTGACGGGCACCTGCGCCTGGCCGACGGAGGCGCTCCACGCGATCGGCAGGCCGAGGATGCCGAGCGCGATCCACGTCTCGCGCCGCCGCGGCCCGATCCACCAGACCGTGGCGACGAGGCTGCCGAGCACGACGACCATCCAGATCGCCGCGGCGGCCTCGAAGGGGAGGAGGGCGAGCGGCCGGAACGCGATCGCGAGGAGCGGCGGGTAGCGGTAGAACTCTGGGGCGTTGGGATCGGCGTCGGCCGGGTAGAGCGGGAGGCCCGCGTTGAGGCGCGCTCCGGCGTCGTAGTACGCCCGCACGTCGGCGAGGGGGTCCGTCGTCAGGTGCATCCACAGGGTGGCGACTCCAGCTAGGAGCCCGAAGGCGGCGAGGACGAGCACGGCGGGGCCGGCGAGGCCGGCCGACCGGGCCACCGGCGGCGGGACCGTCACCGCGGGGGGTCCCGGCGCGCGTCGCCGCCGGCGGACCGCGGCTCGCGGAGGGCGGCGATGAGCGTCATGAGCATGTAGCTCAGGAGGCGCGGCGGCGCGAACGTGGCGAGAGCCACGGCGAGCGGCCAGCCGGCCGGCGAGCGCGCCCAGCGGACGGCCGCGACGAGGAGCGCCGCGACCACGACGAGCCAGAGGAACGGCGAGATGGCGTACGGCGAGATGTTGCGGACCTCGCCCACCCAGCCCGTGCCGATCGCCCCGATGAACGCGACCGTGGCCCGCGGTTCGAGCACGAACTGGAGTGCGACCAGCGCCAGCGACCAGCCGGCCAGCCGCCCGACGGCGCGCCACTCCCGCCTGCCCACCCACCAGGCCCCGGCGAGCACGGGGAAGACCTTGATCTGTCCCGCGAGTGCGACGGCCGCCGGGGTGCCGAGCGTGAGCAGCCACGTCACGAGCGACTGCGCCTGGGCCACGGCGAGCACCCAGGCGATCGGGAACGCGAGCACGCCGACCGCGACCCACGTCTCGCGACGGCGCAGCCCGAGCCGGTGGAGCGTCGCGACGAAGGCGAGGACGACGATCGATCCCCAGATCGTTGCTGCAACCGGGAACGGGAGCATCGCGAGGGGCCGGAAGAGGATCGCGAAGAGCGGCGGGTAGAAGTAGGCCGTGTTCGCGTTGACGTCCTGGCCGGCCGGGTAGAGCGGGAGGCCCGCGTTGAGGCGCGCTCCGGCGTCGTAGTACGCCCGCACGTCGGCGAGGGGGTCCGTCGTCAGGTGCATCCACAGGGTCTGGAGGCCCGCGGCGGCGCCGACAACCGCGGCGAGGTACCAGGCCATGCGCGCCCGGCGCTCCCGCCGGGCCCGTCGCAGTGCGCGCGCGTCGTCCATCGACGGGCATCCTATCGGGCCACGTCCCCCGTGACCCGGGGACCATCGTCACGGTGGCCCCGCCGGTCTACAGTCCTGCCATGTCGTCCGTCTCGCGGCCCGCCGCCGCGCCCGCGTCGCCCGCACTCGCCGCGCTCGCGGCGCGCCTCGGCGACGAGCGCCTCCTCCGGCCGGCCCGTCACGGCGCGATGCTGGCGATGGCCGTCTACGTGGCCGGCCTCGCCGCCGGGATCGTCCCGCTCGCCGTGGACGCCCACGCCTACTGGGCCGCCGATCCGCTCCGCCCGTACCACCCGGTCGTCCTCGGCGACTTCGACGCGTACTTCTACTCGCCGGCCTTCGCCCAGGCGCTCTGGCCGCTCACCCGCCTGCCGTGGCCGCTCTTCGCCGCCGCCTGGACGATCCTCCTCGGCGTGGCCCTCCGGGTTGCCGCCGGCCGCTGGTTCGGGCTCGTCGTCGTCGTCCCGCTCGTCGCGATCGACCTCGCGATGGGCAACATCCACGTCCTCATCGGCCTCGCCGTCGCCGCCGGGTTCCGCTGGCCGGCGACCTGGGCGTTCGTGCTCCTCACGAAGGTCACCCCCGGCGTCGGGCTCCTGTGGTTCGCCGTCCGGCGCGAGTGGCGGCGGCTGGCGATCGCCCTCGGGGCGACGGCCGCGGTCGTGGTCGTCTCGGCCGTGATCCGGCCGGCGGCGTGGACCGAGTGGATCGCGCTCGTCAGCGGCCCCACGGCCGGCGGCAACGCGATCCCCGTCCCCCTCTGGGTGCGCGTGCCCGCGGCGGCCGTCCTCGTGGCGTGGGGCGCCCGCACCGACCGCCCGTGGACCGTCGTCGTGGCCGCGTGGCTCGCGCTGCCCGCTCTGTGGTGGAACGGCGCCGCCGTCCTCGTGGGCCTCGTCCCCCTCCTCGACCGCCCGCCACGGAGCCCGGGCCCGCCGGCACCGGGCCCGGCCCGGTCCGCCGCGGAACGTCCCCGGGCCTAGGCGGCACCGCGCGCCCCGTCCCGCCCGCGGAGCGCCCACCACGGCGTCCCGGGCTCCAGCTGGGGGCGCCGCTGGGAGACCGGCCAGAGCGCGGCGAGGACCGCGAGGCCGCTCGGCCAGAGAACGGGGAGGGCGAGGGTGGCCGCCACCGGCACCGTCCAGCGGCGGTCGGTGACCCCGCCCCAGGCGACGAGGGCGAGGGCGGCGGGGACCCGGATCCAGAGCGGGACCGGCAGCGCGAACTGGTTGAGGGGGGCGCCGGCGGCCGTCGCGCCGAGGCTGTCCGCCAGCCAGCTCCGCCAGGCCTCGGGGTTCGCGATGAACGAGATCCCGGCGAGGACCGCCGTGACGGCGAGGGCCACGGCGAGGGCCCGCCACTCGCGGCGGACGAGGAACCAGGCGAGCCCGACGCCCGGCGTCACCTTCGTCAGGACGATGAAGGCCCACGTCGCGGGCCAGCGGAAGCCGAGCGCGATCGCGGCGGCGATGAGGAGGTGGACGTTGCCGTGGTAGAGCTCGAGGGCGACCGCGGGGAAGGCGAAGACGGCGACGACGGCGCGGAGCGGGCGGCCGCCGAGCCAGGCGGCCGTGGCGACGAGGACCGCGGTCCACAGCCAGAGGAACTGCCACCAGGGCAGGAGGCCGGCCGGCGCGAACGCGAGGGCCATGACGGGCGAGTACGTGAACGCGCCGAGGGCGCCGGCCGTCTCCGCGTAGGGGCGGCGCGGGTCAACCGCCCAGTACGCGTACGCGTCGAAGCCGAACGTGCGGGACGACGGCGCGACGACGAGGAACAGGTACGCCGCGAACAGGAGGCCGGCGACGATCGCGCCGTCCACGACGGCGCGGCGGACGGGCGCCCGCAGGCGCTTCCACGGCTCCATCGCGCGGGGCCTGCTCAATCGAGCGGGAACGATGCCAGGAGCTCGTCAGGCTCGAGGCAGGCCGCGAGGCGAGCGGCGACGTCGGCGCTCCCGGATCGGCTGACGATGACGAGCGGCGTCCGCGGGGTCACGCCGGCGACCTGCGCCCCGGTCCGGACGAGCTCCCCCACGTCCGCGCCGGTGGCGGGCCTCCGGCGACGCCATGTCACCGCGCCGATGAACGTGACGTCCCGGACCGGCGGCTCGGATCGATCGGCGCCGACGATGTCCACTTCGATGCTGTGGTCGCGGTTCCAGTACCCGCCGACGGCCCGCGTCTCCCCGAGCCGCGGATCGGGCAGGAGGCGGTGGAGCGCCTCCCGGACGAGCGGCTCGATGGCCATCCCGACGTACGAGTCCCAGGACCGCAGGATCGCCGGCACGAGGAGCCGCCCGCGACCGCGCTCGATCTCGTCGTAGCTCCGGTCGAGGAACCGCAGGTAGAAGCGGAGGTAGGGGTCGGCGACGGCGTAGCGCCGGTCGACGCTGGGCCGGGCGGAGAGCGGCAGGCTCGTCGCGACAACGCGCTTGTCCGCGAGGACCCGGAGCGGGTACGTCAGGTTGTTCGTCGTGATCCCGCTCGCGTCCGAGATCGCCTTGTTCGTCCGCGCCCCGGAGCCGATCGCGGAGAGGACGGACCGGGCCTGGACGCTGGAGCGGAACTCCGCGTCGAGAATGAGCCGGCCCGTCGCGACGAGCGGCGACCCCTCGTCGGCGAGCGAGCCGCCGAGGAAGGCCCGGAGATCCCCGTCGCGCCAGGCCGCCGCGACCTTCGGGAACCCGCCCGTGACGAGGTACGCCTCGAGGGCGTCGGCGCCGCTCCGCCCCGAGATCGCGGCGACCTCCCGTGGGTTGAGCGGGGGCACGACGACCTCACGCGTCGAGCGCTGGTGGAGCGGGCGCCCGTACGCCGTCAGCGCCTCCATCGTCGCGAGGTCGGACCCGATGAGGACGACGAGGACCGGCCGCCGGCTGAGGACCTGGTCCCAGGCCGCCCGGAGGCTCCCCTCCTGCGGGCTGCCCACGACGCGGCCCTCGCCGTCCCGCCGCAGTTCGAGGAGGTCGGGGAACTCGTCGAGGACGATGACGCTGGGGTCGCCGGCGCCGGCCTCGCTTGCCGCGGCGACGAGGGCCGCCTCCCAGGTGTCGAACCGCACGCTCGATCCGAGGCCGGCCGACGGCAGCGTGGAGTGCGCCAGCTTCTCCGCGAACAGGGAGAGCTCGCGCTCGGGCGTCTGGCCGCTGGCGGCGAAGAAGACGAAGGGCAGGCGCGCCCGCTCGACGAACTCTTCGACGAGCCAGCTCTTCCCGACCCGCCGCCGCCCGCGCACGGTGACGAGCCGTCCGAGCCCGTCCGCGCGGATGCCCTCGACGTCGGACGCCAGCCGGGCGAGGAGGGCGCGGCGCCCGACGAACCCCTTCACGCTCCCTCCGCTTCATACTCTGAACCGTTCCTAGTATGAGACGCTCAGAGCATGCGTCAAGAGCGCACGCGTCGTGGCGCCCGGCGGGGGCCCGGATGGGCCATCGGTACCACCCCTTCGGTAGGGGTCCGCCAGCCCGCCGGGTGGTGCTACCGTGCACCGCCGTGAGGAAGCCACTCGCGCTGTTCGGGCTCGCCCTCCTCGTGCGGCTCGTGCTCATCGCGCTCTTCCCCGACCCCGCCTACCCTGACTCGTACTACTACGTCGCCGTCGCGCGGAGCCTCGCCGCCGGACATGGATTCGAGGTCGACTTCGTCTGGATCTTCGTGGAGGTCGGCGGCGTCCTCCCGGCGAACCCGGTCCTGCCGGTGCCCGCGAACGCGCACTGGATGCCGCTCGCTTCGATCGTCCAGGTGCCGTTCATCTGGGCCCTCGGCCCGACGGCCCTCGCCTCGGCCCTCCCGTTCGCCATCCTCGGGGCGATCACCGCGCCGCTCGCCTGGGCGATGGCGCGCGACGTCGGGGCGAGCGAGCGGGTGGCGCTCGGAACGGGTGTCCTCGTCGCGATCCCCGTCCTCGCCACGCCGTTCATGGCCCAGCCCGACAACTTCGCCCTCTACCAGCCCCTCGTCATGGGGGCGATCTGGGCCGCCGGGCGCGGCCTCCGGGGGGGCCATCCGCGGAGCTACGCCTTGTCCGGCGCCCTCGTCGGCCTCGCGACGCTGTCGCGGTCGGACGGGATCCTCGTCGGGGCCGCCGTGGGGCTCCTCTTCGTCGGCGACCGGTGGCTCGCATGGCGCGCGCGCGGTGCGCGGCCGCCCCGGATCCCGCCCTGGGCGGCGGTCGCCTGCGCCGGCCTCTTCATCGCCGTCACGGCGCCGTGGTTCGCCCGCCAGCTCGCCGTCTTCGGGTCGATGTCCCCGTCCACCGCGACCGGCAAGGTCCTCCTCATCCGCACGTTCAGCGAGTGGAACTCGCTCACGATCCCGGCGACGTGGTCGCACTTCCTGGGCCAGGGGCTCGGGCCGCTCCTCGAGAGCCGGGTCGCCGGGCTCGTCGCGGCGATCGCCATCTTCACGGTCCTCGTCGGGGGCGTCCTGCTCCTCCCCTTCATGCTCGTCGGGGCCTGGGGGCGGCGGCGCTCCCCGGACCTCGCCCCGTGGTTCCTCTACGCGGCGATCCTCTTCGCCGCGAACGGGACGCTCTTCGCCGTCCACGTCCCCGGGGGGACGTTCATCCACTCCGCGATCGGGCTCGCCCCGCATGCGTACCTCCTGGCGCTCGAGGGGATCGCGGGCGCGGTGGCCTGGGGCGCCCGGCGGCGCCCGGCCTGGGACGTGGAGCGGGCCACCGGCTTCTTCACGGTCGGGGCGATCGGCTTCGCCGTCGTCGCCGCGGCCGGGGCGACGCTGGCGACGCAGGCCGCGTGGCGCGCCCGCGCCGACGAGCACCGCTTCGCGGCCGCCGCGCTCGACGCCGCCGGGGCCGCCCGCAACGAGCGGGTCATGTCGATCGACGCGGCGGGCACGTTCTACTGGTCGGGGCGCGGCGGGGTCGTCCTCGTCGACGACCCGCCGTCCACGATCGAGGAGGTCGCCCGCGCGTACGGGATCCGCTGGCTCGTCCTCCAGCGCGACGATTCGGTGGCGGCCGGCGCCCCGATCCTCGACGGCGAGGAGCGGCCGGCGTGGGTCGGGCCGCCGGTCGCGACGCTCCCGGCCGCGCCGGGGGGCGGCCCCGCGGACGGGCGGGTGGACGTGGCCGTCTACCCCGTCTGCATGGAGCCGTCCGACGCGCGCTGCGGCGCGCCGGCGCCGTGAGGGCGGGGCCGCCGTGACCGCCCCGCCGTGCGGCCCCGGGGCCGCGCTTTCGCCCGGGGGCAGCGGCCGCCCGCCGGCCAGCTGGCGACCCTCGCGCCGCGAGGCGTGGCTGAGCGCCGGGCTCGTCTTCCTCGCCGCCCTCGCCGTGCGCGCCTGGGCCGCCGCCCAGGTCCCGTACCCGATCCCGGAGGACACCGCCTACTACTGGGGCGTCGCCCGCGCCCTCGCCGAGGGCCGCGGCTTCGTGAGCGACGCGATCTGGTCGTACGCGACCCCGGCCCGCGACCCCGTCAGCGGCGCCTTCGGCCTCTTCTTCCCGCGCCCGGCGTTCGAGATCTGGCTCCCCCTCCCGAGCCTCCTCGGCCTCGGGGCGATGCTCGTGGCCGGCTCGACGGCGTACGCGACGACGCTCCCCGTCGCGGCGGTCCTCGGCGCACTCGTCGCCGTGGCGGCCTGGCGGATCGCCGCCGACGTGGCCGAGGAGCGATCACTCGGGGCCGAGCGGTCGCGGACGCTCGCCGTGGGCGCCGGGATCGTCGCCGCGGTCGCCCTCCCGCTCGTCCTCCCCTCGGCGCACCTCGACTCGACGAACGCGTTCGCCCTGCCGGCGCTCGTCGCGTGCCTCCTCATGGTCCGGCTCGTGCGGCGGCCGCCGGCGCGCGCCCTCGACCCCCGACTCCTCGCCCTGGGAGCGGCGATCGGGGTCGCGGCCCTCGCCCGCAACGAGGCGGCCTGGGTGGGCACCACGTGGGCGCTCGTCGCGGCGGCGGCCTTCCGGGAGCGCGGGTGGCGCGCCGTCGCGGCGGGGATCGCCGTCCCGGCGCTCGTCGCCGCGGCCGTCGTGGCGCCGTGGGTCATCCGCGACTGGGCGACGTTCGGGACGCCGCTCCCCGGCCAGGCGCTCGCGAACGCCTGGGCGGTGACGGGCTACGAGATCTTCGCCTGGCGGCACCCGGCGACGCTCGCCGAGTACGTCGCCCTCGGGCCGGCGGCGTGGCTCGACCAGCGCGTCGGCGGGCTGGGCCACGACCTTCTTTCCGTCCTCCTCATCCCGGGGGCGCCGCTCGCCGTCGTCGGCCTCCTCGCCCTGCCGTGGGCGGCCCGGCTCCGCGCACTCCGGCCGCTCCTCGTGCTCGCCCTCGTCACGTTCCTCGTCGCCTCCCTCGTCTTCCCGGTCCAGACCCGCTGGGGGACGTTCCTCCACGCGTCCGTGCCGGCGTCCGTGCTCCTCCTCGTCGCCGGCCTCGCCGGGCTCGATGAGGGGCTCGCATGGATCGGCCGGCGGCGCGGCTGGACCCGCCCGGTCGCCTGGCTGGGGCCGCTCTTCGCGGGGCTGGGGGCGGCGCTCTTCGCGGTGCCCGGCGTCATCGCGTACGGCGACCTGGCGCGGGCCACGGCGGCCGCCTACGCGGACCTGCCGCGGCGGATGGAGGCCGCCGGCGTGCCGCTCGACGGGACCGCCCCGGTCATCGCGAGCCACCCGATCTGGGTCGCGGAGACGGCCCGCGTCCGGGCCCTCGCCCTGCCCGACGAGCCCGTCGCGAGCGTCCTCGACCTCGCCCGCACGTTCGGGGCGCGGCTCGTCGTCGTCGACGGCGTTCACGGCGGCTGGCCGGCGCGCCTGGCCTCGGATCCCGACGCGGCCTGCCTCGTCCCGATGGACCTGCCCGCCCCGGCCGGCGCAAGCGGCGAGGGCGGCGGCGAGGCCGGTGGCG
>JAJZRQ010000071.1:9585-12126 GCA_021802585.1 Chloroflexota bacterium
GCGGACGTCCTCGTCCTGCGGGTGGCGTGCCCGTGAGCGCCCGTATACTGGCCGCCAGATGAGCGCGGAGATCGGCACCGGCGGCACGGCGGCAGGGCGGTTCGACGGCCTCCACGCGGAGGCGAAAGAGGCCCTCGCCCACGCCGCGAACGCGCTGCGCGCGATCACGGCCCGCTACCGCGAGTCGTTCCACGAGGAGCTCGCGGGATGGCACGAGGACCGCGACGTCCTCGACGAGGAGGATCGCCGGGTCCTCGTCGACCTCCAGGCGGCCCATCCCGGCTCGAACGGGACGGGTGGCTCAGGCGCTGGCGCGGGTGGCTCAGGCGCTGGCGCGGGCGACGCGGGCGCGGGGGACCTGCGCCGGCGGATCGCTCTCCGCACCGCCGAGCTCGGCGAGCGCCAGGCCGAGCTCTCGCGCCTCGAGCTCGCCGTGCGCGGCCTCGAGCGGACGTGGCTCTTCCTCGAGCGGGGTGACGCGTCGCTCCTCGCGGAGCCTGCCGGCCCGGAGCTCGCCGACGACCTCCAGATGCGGATCGTCGAGGCCCGGGAGGCGGAGCGGACGCGGCTCGCCCAGGAAGTCCACGACGGCCCCGCGCAGGCCCTCGCGAACGCGATCTTCGGGGTCGAGTACATCGAGAAGATCCTCGACCGCGACCGCACCGCCGCCCGGATCGAGCTGCGCTACCTGCGGGAGCGCCTGCGCCGCGAGTTGGGCGAGGTCCGCGCCTTCATCAGCCAGCTCCGTCCGCCGATCCTCGACGAGGTCGGGCTGGACGGCGCGATCCGGGACGCGGCCGACACGCTCGCGGCGCTCACCGGCGCGCAGCTCGAAGTCGACCTCGCGGCACCGGCGTCCCAGCTCGGCGACGCGGAGCAGGTCGTCGTCCTCCGGGTCCTCCAGGAGGCCCTCCAGAACGTCCGCAAGCACGCCGCGGCGCGGCACGTCCGCCTGACCACCCACAGCGGCGGCGGGCACTGGGTCCTCGAGGTCCGCGACGACGGCCGCGGCTTCGACGCAGAGACCGTCGCCGGCCTGGGCCGGCGGACGTTCGGGCTGCAGTTCATGCGCGAGCGTGCGGAGCTCGCCCGCGCCCGGTTCGAGGTCCGTTCGCAGCCCGCGGATGGGACCGTCGTCGTGCTCGACGTCCCCGTCGGCGAGAGAGGAGACAGCGCATGAGCTACAGCGGGCCGGACCGCCGGCGGGGCGGCCCCGACCGGCGCGGCGGCGACGAGCGGATCCGGATCCTGCTCGTCGATGACCACGCCCTCGTCCGCGTCGGGATGCGGGCGATCCTCGAGCGCGAGCCCGACTTCGACATCGTCGGCGAGGCCGACGATGGGCGCTCGGCGCACGACGCGGCGCTGGAGTCGGATCCCGCGATCATCCTCCTGGACCTGTCCCTGCCGGCGCCCGGCGGGATCGAGGCGACCCAGCGGATCAAGCGCGACCTGCCGGCGACGGGGATCATCATCCTCGCCCCTGACGAGGACGAAGAGGCGCTGTTCCAGGCGATCCGCGCCGGCGCCGCCGCGTTCATCCTCAAGGACGTGGGGCCGGACGACCTCGTCACGATCATCCGGCGGGTCGCGACCGGCGAGTTCCTCATCAACGACAAGGTGTTCGCCAAGCCGGCGGTCGCCTCGCGAGTCCTCAAGGAGTTCCGCGAGCTTGCGATCTACGGCCAGGAGGCGGCGCCGATCTTCGCCCCGCTCTCCCCGCGCGAGGTCGAGATCCTCGACAACATCGCCCAGGGCATGACGAACAAGCAGGTCGCCTACCAGCTCTCGATCAGCGAGCAGACCGTGAAGAACCACATGAGCTCGATCCTCCGCAAGCTCGCCGTGAACGACCGGACCCAGGCCGTGGTGTACGCGATGCGCCAGGGCTGGATCCGGATGCCCGAGGACTGACGGCCCGCGATGGGCGAGGGCCCCGCGGAGCTCCTGGAGCGCGACCTCGACGGCCTGGCCCGCGAGCTCGCCGAGATCGACCTCCTCGTCGGGCAGGCCCGCACCGAGGCCGGCCGGCACGAGCAGCGGCGGGTCCAGGCGGCCGAGCGCCTCGCCGCCCTCGGCCCGGCGGCGCCGCCGGCCGAGCTGGCCGAGGCGAACGCCCAGCTCGTTACCCTCACCCGGCGGGCGGCCGTGATGGAGGCCCAGCTCGACGTCCTCGCGGGGAAGCAGAAGACGCTCGAGCGGTACCGCGACGGCCTCGTCCGGCTCCGCGAGGCCGTGGCGGGGGCGGCGGGGGGCGGCCCGGAGCCGGCGGACGGAGCGGCCCCCCACGCGGGGACGGCGGGCGAGCCGCCGGCGCCCTCGATGGGGCGGGTCGTCCTCGCGGCGCAGGAAGACCTCCGGCGGGAGATCGCGCGGGCGATGCACGACGGGCCCGCCCAGAGCCTCACGAACATCGTCCTCCAGGCCCAGATCGTCGAGCGCCTCCTCGACCGCGACCCGGCCGCGGCCCGGGACGAAGTCGAGGCGCTCACGGCGATGGTCCAGCGGACGCTCGAGGCGACGAAGACGTTCATCTTCGAC
>JAJZRQ010000072.1 GCA_021802585.1 Chloroflexota bacterium
GCTCGGGAGCCGCGGGCTCGGGAGCCGCGGGCTCGGGAGCCGCGGGCTCGGGAGCCGCGGGCTCGGGCTGGGTTGGCAGGACGCGGCGCGGCTTCGTCATCGCGCCCGATTGTCGCGCGATCCGGCGGCGGGCGTCCGCGCGCGACCCCGGAGGCTCCGCCCGCCGCCCGCCGGATCCCGCCGCTCAGCCAGCCGCGGGGGTTGCCACCGGATCGGTGACCGCGACCCGGAGGTCGGGCAGGAGCGGGAGCGTCCACGTCCAGGCTGCCCCGTGATGGGCGCCGACCGCGCCATGGCGGGCGGCCTCGACCCGGAGCGGCAGGCCGAAGATCTCGATGAAGCCGACGGCGCTCGCGTGGTCGAAGGCGTCACCCTCGTCGTACGTCGCGAGGTTCCGGTCGTAGAGCGAGAGCGGCGAGCGGCGGCCGTTCGCCGTCGCCGAGCCATGGTCGAGGCGGACGCGGACGTCGCCGGAGACGGTGCGGTCGGCGCTCGCGACGTAGCCCCGCAGGTCGCGATGGAGGGCGCTGAACCAGAGCCCGTCGTACGTCAGCTGGGCGATCTCGTGGGCGACGAGGCGGTTGAAGCGGAGCGTGTCCTTCGAGAGGACGAGCCCCTGGAGCGCCCGGTGGGCGGCGTGGAGGATCGCCGCGGCCGGCGCCTCGTAGATCTCGCGGCTCTTGATCCCCACGAGCCGGTCCTCGACGTGGTCGACGCGGCCGACGCCATGGGCGCCGCCGAGGGCGTTCAGGCGCTCCACGAGGGCGACGGGGCCGAGCCGCTCGCCGTCGATGGAGACCGGGGCGCCTCCCTCGAAGCCGACGACGATCTCGACCGCGGCCGGGGCCGCGCCCGGGTCGACGGTCCAGGCGAACGCGTCGGCGGGCGGGGCGACCCACGGGTCCTCGAGGACGCCCGTCTCGCACGAGCGGCCCCACATGTTCACGTCGATCGAGTACGGCGAGGCCTTCGTGATCGGGAGCTCGATCCCGCGGGCGGCGGCGTAGTCGATCGACTGCTCGCGGCTGAGGCCCATCCCGACGCGCATCGGGGCGATGACCTCGAGCCCCGGGTCGAGGGCGTGCGTGGCGACGTCGAAGCGGACCTGGTCGTTCCCCTTGCCGGTGCAGCCGTGGGCCACCGCGGTCGCCCCCTCCTTCTGGGCGACCTCGACGAGGAGCTGCGCGATGAGCGGCCGGGCGAGGGCCGTGGCGAGGGGGTAGACGCCCTGGTAGAGAGCGTTCGCCTGGAGGGCCGGCCAGCAGAAGTCGCGGACGAACGTCTCCTTCGCGTCGACGACGTACGCGCGGCTCGCGCCGGCCGAGATGGCGCGCCGCTCGACGCCCTCGCGGAGCGAGCCGCCGCCGAGGTCGACGGTGAGGGTGACGACCTCCGCGTCGAACTGCTCGCGAAGCCAGGCGACGGCTACCGACGTGTCGAGGCCTCCCGAGTATGCGAGGACGACTTTCTGCTTCATCGCTGAGCCTCCGTGCGGGGATCCTGGGGGGACGTCGTGGTGGTGGCGCCGTCGGCCGCCGGCGCTCCGGCCGCCGCCCGTACCGCGATCGCCGCGAAGCGGGCCCGCCAGCGCTCGAGGGCGGGCTCGTCGGCGAAGAGGACGAGGAGGGTGTTGTCGCCGGCGAGCGTGCCGACCTGGTCGGCGAGGCTCGACTCGTCGATCGCCTGGGCGATCGCCGACGCTGCGCCCGGCCGGGTCACGAGGACGAGCGTGAGGCCGCTGCGGGCGACGCTCGCCGGGTAGTCTGCGAGGATCCGCCGGAGACGGGCCTCGTCGACGTCGGGCCGCGGCGGGCGGTCGGCCGGCCCGGGCCGACCCGCGAGGGCGCCCGGCGTCACGTACGCGTGGTGATCGCCGCGGGGCGCCTTCACGAGGCCGAGGTCCGCGATGTCGCGGCTCACCGTCGCCTGGGTGACCGCGAACCCACGCTCGCGGAGGAGCCCGGCGAGCTCCTCCTGGCTCCCCACCGCCCGGCCGGCGACGAGGTCGAGGATCGTCCGGCGGCGGGCGGCGCGGGCCGCCTCGGCCGGGCGCGGCGGGCCGGCCACCGCGGCGCCGCCCCTCACCGGGCCCCGCCCGTCGCATCGCGACCGGCGGTCACCCGCGTCCCGAACGACGGGTCGTCGAGGGCCCGGGCGAGCGCCGCCGGCGCGGCGGCGTCGCAGATGACGGCCTCGGCGCCCGGCGCCGCGATCCCGGCGAGGGCGGCGCGGACCTTGGGGACCATCCCGCCGGAGATCGTCCCGGCGGCGATGAGCGCCTCCGCCTCGGCGACGCCCAGCGTCGGGACCTTCGCCCCATTCGCGCCCCGGATCCCGTCGACGTCGGTCATGAGGACGAGCTGCCGGGCGCCGAGCCCAGCGGCGAGGCCGGCCGCCGCGTCGTCCGCGTTCACGTTGCAGACGACGCCGTCCTCGTCCCGCGCGAGCGGCGCGACGACCGGGACCTGGCCGGCGACGAGGACCGCGTCGAGGAGGTCGCGCGAGATCCCGACGACATGGGCGACGAGGCCCATCCCCGGCACGCGCTCCGCGACGAGGAGGCCCCCGTCCACTCCCGACAGGCCGACGGCGTCGACGCCGAGGTCCCGGAGCGCCGCGACGAGCTCGCTGTTGACGACCCCCCGGAGGACGGCCGCGGCGACCTCGATCGCCGGCGCGTCGGTGACCCGCAGCCCGGCCTCGAAGCGCGTCGGGACCCCCAGCCGGTCGAGCCAGTCGGTGATCCGCCTCCCGCCGCCGTGGACGATGACGACGGGCCGGCGCCGGGCGACGGCGGCCGCCTCCGCGAGGACCTGGCGCTGGTCGGCGAGCGTCGTGCCCCCGAGCTTGAGGACGAGGACCTCGCTCACGTCGTGTACTCCGCGTTCTCGATGACGTACTGCTCGGTGAGGTCGCAGCCGAACGCTTCGCCCGTTCCATCGCCGAGGCCGAGGTCGAGGCGGACGAGGACCTCCGGCCCTTCCATCGCCGCCCGCGCCGCTGCCCGGTCGAAGGGGACCGGACCGCCGGTCGGGCCGTCGTACACGTGGTGGCCGGCGATCGCGATCCGCATCCGTTCCGGGTCGACGAAGGCGGGAGACCCGGCCCTCGCGCACGCCTCAGCGTGGGCGAGGCCGGCCGTCTCGAGGAGGCGGACCTCGCCGAGGCGGGCGTTCCCGGCCGCCCCGGCGATCCGGCCCCAGTTCGGGTCGCGGCCGTGGACGGCGGCCTTCACGAGGCTGCTCGCGACGACGGAGCGTGCCACGGCGCGGGCGTCGACGTCGTCCCGGGCGCCCGAGACCTGGCAGGTGACGAGGGTCGTGGCTCCCTCGCCGTCTGCCGCCTGCTGGCGGGCGAGCGAGCGGGCCACGGCCTCGATCGCGCCCCCCAGAGCCATCGCCGCGGCACTCCCCGGGAGGACCTCCTCCGCCCCCGCTGCCCCGGAGGCGAGGAGGAGGACCGTGTCGTTCGTGCTCGTGTCGCCGTCGACGCTGAGCTGGTTCCAGGTCCGCACGGTCGCGGCGCGGAGGAGGCCGTGGAGCGTCGCCGGGTCGACGGCAGCGTCGGTCAGGACGATCGCCAGCATCGTCGCCATCCGCGGGTGGATCATCCCGACCCCCTTCGCGATTCCCGAGACCGTGACCCGCACCGGCTCGCCGCCCGGCCCGGGGATGGCGACGATCGCCGTCGCCGCCTTCACGACCGAGTCGGTCGTCCGGAGGGCCTCCGCCGCCGCCGCGAGGCCCGGCTCCCCGGCCGCGAGGCCCCCGGCCGCGAGCGTCGCGATCCCGGCCACGACCCGCGCGACGGGCAGCCGCGTCCCGATGACCCCCGTCGAGAGGCTGAGGACCGCGAGCGGGTCGACCCCGAGATGGGTCGCGACCGCCCCGGCGATCGCGACCTGGTCGGCGAGGCCGGCGAGGCCGGTCGCCGCGTTCGCGCAGCCGCTCGTCGCGATCACCGCCTCGGCCCGCCCGAAGTGGTCGCTGCCGTCGCCCCTCCCCGCGGGACGCGTGACGGCGAGGTTCGTCCGCGAGGCCTGGACCGGCGCCGCGGCGACCTGGTTCGTCGTGAAGACGGCGGCGGCCGCCGCGGGGCCGCCCGTCGTCCGGACGAGCGCAAGGTCGGGACGGCCGTTCGCCTTGATCCCGCACGTCGTCGCCCCGGCGGTGAAGCCGGGCGGGGCGACCGCGCGCCGCTCGACCGCAGGGAGGTCCGAGGGAAGGGCGGCGAGGACGTCGGTTCCGGCGGGCGCCGGGGGCCGGGACGAGGTCCCCGACTCGCCGGTCGCGGCGCGCTCGCCCGTCACGCCGGGACGCCCGTCACGGGACGAGGGGGTGCTGCTCGAGGCCCGTCGCCTCGGGCAGCGCGTGGACGGCGTTGAACGCCTGGATCGCCTGGCCGGCTGCTCCCTTCACGAGGTTGTCGATCACCCCGATCGCGAGGACGCGCCCGGTCCGCTCGTCAGCGCGGACGTGGACCCGGCAGGCGTTGCTCCCGAGGACGTGCTTCGTGGCGGGCGCCTGCGTGACGACGTGGACGAACGGCTCGTCGGCGTACGCCTCGGCGTAGAGGGCGTCGAGCTCGCGCTGCCCGACGGGGCGCGTCGGGCGGACGTGGCACGCGGCGAGGATCCCGCGCGTCATCGGGACGAGGTGGGGAAGGAAGTCGACGCCGTGCACCCCGGGGCTCGCCCCGCCGCCGCCGGGCGCCCGGGCGGCCTGCCCCGCCAGCTCCTGCTCGATCTCGGCGACGTGGCGGTGGCCGCCGACCCCGTACGCCCTCACGCTCTCGTTCACCTCACCGAACATGAGGTCCTGGCGCGGCTCGCGGCCGGCCCCCGAGACGCCGGACTTCGCGTCGACGACGAGGTCGCCGATGAGCCCGGCGGCGGCGAGCGGGGCGAGGGCCAGGAGCGTCGCCGTCGGGTAGCAGCCCGGTGCCCCGACGATCGCGGCCGGCGCGCCGCGGAGCGCGGCGAGCTCGGCCCGATGGAGCTCCGGGAGGCCGTACACGGCGCCGGCGAGGAGGTCCGGGCGGGGGTGCTCGAAGCCGTACCAGCGCGGGTAGTCGGCGGGGTCGTGGAGGCGGAAGTCGGGGCCCAGGTCGACGATCGCGGCGCCGGTCGCGGCGAGCTCGGGAACGATCTCCGCGGCGGCGCCGTGGGGGAGCGCGAGGAAGACGGCATCGGCGTCGGGGACCGTGGCGTCGACATGGAGCCCGGTCCGGTCGAGGTGGATGTGCGTCCCGCCGATCGGCTCGTGGCTCCGCCCGCGGCCGACGAGCCCGACGATCTCGACGCGCGGGTGCCGCGTCAGGAGGCGGACGAGCTCGGCGCCGACGTAGCCGGTCGCGCCGACGATCGCGACGCGGAGCGGGGAGCCGTCCGCCCGGGGTCCCCGGGGGAGCGGCACGGCCCGGCGCCCCGGCGCGACCCGGACCGCGCCCTCCTCCGCCGCGCTCACGGGCGCTCGGGCGTCGCCGACGCGCGGGCGGCGCACGCCGGGCCGCTCGCGGGCGGCCGGGCGGGCGAGGGGTCGGACCGGTCGAGCCGGATTGCCGGGATCGTCATTTCGCGCATGACTATACGACGGTCGCGCATAGTCATGCAAACGGTCCGCGCCGGCACGCGCGGGGGCTGCCGCCGCGTGGGGAAGCGCCGGGCCGGCGGCGGGCCCTACCCCTCGTCGGGGGGCAGCTCCTGGCCGGGCCCGGTGACGAGGGCCTCGCCGGCGACGGGGGCCGCGCCCTCCGGCGAGATGACGACGTAGCGGTGATGGAGCTCCGCGATCCCGCTCGCGAGCGCGGTGGAGACGGAGCAGTAGCGCGTCGCGGACAGCTCGATCGCGCGCCGGACGGCCTCGACCTCGACTGCCGGGCCCTCGACCTCGTGGACGATCTCGACGCGCCGGAAGGCGTGGGGATGGGCGGTCCGCTGGATCCCTTCGACCCGGACCGCGTACCGGGAGACGGCCTGCCGCTTCTTCTCGAGGATGCTCGTCACGTCCATCGCGGTGCACCCGCCGATCGCGACCGCCAGGAGCTCGACCGGCCGGGGTCCCGTCGCGCCGGTCTCGTCGTCCATGACGACCTCGAACCCGGAGCCCGTCCGGGCGACGAAGCGCAGCCCGCCGTCGTGGCGGAGGTCGGCGGTCTTGAGGGCCATGCGGATGTCTGCTCCTGCGCGTGCGAGTGCCCCGCGGGGGCGCCGGGGGACGTCGCACCAGTCTAGCCCAGTTGTTGCGCGTATGCGCAAATGACCGGAGGCGGATCAGCCCGCGCGGGAGCCCGGCGCGGCGACGGGCGCCTCGAACTGCTCGTGGTAGAGCCGCGCGTAGAGACCGCCCGCGGCGAGGAGCTCCGCGTGCCGGCCCTGCTCGCGGATCCGCCCCCGCTCGTACACGAGGATGAGGTCGGCGCGGAGGATCGTCGAGAGGCGGTGGGCGATCGCGATCGTCGTGCGGCCCTCCATGAGCCGCTCGAGGGCGGCCTGGATGAGCCGCTCGGAGACCGTGTCGAGGGCGGAGGTCGCCTCGTCGAGGATGAGGATCCGGGGATCCTTGAGGAGGACCCGGGCGATCGCGATCCGCTGCTTCTCCCCGCCCGAGAGCTTGTACCCGCGCTCCCCGACCACCGTGTCGTAGCCCTCGGGGAGCTCGAGGATCCGCTCGTGGATCGCCGCCGCCCGGGCGGCGGCCTCGAGCTCCGCGGACGAGGCGGCGGGCCGGGCGTAGCGGAGGTTGGCCCGGATCGAGGCGTGGAAGAGGTACGTCTCCTGGGTGACCATCCCGATCGCCCGGCCGAGCGAGGCGAGGGTGAGGCGACGGACGTCGCGCCCGTCGATCTCGACCGTTCCGGCGTCGACGTCGTAGAGGCGCGGCACGAGGTACGTCGTCGTCGTCTTGCCGGCCCCGGACGGCCCGACGAGGGCGACGAGCTGGCCGGGCTCGACGGCGAAGTCGATCCCCGCGATCCCGAACGGGGCGCGGGTCCGGCCACGGGGGATCGCCGGCGCGGCCCCGTCGCCGGTCGCTTCGCCGAGCTCGGGGATCCCCGCCTCGAGGGCCTCCTCGGCGATCGGCTCGACGACGGCGTCGGCGACCGCCTCGTCGGGCGTGCTCCCGTGGGTCCGCGGCGGGCCGGGCACCCCGTCCGCCGGAGGCGCCGCGGGCGTGGCCGGCGCAGGCGCGCGCGGGTAGCGGAAGGAGACGTCGCGGAAGCGGACGCGGCCCGTCATCGCGGCCGGGTCGAGGTCGACGGCGTCGGGGGCGTCGGCGATCTCCGGGTCGAGGTCGAGGTACTCGAAGATCCGGTCGAAGAGGGCGAGGGAGCCCGCGATCTCGACCTGGACGTTGAGGAGCTGGCCGAGCGGGAAGAAGAGGCGGCTCTGGAGCGTCGTGAAGGCGACGATGTCGCCGGCGGTCGGCGCCGACGGGTCGCCGTTCATCGCGAGGACCGCCGCGAGCCAGTACACGAACGCAGGGATGATGCTGAAGATCGTCCCGATGACCATGAAGAACCAGCGCCCGACCATCGCCTGCCGGATCTGGAGGCGGGCGAGGCCGCGGTTGAGGTCGCGGAACCGCGCCGTCGCGGCCTCCTGCTGGCCGAACGTCTTCGTGAGGAGGACGCCGGAGACGCTCAGCGTCTCCTCCGTCACCGCCGTCATGTCGGCGAGGGCGCGCTGCGTCTCCGTGGACACCAGGCGCCGCGCCCGCCCGACGCGCTGGGTGAGGTAGAGGAAGAACGGGAGCATCACGAGCGAGAGGAGCGTGAGCCGCCAGTCGATGATGATCATCGCGACGATCGTGGAGAGGACGACGGCGATGTTCGAGGCGACGCTCGTGGCGGTGTCGGTGACGACGGACTGGACCCCCCCGACATCGTTCGCGAGGCGGCTCTGGATCTCGCCGGTGCGGGTCTCGGTGAAGAAGCGGAGGGGGAGCCGCTGGAGGTGGGCGTAGAGCGCGGTGCGGAGATCCTGCATGACGCTCTGGCCGATGACGTTGTTGAGCCAGCTCTGGCCGACGCCGATGAGCCCCGAGACGATCGGGATCGCGATCATGAGCCCGACGTAGAGGTAGAGGTGCGCGTAGTCCCGGCCGATGATCACCTCGTCGGTCAGGAGCTTGAGGAGGATCGGGTTGACGATCCCGAGGAGGCTCGTCGCGACGATCGCCGCGACGACGACCCCGACCTGGACCCGGTAGGGGCCGAAGAAGGCGACGATCCGGGCGAACGTGCGGCGGCGGCGCTCGGCCGGGATCGGGGGCGGCGGCTCGCCGCCTCCGAACGGTCCCCGGGCGAGCCGTCCGGCCCCGCCGCGTCCCGTCATGCCGCGGGGCGCACCCGGCCGCGGCGGGCCGGCGTCACGAGGCGGTCGCGGCGGCCGTCCCGACGATCGCGTGCTCCTCGAGCCACTGTTCGGCGTCGATCGCGGCGCGGCAGCCGTCGCCCGCCGCCGTGACAGCCTGGCGGTAGCGGTGGTCGTGGACGTCGCCGGCGATGAAGACGCCCTCGATCCGGGAGCCCGTCTCGCCCTCCACGACGAGGTAGCCCTTGTCATCCTTCTCGAGCCAGCCCTCGAACGGGGCGGTGTTCGGGCGGAACCCGATCGCGACGAAGAAGCCTTCGACGGGGAGGACGCTCACGGCGCCCGTCGCGACCTCGCGGAGGCGGAGCCCCGTGACGGCGTTCTCGCCGAGGACCTCCTCGACGACGACGCCGCGGTGGATCTCGATCCGGGGATGCTCGGCGACCCGGGCCTGCATGATCCTGCTCGCCCGGAACTCGTCGCGGCGATGGAGGAGGTGGACCTTCGCCGCGAAGCGGGTGAGGTAGAGGGCCTCCTCGAGCGCGGTGTCGCCACCGCCGACGACCGCGATCTCGCGGTCGCGGAAGAAGAACCCGTCGCACGTCGCGCAGGCCGACACGCCGCGGCCCCGGAGGCGCTCCTCGGACTCGAGCCCCAGCCACAGGGCGGAGGCGCCGGTGGCGACGATGACGGCCTCGGCGCGGTACTCGGCGCCCGCGGCCCAGGCCCGGAATGGGCGGCTCGAGAAGTCGACCCGCTCGGCCTCGACGTCGACGACGCGGGCGCCGAACCGCTCGGCCTGGGCGCGGAAGCGCTCCATGAGCTCCGGGCCCTGGATCCCCTCCGGGAAGCCGGGGTAGTTCTCGACCTCGCTCGTGATCGTCAGCTGGCCGCCGGGCTGGTGGCCGCCGAGGACGATCGGGGCGAGGTTCGCCCGCGCGGCGTAGATCGCGGCGGTGAGGCCGGCCGGCCCGGAGCCGAGGATGAGGACGCTCGTCTCGTGGGGTCCCTCGCCGGCGAGGGCGACCGCGTCGGCAGCGGGGACCGCGTCGTCGGCATCGCCGAAGTCGATGGCGAAGCCGCCGAAGGAAGGGGTGGTGGGTTCGGTCATGGGGCTCGCTGTCTCATGCGCTGGCGGCCGCCGGAAGGCGCGGCCGGGGCAACAATCGTAGCACCTTCCAGATACCCCCTGGGGGTATGGTCGCCGCCGGCGGGGACGGGACGGGCGCGCCGCCCGGGGGCTGGCCTCGTCCCCGCGCGGGCCTCGCCCCGGCGTCAGATCGCGTGGACGAGTTCGACGAGGCGGGCCGCGAGATCGTCGACCCCCGGCTGCTCGATGTTCTGGATCCCGAGGACGGCGTGCTGGGCGCCCGCCTCCGCGAGCGCGGCAAGGCGCCCGGCGAGCCCCTCCGGCGTCTCCGTCCCGGGGCGACCGTCGGCCGCGAGCCGCGCCTGCTGGAGCGTCGAGCGCTCGATCTCCTCGAACGGGCGACCGACGCGCGCGCAGTGCTCGCGGAGGATCGCGTACTTCCGGCGGAGCATGTCGGGGCCGCCGAACACGTTCGTCGCGTCGGCGTACTGCGCGACGAGGCGGAGGGTCTTCTGCTCGCCGCCCCCGCCGATCATGATCGGGACGCGCGGCCGGCTGAGCGACTGGGGGGCGTTGAGGAGGCGCGTCGCCGTGTAGTGGACGCCGGCGAACCGCTCCTCCGTGCCGCGGTCCCCGGTCCACATCGCGCGGGCGATCCGGAGTGTCTCCTCGAGCATCTCGAAGCGCGTCCCGAGCGGCGGCATGGGGAACCCCAGGGCGTCGCTCTCCTCCTGGTTCCAGGCCGCGCCGATCCCCAGCCACGCCCGGCCGCCAGAGAGGACGTCGAGCGTCGTCGCCGCCTTCACCCAGAGGCCCGGAAGCCGGTAGTGGACCCCGCCGACCATGAGGCCGAGGCGGGCCCGGCGCGTGTGGGCGGCGAGGTATCCGAGCGTCGTCCAGCCCTCGAGCATCGGGTCCTCGGCGGGGCCGTTGCTCCGGATCTGGAAGAAGTGGTCCATGACCCAGAGCGAGTCGAAGCCGGCCTCGTCGGCGGCGCGGGCGACGCGGGCGAGGGTGGGGCCGATCGCCGGGGCGCCCCCGGCGTAGTCGAAGCGGTTGAGTTGGAGGCCGATCTTCACGGGCGGCGAGGCTCCTGCGCGGGTTCGTGCCCGGGCGCGGGCCGGGCGGGACCCCGAGCGTACACCGGCGGCCGCGGCGGGCTCGCCCGCGGCCCGCCGGCAGCCCGGGCGGCGACGGCGGCGCACCCGCGCCGGCCTCAGCGGAAGAGGTCGAGTTCGGGGGGCATGAGGACGTCGGCGCGGACGCTGCCGTCGCCGGGGGGAGGGGAGGCGCCGCGGACGAGGGCGGCCGGCCGCCGCGCGGACTTGCCGAGGACGAGCTCGGCGGCCGAGGCGATCTCGTCCGCGACCGCCCGCACGGTCGCCGCCATCGTCCGGCCGTCGGCGTCCGGCGTCCCTCGCAGGTCCTCGAGCGGCCGGAATCCGGCGACGCCGATCGCGAGGTCGGTGATCCCGAAGCGCCACGGGCGCCCGAGGCTGTCCGAGATGACGACCCCCGGCGCGGTCCCGAACCGCGCCGCGAGCGCGTCGCGGATCCGGCGGGCGGAGGCGTCGGGGTCCGCGGGCAGGAGGAGGACGACCCGGCCGCTCCCGGGCCCGACGTTGCTCGCGTCGACACCCGCGTTCGCCAGCACGAAGCCGTGGCGCGTCTCCGCGATGATCACCCCGTTCGCCATCCGGACGACCCGCACCGCCTCGCGGAGGACGACCTCAACCTGCCGGGGATCGCGCCCCCACCGCCCCGCGAACGCAACGGCCTCCGGGCGTGGCTCGACCCCGGCGAGGTCCACGGCCGCGCCTTCGGCCTTCGAGACGACCTTCTGGGTCACGACGACGACGTCGCCGGGCCGGAGGGGGAGGGTGCCGGGCGTGGCGGCGAGCGCGTCGCCGACGAGGGTCGCGAGGTCGTCCCCGGCATGGACCTCGGGGAGCGGCGCGAGCGGGAGGACGAGGAGCGCGTCGGCCGGTCGCGTCGGCTCGGCGGGCGCGGGGCCCGGCGCGGGGCCGGGCACGCCGCCGCCCGCCGTGCCCGCCCGCGGGGGCCCGCTCACGGCGTCTCGGCCCGCAGGTCGCCGAGGCCGAGGGCCTCGGCGGCGAGGAGGTCGTCGGGCGTGTCGAGGTCGAGCTCCAGCGGGCCGTCGACCTCGAGGTAGATCGCCCCGGCAGCCCGCGCCGCGTTCGCGTGCGCGGCCCGCGAGCCTTCGCCGAAGTGGAACGGGATGGCGTCCGGCGGGGCGACGAGGAGAACGTTCGTGCCGGCGCCGGCGCGGTCGGGGACGAGGATCACGAGCGGCCGGGTGGTGGGCGCGGGCGTCGCCTGCGCGGTGGCGAGGCTGCGGGCGGCGCGGATCACCCGCCCGAGCTCCCCCGGGTCGACGGCCGGCAGGTCGGCCGGCACGACGAGGATCGCCTCCGCCCCGGCCGCCACCGCCCAGGCGCGCGCCTCCGCGAGGCCCTCGTTCAGGCCGCCCCCGACCTGGGCCACGGCGGCGGCCCCGAGGTCCGCGGCCAGCCCGAGGATCGCGGGGTCGGGCGAGACGACGGCAACGACGGGGATTCCCGGCGTCGCCAGCGCCGCCGCGACGGTCCGCCGGAGGAGCCGCTCGACGAGCGATCGCCGCTCCTCGGCGTCGAGCACCTCGCCGAGGCGCGCCTTCGCGCCCTCGAGGCCCCGCACGGGCACGAGGGCGGCGA